>CAYFYO010000109.1:0-11168 GCA_964347335.1 uncultured Thermodesulfobacteriota bacterium
TGGCCTAACATGGGAATCGATTTGAGAAGGCCCTTGGTATAGGGATGTTTGGGATCCTCAAAGATCGCCGTCGTACTCGCCTCCTCCACCACTTTGCCCGCATACATCACTTCGATTCGCTGGGCGATCTCAGCAACCACCCCTAAATCATGGGTAATCAGTACAATGGCCGCTTCAAAATCCTCCTTGAGCTTCAGCATCAGATCGATGACCTGTGCCTGAATGGTTACATCAAGGGCTGTGGTCGGCTCATCGGCGATGAGAATCTCCGGATCACAGGCAAGCGCCATGGCAATCATGGCTCGCTGTCTCATCCCTCCAGATAGCTGATGAGGATACTCATGGACCCGCCTTTCCGGCGAGGGGATCTGGACCATTCTCAGCATCTCGATGGCTCGATCCCAGCTGTCCTTTTTGCTGAGTTTTTGATGGAGGACGAACATCTCAGCGATCTGGTCCCCGATCGTAAACACCGGATTGAGGGAGGTCATGGGCTCCTGGAATATCATGGAGATCCGGTTCCCTCTGATGCGCCGCATATCGGCCATGGTAAGTTCGAGAAGGTTTGTCTTGCCGAAGTCGATCCTGCCATGGACGATCCGTCCCGGTGGCTCCGGTATGAGACGCATGATCGAAAGCGCCGTCACACTCTTGCCACAACCGGACTCCCCGACCAGCCCCAGAGTTTCCCCTTGATCCAAATAGAAGCTCACATCATCAACGGCCTTCGCGATGCCCTCGAAGGTGTAGAAGTAGGTCTTGAGCTCCTCCACCTGGAGAAGGTGCGAATTGTCTCTCATCCGCTCTATTTCCTGCTCGGTAAGGGGACCCCGTCATTGCAGGGGAGCCTCTATAGATCCTATGGGTTCAGTTCAGAAACGTCTGAAAAAGTCGCTCTTCCCTACTTTCTCTCGCCCGCTCCCCTTCGGCCCTGCTCAGGGTCGCTCGAGCTCTCAGAGTTCACAGAGTGAGAGGGTTAACACATAAGGTTTTTGGCCTAATTTTTTGAGACGAAAAATTAGGCCACGTGATCTCCTCTGGATTGGCCCCTCACCAATCCAGAGGAAGGTCCCTCTAAGGCTCAGCGTGCTCTGTGAGAGACGACAGAGGCCGAATTTGCTAAGGATTTTTGGCGAAAAAACCTTTACCCCGTTGTTGATCCAATTCTGATTTCTGGGATGGTTTACCCGTGTGCAATAGGGAAGGTGCACCAGAAATCCAATCCACATTTGAGTTCAACTACGGGGTGAATTCGTGCTCTGGGGCCTCCTTCTCCAATTTTTCAGTGCCTTCGCTCAGATCTGTGGACACTCTGGACATTGGACTCGTATTGCGTTAAGCCAGTCGAGAACCTCCTCATCATCTGGAAGTTCGGTAACTTCGCTCGCTATGTGCTGGGTGTAGAGCGTACTGAATCTGTCTGTAATAAGCAGGGGTAGCACCGGTGCCTCTCTATCGTCACACCAGTGTGTGTACCTCTCAATCGCTGTCCCCTCAAGATCAGAGAGGAGAGGGTAAGGCAGCTCGAGTTCAATGGCCAATCTTCGATTCGTCTCCAAATCGTCCGATGATATGGCGAGAATCTCTGATTCACGGTCCGAAACGTCTCTGTAATGTTGAGCGAAGTCTCTCAGCCTCATCCGGCAAGGGGCACATCGACCTCCATGGTGGAACAAGATGACAAGGTTTTTTCGCATCTTGTAATCCCAGAGGTTTACTCTCTCGCCGCCATTTGAAGGGAGCTCAAAAGGTGGGACGAGTTCCTGCAGATGCAGCTTAGATTCTGACGATTGCACGACCATGGATGCACAGCTATCGTATAGATGCGGTCTCTTGCCCAAACTAGCAGATTGGGGCGGATGAAGTCAAGGAGTAAAGACATTGCTGGGGCCCCTCTTTTCCTGTATAGTCTAGGTCACTCGAGAACCGGCCTTGGGGTCGGCCTCGAGGATACAACGACACGAGATACTCAAAGAGGTTCTTCGGGGTTAGATTGGAGGAGTTTCGACCTCCGGCGGACTTGACGCAGGAGGCGTAAGGACTTTTTTCCTCAAATTTCAAGCGAGGCTGTTCTCAAACCCAGGTCTGCGAGCGATGCTGATCTTCCAGAGAAAACCGTTGCCCTCCATAAAGACCGTCATGTTTGATATGGATGGCACGCTCATCGATTCCATCGATGTCTACCACGAGATCATAAAGGATATCATGGGATCTCTTGAAATGGAGTTGACGCTCTCAAAAGAGGCCCTCTTTGACTACCTGAGTCAGGGGAAAAACCTCTCCGATATCATGATCCCCCCTGACTTGGAAGATCGAGATAGAGCGGTCGAACAATTCAGAATCCTGGCTATTCGTGCGTTTAGAGACATTTTCTCAAGGGGAGCGGTGGACCTCATTGATGGGACAAACCAACTTCTGGACAAACTGAAACGGAGAGGGTTTGCCATGGCCGTCGTTACATCATCCCCATCTGAGGTAATCCTGCCCTATCTAAAAAGGAAGAATCTCGAACCCTACCTGAGTTGCGTGGTGGGTCGAACTGAAGTATCTCGGTTGAAGCCTTTTCCGGATCCCCTTCAGAAATGCATGAAAATGCTTAATGCCAAGCCAGATGAATCACTCTATGTTGGAGACTCAGTGATCGACATTCAGGCTGGAAAAGCCGCAGGTACCTGGACTGGCGGGGTTCTGACCGGAACGTCTGACGCAAGTCGCCTCAAAGCAGAGGCTCCGGATTTGATACTGGATACAATCGGAGATCTGCTCACAGTTCTATAGGCCAGATCCGAGAAAGTCGGGCTTCGCATCTCAAGACCGCTTACTGCCGCTGTGAGTTGGCGGTTGTCAGTGGTCAGTCTCGATCCTCTGTAGGGTGACGGTGATTCGTGATGGTCTGATGAGAGAGATCCGTGTCCCAAAGGGCGTTTCAACACTCCCCTTCGAGATCTGAATCAGATTATCCCCGGGATTTGAATCGGACAGATCGACGAAAACCGAGATATCTCTAGACTTCAGGTTCCGAATCTCGTTCCTTGGGCCTTCCACCCTGATGAAGACTTCCGCAGGTGCCCCGTCCTTGATTCCTAGCCCTTTTGGTACGTTACGGTATTTGAGAGGAGCTGTCACTCCCACGTCGAGGGGCTGCCGCCCGACGAATAGGAACCAGGCCAGGATGACGATACCAAAGGCGATTGCCTTTGTTTTCCAGTACTGGGTTATCCATTCTCGGACGGAAACGAGAAGGCTCCTCTTGTCTCTTTCCTTTGTCCCCATTGCCTGCTCCAAGGCCTCCTGCAGTCTTTTCGCATCTGGATAGGGCGCTATCCTCCCCTCCCGGGCAATGGAAACAGACTGATTCTCTTCAGAGACCACCACACCCAAGGCATCACATCTCTCGGTGAGACCAATGGCCGCTCGATGCCGCGTTCCAAAATGTTGGGGAAGTCCCTCCCTCTCGGTTAGCGGAAGGTACGACCCCACCACACTCAACCTTCCCGCCCTGACTATCGCTGCGCCATCATGGGCAGGAGACTTCTTTTGGAAAATACTCGCCAGGATGTGTCGACTGACCTCACCGTCAAGTCTGACGCCCTCCTTCATCAAGCGATCTACCCTGTCCCGTCTTTCCAGGACAATGAGGGCTCCCAGATTCTCTTTGGCCAGCTCAAAAGCGGCATCAACGATCTCCTGAATATACCTCGTTCCAGACCGTGATCGCCTCCCAGGAAAGAACTTTATGGGATTCACTTTTTCGAGAACTTCCCTGATTTCCGACTGGAACAGAACGATGAGTAGGATTACGAAGACCTGCCAGAGAATCTGAAAGACACGGGTGGTGAGAAAGAGCCCAAAGGTCCTCGCGACGAGATAGAGAATCCCAAGGGCCATCAGGCCCAAAAACGCCTTGAAGGCTCGCGTTCCCTGGAACCATGTGTAAAGCTTATAGGCAACCAGGGTCATGAAAAGAATATCAATAATGTCCTGCCAGGCCAGTTGGAGGGAAGATATGAGGTATTGGACGATACCTTCCATCTAGGAACTCTACGTTATTACGTCCCGAGGAGTATAAACATTTGTATCGAAACCGTACGAGAAAGTCAAACACCCTGTAAACAGGAGATGTTCAAAGGCCGTGCCAATCATAATCGATGATACTACTGAACCTGGAGGGAAAGAGGCGGTTTCGGGTCAGACGGTGTGGCTCAAGGTGACGAAAAGCCAGAAGAGAGCCACGCCGTAGAAACCGATTAGACCAAGCACGTAGAAGACGAGGCGGGGTTCTCATTGCTGGATCGTTCGGTGTCTGCATGGGCTTGCTGGCTGGGTACTATGGAGGAAAACTCGACGCAGTAACCATGCGGATGGCTGACATCTTCTTCTCTTTCTCTACGACATTGATGGCAATCCTTCTTCTGGGTCTATTCAGGAAGCGGGGCGTCCTGATTGTCATCCTCGCGATCTGCATTGCGGACTGGGTCAAGTACGCGCGAACCATGCGCGGCAGTGTCCTCGAGGTCAAAGAGGAAGCCTATGTGATGGCTGCCAAGGCAACGGGTGCTGGGGATTTCAGGCTTCTTTTGAAGCCTCTGCCACATGACTCTGACAATATAGGCGATGCACAGCCCCATCAAACCGAGTACGGCAATCATGAGACCGAACAAATAGATGAAATCACCGAAGTTGGAGATCCTCCCGAAAGCACCCCCTATGAGAGACCAAATAATGAGGAAGAGCATATAGAGAACGGTAAGAAGAAAAAGAGTGTAAAAGGTCCACCACGAAAGATCTTTGATCTTTTCAAAAAGCGTCCTGCGTGACTCGATCTTTTTGCCCATGCTCAAATCAACCACCCCACTGGGTTATCACCTTTCTCTCGCCAGGAGCTTTTCAACCTCATCAAGCATCTGGCGCGTGACATCGGCCACTTCTTGGGCGTGTTCGAGGTTATGTTCGCCTCGGCCTTTCTTCAGCAGGGTGAAGTTGTATTCAGCATCGCCAAACAGCTTTGTGAAGATGAAGGTGTGCTTACCCTTTCTTTCCAAAACACGAATCTCCTCCTTGATCTTGGAGATACGTGGTTCGAGGTCCCTTACCAGAGCCTCGGCTGTAAGACTCCAGTCGGATACGATTTCTCCGTAGCTCTCGTCATGGCATTCGATGCACTTACCTTTTACCCGCTGGAAGCCCGACTCCAATCCTTCCAAGATTCTCTCGTGGCAGTCCCGACATCCGACAATGTTGGCCTTAAAGCTCGGCGAGTCTTCCACCCGCAGGGCCGCCTTGCCATAGAAGACATCTCCAACGGCCTTATGGCAGTCAAGGCATTTCACCCTTCCAGCTCCCTTGCCGTGATGGCATATGTCACAATCCTTGATACGCGTCTGGCCGTGGTTTGCCCTCTCCGAATGGCAGTCGGTACAGTCCATATCTCCGAGGTGCGGTTGATGAGGGAAGGCCACATCCCCAAAGGAAACCGATCGATCCTCAATGCCATCATGGCAAAGTGATGTGCAGGTATGACGGGTCACAACCTCTTGAGGCTGATAGTTCTCCCGTAAAAGGGCTAGCGCCTCTTCTGTATTGTTCCTGGCAGAATTCAAGAGCTTTATCGCATACTCAATGTTGTGATTCCCTCTGCCCAAGAGGACAAAGGAGAAGTTATGGCGGGCTGCATTCAGCAGACTCCCGGCTCTCCGGATGTCCCTTTCATCTGGACTCCCCTGTCTGGCCTCATAGAGTTTGTTTTGAACTTCAAAAATCCGCCGATTGACGTCATTCTCGAGTTCCATGAGAATCTTCTTCCAGGTCAGAAGCATCCGTTCGGTGCCCGGACCGTGGCATTCGACGCACGATTCATCCAAAGCCCTTTCGGTAAATCGGGTCGTGAAAAGTGCGGCTTCTCCCGCCTTTTGACTTTTGTGACAACCGATACAGTCTATCCCGGTCAGATACATCTTGTCCGGTGTATCGACGACACCGATACCCCCCCTCCCGGCATACATCTCGCGAGGCCCAAAATGGACATTCTCAGGATGACAACTTCTACAACTCCCCGGGAAATCGGCTATCGTCGGTGTCACTCCAATCTCATGCCGGATCTCAGTGTGACATCGGTAACACTCGACCTTATGGTCGGTGACATGCATCCGGTGGAGGTACTCAGAGGGGTATTTCGTCTGCAGGAGTTCGGGCTCGCCGTGACACTCGACGCACTTTGCCTCGGGAACCGCGCCATCTCCCTTATTGATACCCGTATGACACTCGATGCAGAGGATCCCTCGATCGATGTACTTTTTGTGATTGAATTTGACGCCTTTTACCTCAAGGTCGCCTTTTGGCTGTACATGGCAGGACCCACACTCCGCGCAGGATAGACAGTACTCATCACCCTGAAGACCGGCTTTGTAAAAGTGACAGATAAAACAATCGGCTTCCGTTACCGTAAGATGCGCCCCTTGCACAATCTGGGCATGGCAACTCGTACAGCGCAGTTTCTTACCCCTCCGCAGTTCTTCAAGGTGCTTTCCGTGATTGAAAGCCACGTTTTTGAAAATCATCTCTCGGTTCATGTCTTCCTTTCGGTGGCATCCCACCTGAAGGCAAGCGGCATCGCTGATTTCTGCATGGGGTTTCGTGGGCCCCTTGCCCGTAATAAACATGACCAGAGAGACTTGTCCATCCCTCCATTTCCCCTTCAAATGGTTGAAAAATCCAGGTTCATAATGACACTGGGCACAACTGGCAAAATTGTGCGTCGATGCCCTCCAGGAGTCCACATAGACCTTCATGTTGTGGCAGAGCCCACAAAAGGTCGAAGTCTCCGTAAACCTGAAACCGACGGCCATCAAAATGACCAAAACAATGAAAGATAGTGAGAGAAAAGCGAGAAGCCCTTTTTTGTGCTCCTTCGTCCCTCTATAAGTCTCCCGCCAAAAAGCAATCCAGAAGTTTGTGATGTATTTCCAAAGATCGAAAATGAGCCCAAAGTATCTTTTGACCATTCCTCTCACGATCTCATCCTCCCGGGCAACACGTCACCCTCATTATCTCCCCGTCTCCGTCCGACCGCGCTGTAGTAATGCTCCCAGGCTATCATCCGATCAATGGCACTGAAATTAGAGTAATTTAAAACAGGTTATCCGTCAATAACCGTCTCTCACTTCCCAGGAGTTCCCCCAAAAGAGTCGTGACAGTGATTTCATCGTCGAGATGTCGGACCTGATCAAGAGGCGCGGACAAAAGATGAAGAACCTGGCTGAAGCGTATCATCGTGGTGACGAGAGAAAGGGATTTAGATGCGACGATCTCGGGTCCCCTTCCAGAAGGCGATGTCATCTGTCCTTTTCTGGTGGAGCCTAGCGTTCATGATGGCAATACCGCTGATCTCCGCCAGGGCCTTTGCGAATTCGATTTCCTCCGTCCGGAAAGGGGTCGAGTTGGATGAATACAATCGAAGGACCCCCCTCACCTCTTCCTTGACCGAAATGGGCACAGAAAGGATCGACACGATGCCTTCCTTCTCCGCCGCCTCGGGATACTGGATTCTGGGGTCCCCTCGAGCGTCGGCGATAAAGACGGCCTCTCCCCTCAGGGCCTGTGGAATCGATTTGTCTATGCTGACGGGCCCCTTGGAGACATAAGCCTGGCTCAATCCATAGGAGGCCAAAATTTCCAATTCTCGGTTCTCGGTATTTAGCCACAGGAGACAGCACCCTCTCACAAGCATGGCCTTTGCGATCTCTTTCGCCACTGTTCGGAGTGTTTTTTCCATTTCAGTGGTCGATGTAATCGTCTTTGTCAGGCGATGAAGGGTACGAAAATATTCGTAGGACTTCTTGTGGTCAATCCCACCTCTATGAATACTTTTGACAGGATACTTTTCCGGAGGAAGCTCGGATACATATTCAATTCCGCTGCTTCTCAGAAGCGCTGAAAGCTTTTCCCCTCTGGCTTCAAAGATCCTGGCATTTCCGATGGCGATCGCACCGATCTCGGTAATGGCCGATATCAACTCCGATTCGCTTTCCGTGAATCGCCTCGGTTCTGCCGTATAGAGTCGCAGAACTCCAATGACCCGCCCCCTCATGAGCATGGGCACAGAGAGAATTGATGCAATGCCCTCTTCTCTGGCATCATCCCCGTACTGAACTCTTTTGTCTTCAGGAGCGTTCTCGATCAGTACCGGCTTGCCTCTGAAGGCCTCGGCAATGCTTCTGTCCGCATCGATGGGACCCTTTTCCAGATATTTCTGACTGAGGCGGTGTGAGGCGACCAGTTCCAGCTGACGATTCTCCTCATTGAGAAGCATCAAAGCGCTCGCCTTCACATCGAGCGGCGATACAATTCTCTTGGCAATCAAGTGAAGAACTGCCTTCACATCGAGTACTGAGAGAACCGCCCTGGCTACCTCATGAAAAATTCCAAAGTACTCGACTTCTTTTGCTTCCATACCGATATCCTCGGCATGTCAATTGATCGATTGATGACTATCCTATGATCCGACAGGAACTCCTGGCCTCAGTGACTTTTATCACTTTCTATTCTTGAGAGAGAGCCACTTTTTGTAGAACTCAAGAAATCCACCGTGCAATTCAGAAAGACGTTGGACCACATGGGGCATAAAAAGTGCACTCCCACCGCCGTAGGCAAGCCCACTGGATATCTCTTTTTTGAGACTACCCTAAGAATCCCCAGAGAATCAGAAACACGCAGATCAAACCGAGAAAGATGGTCCCAAAGCCAAAGAGCTGACCCCAAAGGTATGTCAGAACACCTGGGTGCTTGGCTTTAAAAGTATCGAGTTTCTTCTCGGCCACCAGCCGATCGTAATGGCCTGGCCTGTCTTCGATAAACTCCACCTTCGGGAACCTGCCGGTGAAAATCCCAACGTCCATGGGGAACTTCTCTGGCCGGAAATGGGTGTGGAAGAAATGAACCGTGAAAATAAAACCGGAGGCGAGAAGGGCTTCATCTGAATGGATAATAAGGGCAACATTGAAAACCCACCCAGGTAGAAAGATCGAGAAGAAATCCGGAAACCAGAGCATCAGTCCGGTGAGTCCGATGGCAAACATTCCCCAATAGACCGCCAAGAAATCGAACTTCTCCCAGTAAGTCCACCGGTCGAATCTCGGTTTCGGGCCCTTTCCGAAGTACCATTTGATCATCCCAATAATATCCTTGACATCCTGCCAACGGGGCGCCAGAGAATCCGGACCGAAAAGGCGCCTCAGCGGGCCTCCTTTCAAGTCTTTCTTAAAGAAGACAAAGTAAAGGACGTTGATCTGGATGGCAGCGAAATAGGCAAACGTAACGATGGCGCAGATCCGGTGAATCAGACCAGCATTAGAAACACCACCGAAAAGATGAACCAACCCCTTGGCCCAGGCGGCATGAGAGAATTTTAGCGGAAGCCCAGTCAGGACGAGCAGCATGAAGCTGATCATCATGATGAAATGGATGGCAATATCAAACGCGTCAAACCTCTGGTAGATCTCCCCAGACTTCTCCACATAGTGCGGGAGGTACTCCCCAGCAGCCCACATCTTCCTCGTTTCTCGATACGACTTTTGCCACCAGAGAAAACATTCCAACCAAAAAACACCGAACACGGCCACCAAAAGGCTCGTCATCAAGACAAATGTCCAGTAGAGGACTGGATAGTTCTCCTGATCATAGTGATCGGCATGGGCGAACCACTGGACAAAATTCGCATTGGCTCTGGTATGGCATTTCCCACAGGTCTCCACAAGCCTCTCGTTTGAGATGGTCGACCGCGGATTGTCCGGGTGAAGGATGCTATGGAATCCGTGACAATCTGCACAACCAGCCACCAGGGTCGGGTATCCCAGGTATTCAACCTTTCCATGATAGCTCTCTTCGTAAGTCTCACTGGCGATGAGCAAAACCTCGTTCCGCTTCATCAGCTCCTTATTGGCGTGGCATTTCTGACAAATCTCAGTGTGAAAGAGCCGTCGAAACTCGACCCGCTCGGGTTCCTCCCCTGACAGGATGGGCGTCTTGTGGAGTTCATGGCAATCCGAGCAGACCGCAGAATCTCTATTCCCGGCAAGGACGGCCTTCCCGTGGATGCTCTCTGAATAGCCGTCGTCCTCATGGCAGAGGGTGCATTTTTGGATGACTCTGACCTTTTCCCCCTTCCAAGGGGTGATCTCGTGAATCTCGATGTGACAGTCCTGGCATCTCACATCATTGATAAAATGCGCACTGGCATAGTGTTCGGTGCCCTCGACCTTGTGGCAACGATGACAGGTCACCGGTTCTGCCTGAATCCTGGCGCCTTCCACGATGTGCTCCTCGACATTCGTAATATCCCAGTGGCAGCTGTTGCACGAATTGGCGCCATGAACAGACCGCGCAAACCTCGTCTCATCAACGTCCTCATGGCATTCGAGGCATTTTGAATTGTCGATACACTCCAGACAGTACTCCCTGTCACGGATCTTAAACCTCTTTTTGGCCTCTTCCAGCTCCTCTCCGAGCTTCAGCGCCTGGCCAAATGAGAGATCATTCGCAATTAGGACGAAAAACAAAGAAACGAAAAACGCCAAAATCAAATATCTCGATCTTTTCCGTCTCATCTCTTCATCGCCTGCCTTCGATCTAACAGAAACAACCCTCAGGCAGACCCCTTAGGGGCCTGCCTGAAAAAACGCCACTGGAATTGGCCGAGATTACTCGCACCGATTAGAACTTACCGAGAATCAGAAAAGCAATGATCAGGGTATAAATCACCAGAGATTCGATCATGGCCAGGCCGATGATCATGGGCGTCACCATCTGCCCCGCAGCACTCGGATTTCTGGCAATCCCATCGAGGGCCGACGTGAGCCCTCTCTGCTGGCTAATGGCGCCCGCCGCGGTTGCAATGGCCATTCCGAATCCGGCACTCAGGACGATCCACATTCTCGCCTCCCCGCCCCCTCCCTCTCCCCCTGCACCGGCCTCGGCGGCCAGAGCCGAAACCACAAAGACGAGAGAAGAAAGGGCCCCGGCAAAGAGAACCGAAACCGCCTTCCTTAGCATCAAGATCCCTCCTTTCACTCCTGGATTTTGGGTCTCCTAGTGCTCTGTGTGCTCGATTGCTCCTGAGAAATAAGCCATAGACAAAAGCACAAAAACGAGGGTCTGGACAATGGCAACGAACA
>CAYFYO010000110.1:0-11067 GCA_964347335.1 uncultured Thermodesulfobacteriota bacterium
CTCCTGATGAAACCTTCGCATTTTCCCTCCAGTGGTGGTAGAGAAATTGCTGCGCATATCCGGCAAATTGGCCGAAACGCTTCCGGCCAAAGGCACCGATTTTTTTGGCAGATGTACTTTGCCCCTGAAAATAGATCTCCTCCATGCCTTTTTTGATCCACGTGTCAACGGGGAAGGCCTGAGTGAATCCGAGGGAGAAAAGTAATACACAGTCCGCAACCTTCTCGCCTACGCCAGGAACATCCATGAGCAGAGCCTTCGCCTCTTCATACGGCTTTCCGAGGATGTCCTCAAAATACCTCTTCCCAGCGATTCGATTCGCCGCGTAAACATATTCCGCCCGATAGCCCAGGCCCATGGCCTGAAGCCTCCTCAAATCTTGAATCTCTCCCTCCCGGGGGAAGGCATACCCGTGATAGTTCCCAAAGGACACAGGGTCTCCGAAGGCTCGGCACAGGCGTTCGATGAGGACCTTGATGTGAGCGATGTTCTTGGTCGATGAGCAGAGGAAAGAGACGAGGCACTCCCAGGGGTCTTGTCGAAGGATTCTGAGACCCCAGTGAACCTCCGCGGCCCGTTGCACAACGCTCTCCTCCACCAGTGTTCGCAAGGTCCCCTTGTAATCCTTATCCAGCCCGAAGTAATGCCTAATAAAGGGTCCCTCCGCACCCTCAAAATGGAGCTCACAACCTTCCTGCCATACCTTGAATATCCGGTTTCTCTGATGAACCAGATACCCCGTTGTCGTCCGAACATAACGGAAAATCTGCCCACTCTCGAGGGTTGCAGCGAGATTAAAGTCATCGACACGGATCGAGTTCATATCAGAACGTTGCAGTTATTGACACTCACCACCCGCTTCACTGCTCAAAGATCCTCTCCCAAAATGTCCGTTGTCAGTCGTCAGTTGTAAATACCCATGCATGTCATTCGGTTGAAAATGAAATTCCCTGTGTCCGTTACGTGAATACCGTGGGTGCGTCAATTCTGATCCTTACAGAACGAACCACGGACAACGGACCCCGAGCAACGCCTTTTGCCTCTGAGCTTCCTTTCCTACTCTCCGGTGAAATACGGTTGCAAGCCGTCACCAAATCGTTCCAAAGGAATAGAAAAACCCAGCGTCCTCGCGTCTCGAGGGATCCCCGGAAAGCGATGAGAAAGGGGAGTGAGTCCGGCCGGAGGCGAAAACGTCAACCAAATGGAGACAACAAGACGCTTCCCAGAATATCATTGAATGTGCATTCTTCCCCGACGTTCAGGTGGAATCACCGCCTCAACCGGTTCCCTGGGTATGGTCGATACAATCAGATGATGCTGAAGGTATTTCTGAGCGACCCGAAGAATGTCTTCTCGGCCCACCTTTCGGACCAGCTCAGGATATTTTTCTCCATAGCCAAATCCAAGGCCAAGAACCTCCCATAGGGCGGCCTGGGAGGCTTGTGACGCGTTGGTTTCAGCACCGAGTTCGTGCATGGTGATGACCATGTCTTTGCCTCTCTCAATTTCCTCGTCTGTCACGATATCTTCCCGAATTTGTCCCATCTTCTCGAGAATGAGATGAAGGACCCGGTCATAATTCCCCATTGTCGTCTGGGTAAGAACCCCGAAGTGGCCAGCATCGACGCCATAACTCGGGAAGGCGTGGACATAGTAAACAAGGCTCGTGGTCCCACCGCGAAGGGATTCATGCAGCCATCCACTCGGATAGTCCACGCCTGAGACGATGGCGTCGATGACATCCATGGTCGGACGGTCCGGGTCGAGGATATCCATTCCGTTGTAACCGATAAATATTGCGGCAGAAACCTTGTCGGTCTCCTTTTCCACTCGATCGTCACGAACCAGCCATGGATGTCCGATCTTCTGATCGGGGTCCTCCAAATGACCGGGCTTCAAATCACGAAACGCCTTGATCACTTTCTCCACCAGATCGTTCCTGTCGATGTCCCCAAAAACAGCGAGGACCGAGTTATTGGCTATTGCCAGCTTCTCATAGAACGCGATGATCTCTTTCCGAGTCAGGGATTTGATGGACGTCTCGGTGCCCATCAGATCATTGCCATAGGGATGGCTTCCGTAGTAACGCTGGCGGAAAAGCCGCTCGATCTCTCTCTCCCAGCTCTCGTCGATTCGGCTAATTGCCAGGAGGGTGTCTTGCCTCTGCTTTTCGATCTCGTCAGGGGGAAAGGAGGGGTGAGTCACCACATCGGCCAGGATCTCGAGTCCTCTCTGAAAGTTCTCCTTGAGTACATTGACGCTCAGGAAGAAAGTGTTCCGCCCGGATCCCGAACTTATCCGCCCTCCGATTTCTTCCATGGCTTGGGCGATCTCAGTCTTTGATCTCCTCTCCGTCCCTTTCGTCAGAAGATTGAAAGCAAAATGGCTGAGCCCCGGCCTACCAGGAGGCTCAAATCTCAGTCCGCCCTTGCCGAAGAACTGGAAGCTGATGATGGGGAGTGTTCTATCCTCTTTGGTCAAGAGGGTCATTCCGTTCGGGAGGACCCGTTTCTCGATCTCAAAGCCCCTTCCCTCGCGAGACTTAACGGATACCGTCTCGGGAGGAGGCTCCCCCGGCGGCGTGATCACCGCAATGGTCACGCGAGACCTCTTAAGGTATTGACGAGCCACGCTGAGAATGTCCTTTCGAGTCACCTTTTGAATCTGACTCACATAACGTTCGTCGAAGTATGGATCACCCGTTGCAACGTAGCTCGTCGCCAAGCTAGATGCGATACCGCTGGCCGACTGATTGCCAAAGATGTGATCTGCCACGACATTTCGTTTCGCCTTTTCGAGTTCCCTCTTTTTCACTGGCCGATCCTGAAGCCCTGTAATTTCCTCCCAAAGTGACTCCATCGCCCTTTTGCGCTTTGACCCTTCCAGGCTCATGGTGACAGCGAATTGGCCCCTTGCAAAGGAAGGAGTCCAGTTAAATGCATTGACAGAAAGCACCAGCTTGTCCTCGTCCCTCAGCCGTCGATACAGCCTCGAGGTTCGGCCGTTACCGAGAATGATGGCGAGGACATCAAGGGCATACAGATCCGGGTCGTTCAGCGTCACCGATGGAAAGCCGATACTCATCGATGTCAGCCGGGCAGCCGGGAACTGCTTCTCGACCATTCTCGGCCCAACCTGCGAGGGTTCCTTAGGAATGTAGACAGGCCTTTCAAAGGTCCTCGTCAGGCTTCCAGCCAAACCGATGACCTCGCCCAATGCTTTTTGCGCCTCCACATCTCCGACAATGGTCACGACCATATTTTGAGGCGCATACCGGTTCTTGTAGTATTCATAGAGCTGGTCTCGGCTCAGGCCAACAAAGACGTCTTCGTAGCCGATGATCGGATGGCGGATGGGATGAATCTGATAGGCCGTTTTCATAAAGAGCTTCCAAAGCTGACGATCCGGATCGTTTTCCCCGAGCTTCATCTCCTGCTGGATTACCGGCTTTTCTCGCTCGAATTCCGGCACAGCGATTTCGGACTCGGTCACATAAGAGACCAGGAGGGTGAGAGCGCTCTTATAATGGGATGAGGTGGTATTGATGTAATAAACGGTCCGATCGTAGGAGGTATAGGCGTTTGAAGCGCCTCCGATAGATTGGAGGATCTCCTTCGCTTCCTCTTCACCAAAACGGGATGTGGTCCCGCCTGAGACGATGTGCTCCAAATAGTGGGAGAGCCCTCCGTTCAAGTACCGATCCTCGTGGATGGAACCGGTCTTCACCAGGACCTGCGTGGCAACGACTTTCGACGAATGGAGCTCTCGAATGAGGACAGTGAGACCGTTCTTCAACTGCACAAAGAGGTCTCCAGGCTTGGTTGGAAAAACCCTTTCAATGGCTTTCAGGTATTGAGGAGCCAAAGAAGGTGTCTCCAAACTCCCCTCCAAATTGTGCGAGGAGGCACGGGCAAAAGACCAAAACAGGAGCGAAAAAGCAAGGCAAAATAGAATCTTGAAGGCAATTCTCTTCATCTCTTCTCCTCGGGTTCATCGTTCTGACTTTCTTTGATCTACAATCTGATTATCTCACGAATCATTCCTCCTTTCATCTCTCATGGGATCTTCTCTTTGACACTCCACGGGACAGGAGACAATAGAAAGGCGGAGCTCCCAAAAGCTCCGCCTCATTCTCTTGCTCAATCGAGAGAAGAACCTCAGGCCTTGAGGTGGTTTTGACCCATCATGAAGGCCTTCTGATTCAGCGTATGAACCTTCGGTGGGAGGTACCGAAGGATCACGTCGATCCACAGATCCTTATCGATATCAAAGAATTTAGACAAGGCACCGAGAAGGACGGCATTTGCCGCTCGAATATCGCCAGCCTCCTGGGCGAGTCGGGTCCCTGGCAATAGATGGAGATGATGGAAATGGCTCCTGATGGTTTCGTCGATCTTGTCGGGATAAGCCATCTGGCCGAGATTCACGATAGGAGGGTTGATCTTGTGATCATTCATGATGATCACACCATCTGACTTCACGTGATTGATCCATCGGAGCGTCTCGAGCCTCTCAAAAGCGAGCAGGATATGCACATCTCCCTCCTTGATGATCGGAGAATAAACCGCTTCCCCAAAACGAACGTGACTCGTCACACTTCCGCCCCGTTGGGCCATCCCGTGGATTTCACTCTTCTTGACGTCGAATCCGGCTTCCAGGAAGACGTCTGCCATGATGTCGCTGGCAACAATGATCCCCTGCCCCCCTACCCCTGCGAGGAGAATATTGGTCACACCGTTCTTCATTCTTTCCCTCTCCTTATTCCGAGTGCTTCCGAGAGGACAGGTCTCTCTTGGTTTCAAACCCGTAAGTGACCTGATGTCCGGTCGGATGGATGGCATCGAATCTGCAGACCTGGATGCAGAGCCCGCAGCCAGGGCATATCGTCCGTTCAATGGCCGAGAACCCTTTGCGTTTCTTTCCGCTTGCTGACACAGCCTTTTCTCCCTCCAGCGGATTCCACGAGATTGCAGGGCAACCTAAACTGAGGCACGTCCTGCACCCAGTGCATTTGTCGGAGTCGATGGCGTAGGGCTCGTTGTATGCCTTGATCTCTCTGCGCAGCATGGCGCATGCACCCTGGTTGACAATGAGCGAGGGTCCTTCTTTGGCCGTCTCTTCCGTAACAACCCGTTCGATCTCTTCGAGATCCCACGGGTTGGTGACTCGAACATTCTTAATTCCCACGGCCTTTGCCAGCGCCACAAAATCCAGACGTTCTGTCGGCTCTCCGCGGATTGTAAACCCTGTTGCCGGGTGTTCCTGGAACCCTGTCATGGCGGTCGCATAGTTGTCGAGAATGATGATCGTTGCCTCGCCCTTGTTGTAAGCCAGATCAATCAGAGGAGTAATGCCACCATGAATAAACGTCGAATCACCGATGACGGCTACCACCTTTTTTCTGTCCTCTTTATTCAACACTTTGGCAATTCCGTGAGCCTGCCCCACACTCGCGCCCATACAGATGCACGAGTCCAGAGCCATCAGGGGGGGCAGGGCTGCGAGGGTGTAGCAACCGATATCGCCGGTCACAAAGAACTTCTTCTTTTTCAGCGAGTAAAATATTCCCCGGTGCGGACATCCGGCACACATGTTGGGTGGTCTTGGTGGGAGGTCGTCAGAATAGAAAACCGGGGGGGCCTCAAAGTCAGCCCCCTTCATTCCTTTCTCAACGGCGAGAGGATTCAACTCCCCACAAAGGGGGAAGACCTCCTTTCCGCCTTTCACCTTGAATCCCATGGCTTTGAGGTTCTCTTCTAGAAAGGGATCCAGTTCCTCCACCACATAGACTTCTTCGACCTGGTCATAGAATTTCTGGATCAACGACCTGGAAATGGGCCACACCATCCCCAGTTTGAGGTAGGAATAGTCTCGGTAGATCTCCTTCGTATATTGGTAGGAGATTCCAGCCGTAATAATCCCTACCCTCCTGTCATTGAGCTCGATGCGGTTCTCTGAAAAATTCCCAGCACAATCCAGTAATCTGAGAAACCGCTCTTCCACGATCTTGTGTCTTTGCCTCCCATAGACGGGCAACATCACCCATTTCGGGGGGTCCTTCTTCACTTCTATCGGAACGGGACCCTCCTCACGATCTTTGAGGTTCACAACCGTCTTGGAATGAGAAATTCTCGTCACACTCCTGAGCATCACCGGGGTGTCGAATTGTTCACTGATGGCAAATCCAATCTTGACGAAATCCTTGGCCTCTTGGCTATCGCTCGGCTCCAGCATCGGGATTTTGGCGAATTTCGCATAGTTCCGGTTGTCCTGCTCGTTCTGTGAAGAGTAGAGCTCTGGATCATCCGCACTCACGAGGACGAGTCCCCCTCTCACTCCGGTGTAGGAAAGCGTCATGAGCGGGTCAGCCGCCACGTTGACTCCCACGTGTTTCATACACACGATGGCTCGGGCCCCAGCAATACTCGCACCCATAGCGGCTTCCAGCGCCACCTTTTCGTTTGGTGCCCACTCAGCGTATATCTCCTCGTACTCTTTCGCAATTGTATCGAGAATCTCTGAGCTAGGTGTTCCGGGATAGGCCGAAGAGAATCTCGCCCCTCCCTCATAGGCGCCTCTCGCGATCGCTTCATTGCCCGTCAGTACTTTCTTCATTGTCGCTTCCTTATCTTGGAGAAGTTGTTGGATCCTGCTTCATAGCGCCGCAGTTCAAGGAAAAAAATTCCTAGGCTAACCGAAAGATAATATACAGTTTACCGGAGTTGGTTTTCAAGGAAGGCAACCCGTCTTTGAATACGGCTTGATTCGGTGGAATCGGGGTGCTCCTTTAGAAAGTCTCTGTAAGCCTCCAAGGCCTCCTGCTTTTGCCCCATCTCCTCATAGAGTTGCCCCAGCGCCAAGATGGACTCTCCCCTCAGGAAACCTCCTTCCATCTCGGCCAGCTCCTTGAAAGCGGCAAGTGCCTTTTCATAATTCTTTTGATTTTGATAGACGAAACCTAGGCTCCGAAGAGCAAGTGAGTGATACAATGGGGTCTTGCTGGCGACCGAGAGGAATCTCTCATAGTGCTGGGCAGCGTCCCCATAACGTTTCAATCTGGACAAGCATTTTCCCGAGTAAAATATTCCGAGTTTTCCACTCTCCGTCGAACCATACTCCTCAACGAGATGTTCAAAAGCCTCAAGGGCCTCACTGTACGCTTTCTCCCCATCTTCTCCACTCATACCATCCGCTTCTTTCAGCTTGGTGATCCCCTGGGAAAGGAGGAAGGAGGCGTGGAGTTCCCTTTGTTCGACCCTTCGCGCCCAGAGAACCACGAGTGCGGCAATCAATCCAAGAATGACAAAGGCAACGACAAGGAGCCTCCAATTATCGATCAAGAATGCCCCGGCCCGGTCGATGGCACCAATCGTTGGCTCCGCTTCGGCGATTCGTTTCGTCGGTAGCTTTTTCTTGGATCTCTTTAGCTTTTTCGGCATCAGTTCCTCACGGTTTTCGAATCTTATATGCCTGAAGGCCCTTTGTCAACCGAAGGAGGATGCGGCCGTCCCCCTATTCCGAATTCGTATGTCCCTCGGTTTTTGATGATGGATTTCGGTAATCGGTGGATAACGCAATCATTTCCGTTTTCGCCAGGGGAGGACCTCTGTACAGAAGCGACTTGCGGGAGAAATAGAGCACCCAGATAGGTCAGAAGATAAAGGTTATTGGAAAGTGAAGCGGGCCTTCTCCAGGGAAGCCCCCATACATCAGGCGGTGAAATAGGCGCCCCCAATTCCCTTGACTTTTCAATCGAATCCACTTAGTTTCTTTAGCGCTCAGGGAGAAAAGGTTGAACCAGGAAATCCTAACCGAGACCCTCGCCCAACTCTACCTCCGGCAGGGAAATCCTGAGAGGGCCTTGGAAATCTATCTCAGAATACTGAAACGAGAACCTGAGAATACCGAAATACGAGAGGCCATCAAAAAACTCAGGCGCGAGATGGCTCGGCGTTCTCAGCTTCCCCATGCGGACTCCGCCCAGGACCTCACAAAGACGGAAAAGATAAGAAACCTAGAGCGGTGGCGAGAGAATATCCGGACCATACGGGCACAGCGAAGAAGTCGGGGAAAAGCTTGAACAAACGACGATTCAAATGGGTCACGAACCTCCTCGTCGACAATGATCTCGAGGCCTTTCTGGTCACGAGCCTTGAAAATGTACGATATTTGAGTGGTTTCACGGGATCGGATGCCACCCTTCTGCTGACCAAAGATGGGAAGTATCTGCTCACAGACTCGCGATATACCACTCAGGCTCGGGGTGAGACCCAGGGATACAGTATCGTCGAGTACGTGAAGAAGGTGCAAGGAATTGTGGATATGATCATGGAGAACCATCTGAGCAGGGTCGGAATCGAATCCCAACATATGACCTATGCCCTCTTTTCGGACCTCGCTGCAAAACTCGACAAGACGGAACTCGTTCCCCTGGACGATCAGATCCGAACGGCGAGAGTCAGGAAGGATGCCTCGGAGATTCAGGCCATGAAAAAGGCTATCGCCGTCGCAGAAAAGGCTCTCCAAATTCGTCTCGATCTGATCAAGCCGGGCATTGCAGAAAGGGAATTGGCCCAAGAGATAGAGTTTGAGATGAGGCGCCTCGGTGCCGATTCAATGGCTTTCGAGACGATTGTGGCGTCCGGCCATCGTGGAGCCCTCCCTCATGGAAGGGCCAGCGAGAAAAAACTGCAAAAGGGAGATCTCGTCGTCGTCGACTTTGGGGCACGGGTCGATGGATACCACTCCGACGAGACCTGCACCGTGTCCCTAGGTCGCCCAACGAAAGCGCAGAGAAAAGTGTATTCAGTGGTCAAGGAGGCCCACGATCGAGCCATTTCATCGATCAGACCCGGCCTACCCTTTGTTGAGATCGATCGCATCGCCCGCGAATATATCAAGCAACAGGGATACGGTCCGCATTTTGGACACGGTCTCGGCCACGGCGTCGGGTTAGCTGTCCACGAAGAGCCTCGAGTCTCTTTCGATAGCCCTGGTGTGGTCGAAACCGGAATGGTTTTTACCGTTGAGCCGGGGATTTACATTCCGGATTGGGGCGGCGTGCGGATCGAGGACATGGTCTTGGTGAGGAAGGGCGGGTGTGACGTGTTGACCCAAATCGACAAGAGCCTCACGATACTCTGAAAGCGAGGAACGACAGCAACCATCGAAAAAGTGTCGATTTCAGTTTCTTGATGAGTCTCCAAACGCGATGGCCATAAGCAGGCTCAATTTGTTCAATCATTTTCTTAGTTTTATGCATTTAACTAATTATATTCATAAAGAAAAATCTAGTTTTGAGTTGTTAAAGTAGATTACGAAAAGCGCGCGGGCGGCACTTCGTCAAAATCGATTCGGAAAAACTGCGAGGGAGTCACGATGCCAACCATATACGACTTTCGACGGGGCCTAAAGATCGAACTCGATGGTGAGCCATTTGTGATCGTGGATTATGAGCATGTGAAGCCTGGAAAGGGTGCGGCCTTTGCGCGGGCAAAGCTAAAAAGTCTTGTCACGGGAAGTGTTCGAGAACAGACATTCCGCGTTTCCGATCGCGTGGATAGCGCGCATGTGGAGGAGAAAGAGATGCAGTATCTCTATCATGACGGCGAGAAATACTGCTTTATGGATACGGAAACCTACGAACAGTTCTTTCTCACGGAAGATCAGGTGGGGAAGAGTAAGGATTACCTCAAAGAGAGCGTCAACGTCTCGGTCCTCTACTACAATAGAAAACCCATTGGCGTGGAGCTCCCGATATTTGTGGAACTCAAAATTAGGGAGACCCAGCCGGGCGTTCGCGGGGATACAGCAGCTGGAGGCACCAAGCCCGCGGTCCTGGAGACTGGAGCCACCGTTCAGGTCCCGCTTTTTCTCAACGAGGGTGATCTCATCAAGATCGATACGAGAACAGGTGAATACATCGAAAGGGTCAAATGACGGACTCCTGCCTGTTGCCTGTTGTCCGTGCTCCGTTGCCGAGAGAGAAATATCGGAGAAAAAGCCGACTCTGCCGGTTTGCCTTCACAATTGGCCGAAGCGACTATTTATTGAAATCCGCACGGTGGAGCAGAGGACACTGAGAACACCCGGTTTTCCAATGCCGCGAGGTATCGGCATTGGAAAAAATCCGATCCCCTCAGGGGACTGAAGGGATGTGTTCTGGTTCGTTCATCGTTCGTTGAGAACTTGACCCTGCCCCGAAGGGGCCGATGATTTCAGTTTGCTGGTGTCCGCCGACAAACTGAAAATTCTCTGCGATCTCCGCGTCTCTGTGGCGAATCGTCAGAGTCCCTTCAAGCGATCAGAATGCAGAGCAAAGGAACAGGTGTGTTAGGCTATCTACATCGCGGATAGTTTCGCATGCGAGACAATTATCCTTGACCAGAGGAGTTTTTTGCCCTATTTTAAGATCAGCCTGGAGCTTTCAGGTCATGGTTCGAAGTAATCGTGTGCGGGTGTAGCTCAGTTGGTAGAGCATCAGCTTCCCAAGCTGAGGGTCGCGGGTTCGAGTCCCGTCGCCCGCTCTCAGGAGAGGCACTCAGATCACAAGACTGAATGCTTTTTTTCTACTGAGGTCGTCCACCTCGCCCACACCAAGAAATACCGCTTTCCCTCTCTGGACGGAGCTTTTGACACGTCCCAAGACTTCCCTCGCCACGACACGGGATTCCACCTGAACCCGAAGAACGGGCCACTTCGTGTCTAAACTCTCCGCCTTGGGCGGATCAGACCGGAGAAACTCGCCCCTCCCCGGAACAGTCCATAGGATTCACTCATAAACATTCTTCAATGCTGGCCAAGTAAGCGCCTGACGCGACAAGGAGAAACCAAACCCTTCATCGTTCTCTCAAATCCTCTCACCAAGCCGATGTATTTTCTTTTATGCAAAACTGAGATATATAGGATACACCTGACAACCGGTGCAAGCGCATTACATCAGTTTCCATCTCTTGCTGAGCACACTGAGATCTCTGAGTTTCGACCTGAATCCCTGAGAGGGCGACTCGGGTCAGGCGCGTTAACGCTTCCACATGCATCAATTGAGTTGGGACCACGACGCGACTC
>CAYFYO010000111.1:0-10906 GCA_964347335.1 uncultured Thermodesulfobacteriota bacterium
TTTTTCCAGGAACTCGCAATTCCTCGGCCCGACATCAACCTCGAGGTTGGCTCTGGAAGCCACGCATACCAGACTGGACAGATCATGATGGCCTTTGAGGACGTGTGTCTCCGGGAGAAGCCAGACCTGGTCCTCGTGGTGGGGGATGTGAACTCAACGATTGCCTGTAGCCTTGTGGCTTCAAAATTGCACATCCCTGTAGCTCATGTGGAGGCTGGATTGCGAAGCTTCGATCGCCGGATGCCCGAAGAGATCAATCGAATGGTGACCGATATGCTCTCGACCTATCTCTTCACAACCTGCGAGGAGGCCAATGAGAACCTCCTTCGTGAAGGAGTGGCCCCGGAGAAGATCTTTTTGGTTGGAGACGTGATGATTGATACGCTCTACGCTCACCTCGAAACCATTCGAAGCATGGACACGTGGCGTCGGATGGGCCTCAAAAAGGGGAAGTACGCGGTATTGACCCTCCATCGCCCCTCCAATGTGGATGACAGGGATATCTTTGGGGAGATTATTGGGGCGCTGACAACCATATCCCACGAGATCCCGATCGTCTTTCCCATCCATCCCAGGACTCGGGAGACGGCTCGCCGCTTCGGTTACGAGGGGTGTTTCAAATTCGTCAAAATGAGCAATTCGTCAACCAACCGTTCTGATCCCGGTGAGAGGATCGATGGTCCAGGGATCTGGTGTTGCGAGCCCCTGGGATATCTCGGATTTCAGAATCTCGTCGTTCATTCCGGATTCGTCATGACCGATTCAGGAGGTATACAGGAAGAAACGACAGTCCTGAACATTCCGTGTTTGACCCTCCGGGACACAACGGAGCGCCCCGTCACGATCACCCAGGGAAGCAACCTGCTTCTGGGTCACGACGGCGGTCGAATCGTCCAAGAGGCAACAAAGATCCTTCGAGGGGAAGGCAAGCGAGGCCAGGCGCCGCCCCTCTGGGATGGAAAGTCCTCTCAGAGGATCGTTCGCATTCTGGCAAAAGAATTTGGCTTGAAATAAGAGCATCATTTGACATTTCGCATTGATCAACTCACATCGATTATTGGTCAAAAAACGTTTGTTATTAGACCAGTTGGCCATAATCATTAAATCATCTTATGCGGATATGGAACGACGGAAAGATGAGGAGCTTGCTGGCCGTTTCTTGGATTTTGCGGTGAGAATCATCAAGTTGGTAGATGCCTTTCCAAAAACTCCTGTAGGAAAACACATCGGTCGGCAACTCCTCGCGAGTGGGACATCGGCCGGAGCGAACTACGAAGAGGCACGAGGGTCTGAGTCTAGTGCTGATTTCATTCACAAGCTAAGCATCGTGATAACGGAGCTAAAAGAATCGCGGTACTGGTTACGAGTTGTTCAGCGAATCTCTGCATTGTCAGTGGATGGCATTAAACCCCTTCTCGATGAATGTGAACAGCTTATTGCAATTATAGGCAAAAGCATATCGACCGTACGAAAACGCAGATGATTAATGAAAAATGATCCGTGAAAAATGCTAAATGACTATTGGTTCTCGATTTTTGCTTTCATCTTTGGTGCCTTCGTGGGAAGCTTTCTCAATGTCTGCATCTACCGGATACCGAGGGGAGAATCGATTGTCTTCCCCCGCTCCCGGTGCCCCCGTTGTGGAGAAAAGGTCCGTTTTTACGACAATATTCCTTTTCTCAGCTACCTCGTTCTGAGGGGCCGCTGTCGGACTTGCCAGGCGTCGATCGCTCTCCAATACCCACTCGTTGAACTCCTCACAGCGATCCTATCCTTCCTCTTGCTGAGGCGCTTTGGGCTGAGTCTCGATTATGTGGGTTATTTCGGTTTTGTCGCCGCGCTGATCATTGTGTCGGGAATTGACCTCGTCCATAGAATCGTCCCCGATCGGATCAGCCTTCCAGGTATTGTCGCTGGCTTGGCTTTCTCCTTTGGAGCATCCCGTATGACACCCGTGGACTCCCTTATCGGAATCATCAGTGGCGCGGGAAGCCTCCTCGCTGTTACCCTGGGTTATGCAGGGATTGTCAGACTGCGAGAGATGATCAGGGGGACGAAGCACGAGGAGGAAGTCGAAAAGGCGCTGAAGGGACTTAGTCTGGAGGAGTTGAAACAGGAAGCGGCCCTGTATGCGATTGATGTCGAGAATCTTCGAGGGCGCAAAGCGCTTGTGAAGGCCATCGGGGAGGCTAAGAAAGAGGGAATGGGGGGAGGGGACATGAAACTTCTCGCGATGATCGGTGCGTTCCTCGGGGGATGGAGGCCCATACTCTTCGTCATTCTATTGGCCTCTTTCCTCGGTTGTGCGGTCGGCGTTCCATTGATGGTGATGAAGGGGCGAGATTCTAAGTACGCGATACCCTTCGGGCCTTTTCTCGGTGCAGGGGCGATCGTTTATCTGCTCTATGGCGGGGAGATCATCGGTTGGTATCTGAGAATGGGGAAGTAGGATTGAAGCGTCCTAAATGGCTTTTTCGAAAATTTAGAGTTGGGCTAAAAACAGAGATTATCCTCAATCTGGCCCTTCTGATGACTGGTGCCATGCTCCTCGTGGGGTTCGGTATCCTTAAGATCCACGAGCGAGATATTCTGGAGCAGAAGGTCAAAAACGGGAAACTGATCCTAAAGTCCATTCAAGACAGCGTCGATCTGCACGGCGCGGGGAAAGCTGTAGTCGCAGATCGGGAGTTCTTGTTTCATCGATTGATTCAGATCTATGCTGATCCGGAAGAGATCGCAGAGATCGGAATTGTCGACCTTTCACAACGCGTGATTGCCGGCAGTCTTGACGGAAAACGAGCGAGACCCATCGACGATGCGGACATGGCCAATGCGATTTTCCAGAGAAGGGTGCGCTGGAAATACGGTCATGAGAACTCCATTTTGTTTAATAATTATCGGGACTTGAAATTCTTTTCCCCGCTCTTCGCAGATGGAGAACTGTTGGGTGGGGTTTACGTCCGTCTGTCTCTGGTCGATGTGATGAGGAGTATCAACGCTTCGCAGCGGTTGATTGTGCTGCTTGTCCTCCTTGACGGCGGGATCATGCTCTTATTCGGAAGTTTTCTACTCTCACGGGTCGTGGTTAACCCTTTGAAAACCATGGTAAGAGCAACCGAAGGGATTGCCAGGGGGGACTATGATCAGCGTGTTGCCATAAATGAAGGGAACGAGATTGGCATGCTGGCTGATTCGTTCAACGAGATGACCCATCGCCTCCGTGAGAGCCAGCGTAACGTTCAGGATTATGTTCGTTCCTTGGAGGTGGCCAATGAGAGACTCCAGCAGACCCAAATGGAGTTGATCCGATCTGAGAAACTTGCCTCCATTGGCCGCTTTGCGGCCGGGGTGGCTCACGAAGTTGGAAATCCACTGGGAGCCATCTTGGGGTATATGAGCATCGTCCAGGAAGGGATGGGTGAGGGATCCGAAGCGTTGGACTACATGAAGCGGATCGAAGTGGAGGTTCAGCGCATCAACAGGATCATCCGCGAGCTCTTGGACTTCTCCAGGCCTTCGGCCGTTGAGATCAAAGCGGTGGATCTCAACCGGGTGATCGAGGACTGCCTCTCTCTGCTCTCCTACCAGAAATCCTTCAAGAATATCAAACCAGTTTTTGAACTCAAGGAGGATCTCCCGGTGGTTCAGGCGGACGAATCTCAGATTCGGCAGGTCTTCATGAATCTGATGATCAACGCCGCCGATTCCATGCCGGAAGGGGGTCAGTTGACTCTCAAGACAGAGGACTATATATTGCAAGAGGCGTCATATGGAGACAACGAAGGCCAGCGGCGACGGAGAGACGATCCGGATGATTCAGATTACACGCATCTCCGTCGGTGGCAGACAGGATGGCACCCTCTTACGCCCCTTCGGCAGGGCAACAGGGTTATCTGTGCAAGTATCGCTGATACCGGATGTGGAATTGATCCAGAAGATTTTGGAAGGATTTTTGATCCATTCTTCACAACAAAGGACCCGGATAAGGGAACAGGCCTCGGTTTGTCGATTTCTCTGAGAATAATAGAGAGCTTCGGGGGAAAGCTGGAGGTTGAGAGTCAGATCGGAAAAGGCTCGACTTTCCGGATCTTGCTCCCTCTTTCGAGGTCCGAAGTAGGAGAGTGATGGAAAAGAGAAGGGTCTTGGTAGTCGATGATGAGGAGAGCTATCGCCATATGCTCTCGGTGATCCTGGAAAAAGAGGGCTACGAGGTGGAGACGGCGAAAGACGGCCGCGAGGCTCTCGAAAAGATCGAGGTTGGGCTCTTTAGTGAGGTCTTATGTGATATTCGCATGCCGGGCATGGACGGGATTCAGTTCCTCAGGGAGGCCAAAAAGATCCAAGACGATTCGACGATCATTATGATGTCTGCCTATGGGACACTCGATACGGCCGTTGAGGCCATGAAACTGGGGGCCTACGACTATATTTCCAAGCCCTTCAAGCCAGACGAGATTGTTCTGACTCTGAAGAAATCAGAGGAGCGGGAGAGTCTGAGGAAAGAGAACATCTACCTCAGAAAGGAGGTAAAAAAGGAATACAAATTCAGCAACATCATCAGCAAGAACGAAAAGATGACGGCTGTCTTTGATACCATCGAGAAAGTGGCCAGATACAAATCCACAATTCTGATCAGCGGCGAAAGTGGCACCGGCAAGGAGCTTGTCGCCAAAGCGATCCACTTCAATAGCGATCGGTCGGCCAAGCCCTTTGTCGCTGTCAACTGTGGCGCCATACCGGAAAATCTCCTGGAGAGCGAGCTCTTTGGCCATGTGAAGGGGTCTTTTACCGATGCGGTTCGAACCAAGAAGGGGCTCTTCGAAGAAGCAGATGGCGGGACGATGTTTCTCGATGAGATCGGCGAGCTGCCCCTTGCGCTTCAGGTCAAGCTTCTTCGGGTCCTTCAGGACGGAGAAATACGGAGGATCGGCGACTCAAAACCCATCAAGATCGATGTGAGGATCATCGCGGCCACCGTGAAGGACCTCGATGATGCCGTCAAGGGGGGATCCTTCCGGGATGACCTTTTTTATCGGCTTAACGTCCTGCCCATTAAACTCCCTCCCCTGCGAGAACGGAAAGAGGATATCCCCCTCCTGGTTGACCATTTCATCGGTAAGTTCAACGATAGCCTGGCGAAAACAGTGAGGACACTCACACCCGAGGCCCTGAAAATAATCCTGAAGTACTTTTGGCCTGGAAACGTCAGGGAGCTTGAAAACCTCATCGAACGTGGCGTGGTGCTCACCGAAACAGATTCGATCGACGTAGAGAATCTTCCTCCTGAAGTTTACAGATCCGATGAGAGTTCGCCTTTTTCCCAGCTCGATGAATACTCGATCAAGAAGGCGACAAAGGTCCTGGAAACTGAGCTGATTCGAAAAGCCCTCCGAAAAACCCGAGGCAATCACACCCATGCCTCGAGACTCCTCGAGATAAGCCACCGGACGCTTCTGTATAAGATCAAAGAGTACGGAATTGATGAAGAGCCACTCAAATCGGTCTAGATATGCATCAATGACTGAATTCATTCCCGGTCTTCAGACAAGGTGCCCCGGCCCCTCGCCACCCTGTCGTTCTACCGACCCGGTTTTTTGGAGATACCATTGCCCATCTCGACGTTCCCCAATTTCATCATAAGAACCCAAGAGTTCAAGCCGAACTTTCCTTATGTTCAATACGGTTCACTCTGCGAAGGGCTATCCCTGGTTTTCCCCGAGTCATACCAGAGAAGACTTCCTTTTTCAGGATATTTTGCTATAATAGGGGCATAGCGAGGGGGACAGGTAAGTGGCGTTTGGACGACGCGGTGTAACGCTGATCGAGCTTGTGATAACCTTCGCCATTGTGGCCTTCCTGAGCGTTCTCGTCGTTCCTAACCTGGGGAAATGGATCCAACACTATCGGCTCCGAGGTACGGTTCGAGAGATCGTTTCGCAAATGGAGCTGGCCAAGATCAAGGCATTGAAGCACAATTTGGAGTACCGGGTCAGTTTCGATCTGGGCGGTAGGAAATTCGAGCTGCAGCGAGGGGATCGTTCTGCATCGTCAAAAGATTGGACCACAGAAAGCCGTAAGATTCCGATACCTCGGCAGGTGAACATCCACGCGATTACTTTTCCAGATGACGCTGCGCATTTTAACCCCCATGGAACGGCTTCCAAAGGGAGCGTCGAGTTGACTTCCACAAATGGTGAAAAGTACCGCATCACGGTGACCACAACAACGGGTAAGATCACGACAGACAGGGTGAACTAGATGAGAGGTACGAGGCATTCCAGAAAAGGAGATTGGGGGTTCACGCTCCTCGAGGTCGTTGTCGCCATGCTCCTGCTCGCGATAGGCCTCCTTGCCCTCATGGCCCTCCAGATACGAGCGGTTCACAATAACAGCTTTGGTAATTCCCTGAGCGTGGCCTCATGCTTTGCCCGGAATCAGGTCGAGGCCCTGAGGGCGGCAAGTGCTGCCAACTGGGATAGCGTTGCGGATGGAACATTTATCGACACGGTCACGGACCAGGATCCTGGCACCGGGACCACACGCATGGTTTTTACGCGTCAGTGGCAGATTCAAACCCAGGGCCGGATGAGAGACGTCTCGGTCGCCGTTTCCTGGAACCAGGACGGCCGGACCCACCAGACGACTGTGAACACCAAAATTGCCAACAGACGATGAAGCCCAACGTTTCTTTCCTAACCCCCCAGAGGGGGCTTACCTTGATCGAACTTGTCGTGGCCATGGCGGTGGCCGGGATACTGATGGCGGCGGGCTACGGGATTTTTCTCCTCCAGCAAAAGAGCTACGCGGTCCAGGACAAGGTCTCTGAGACCCAGCAAAACGCCAGGGTAGCCATGAATATCCTGGCGAGAGACCTCAGGATGGCAGGTCACGGGGTCCCGCTTTTGCCCATTAATATTGGAGGTCAGGATCATCTTAACATGGTAACCGTCGATGCGGACGGCGGTGGTTTGACACTCCTCGGCTGCTTCGGAGCACCCGAGGGCTACCTCTCCCAATCGGCGGGGATCGGGATGACGCAGATCGATCTGCTCGATGTGGATCAGGCGGGAAAGTTCGATGCAGGAGATCGCAGGTACATTTTCATTGGCGGATACGACAAGGCCGCCATCAACACCGTTGCCGGAAGAACACTGACGCTCCAGGCGGGTCTGAAGAAGCGATATCCCACGACGCGTCTCACTGCAGATGCGGATCCCGGGGTGACCACAATACAGGTAGAGGACACGAGCGGGATTTACACCGGAGATATCCTCACGCTGGGGGACGAGATGCTCTATGTCACCGCGAAGACAGCCACGACGATCGACTTTGACACAGATCCCACCACACCCTTTGCCGACCCGCTTCAAAATCAGCACAGGGATGAGACTATTGTCAACCCGATACCCGTCTTCCGCGTTGAGGCTGTGCGATACTTTCGAGACGATGACCAGACACTCCGGAGGGAGGATCTTTCCGGCGGGGGCGGCCAGCCTCTGGCCGAGAACATCCAGTCTCTGGGTGTCACGCCTCAGACCCCAGACAGTCCGACATACCAGATCGTGGTGACAGCCGAGACAGATGTACCCGATGATGCGGGGAATTACCGGACCCGGACATATGACTTCTCCGTCACCTGCAGAAACTTCTAGCCGAGGGGCGAAGGAGATGAGAGAAATCAGATACACGCAGAGCGAACAGGGCGTTGTTCTTGTCCTTGCCCTGCTTTTGATTGTGGGTGGCACTGTTGTCGCGATTGCCGCCATGACCAGCACCGACATCGAAATGATGATTTCTGGAAACCAGCGGACTCAGGAGCAACTCTTCGATGCCGCAGAGGCTGGGATAGACGAGGGGATCGAGGCTTTCTTCGTGGACGCCCCGCCTTGGGGAGCCGTCCGCCCGCCCCTCACGGATCCTCCGAGTACCCTTCCTTGGGCAGTTCCTACACAAAGGACGTTACCGACCGGCTATCGGTACACCATGGTGATTACAGACATGGAAGTCTCCAAGCCCCCGCCTCCGGGACACGATCCGAGCAAGTACAGAACCTTCTACTATCGCATTGTCTCGAAAGGGCGGGAGCAAGACAGAGGACTGGGCCTTCCACCGGGTATCCGAGAGACCGAGCAAGTCGTCGGTGTGGTCTACAGAATTAAATAGCTCTATCGCCTCCCTTTGACAACTCTTCCAGGGTGAGACCTCTTTTTCTCAGTCGTGTCCGTCGACCGTCGTCCGTTGTCCGTCGCGCGAATCCCTTGAGTCTTCAGAGCCCGGGTCGTCTTGTTCAGTCTAGTACGCTGGTCTGGACCAGATTATCTTCCTGTGACATCTCTTTGTTCTATTCGCCATGGACAACTGACGACGGACCACTCACAACGCCTTTTTCGAGGCCTGCAACTTTTTCATAGTGAGTGAAAAAAGGTCCCACGAGAAGATCTCCCCGATGGAAACCGGTGGACCCCTCGTGTTTTTAAATATTTGATTTTTAAAGGGATTTTATTTCGCACGATTCAGTCTTCATGAGGTTTTTCCTGGTATGCATTTTGCTTAACCCCTCTCGGACAAAGGGAAAAAGGTCGCCGATGAGTGCGCATTTGCATAGAAGACGGGGACTGACCATGGTGGAGCTGGCGATTGTTCTTTTCATCATCGGGATTCTCGCCGCCCTCATGACTCCAGGCTTGGGAAGGTGGCTCTCTCACTACAGGGTGAAAACGGCAGCCCGCGACCTTGCGAGTTTCTTTCAGCGAGCCAAGTACCAGGCCATACAGGGGAACGCTCAAGTTGTGGTCCGATTCCAACAGACAAGTATAAATGGCGTCACTTATGACTATTACGCTTTCCGGGATGCAGATGGAGACTATGTGTATGATGCCGGCGAAACTCTCTATGGCGGAGTCCGCCTCGCAGACTACAAAAGCGGTGTCCAAGGGGATCCCTACCCACCGGGGTTCGGAATGGCGGGCCCAGTCGATGATGAAGCCCCCTGCCTCAGCTTTAACTCAAGGGGGCTCCCATGGAATGGGGACGCACCCATGACGGCCGCTCAGAGCGCCTTTTTCAAGAATGCGAGAAATGAGCGCTATTCTGTCAGGGTGGAGCCTACCGGGAACGTCGTGGTGACCAAGGAGTAGATGGAAAGATCATGAAGATCAGAGCCCGTTGGAGAATTCCTGTGAAGAAAAATCGCACGGGAGGGTTCACCCTCCTTGAAGTCGTCATTGCCATGGTCATTCTGGCCATTGCCCTTTTGGGACTCGCGGGGCTCCAGGTGGTCGCGGTCCAGGGGAACAGTCTGGCGAGTCAGATCACCGAGGCGACGACACTTGCCCAGGATCGGCTCGAATTGCTGATCACAACCCCTTTCGCGACCCTGGCCAACGGAAATGACCCTGTCCCGCGAGATGAAACATCGACCGGTATCGCATACAATGTCGAATGGGAGATAGTGGACATCGCCGACGACCCGACTCGTAAGAATGTGGGTGTAACTGTTTCGTGGACAGATGAAACAAACCACAAAGTCACGATTGACTCGGTGATCAGCCAGTTTTGAGGAGAGAACCGTGAGAATCTCAGGGAGAAGACAGGTCGGATTAAGCCTCATCGAGGTACTCGTCGCCCTCGTGATCGGGGCCATTGTGATTGCCGGTGTCTACCGGACCTTCACGGTTCAGCAGAAGAGTTTTATCGTTCAAGAGCAGGTCTCAGAGGCACAGCAGAGTGTGCGGGCTGTCATGGACCTGATCGCCCGGGATATCCGTATGTCAGGCTTTGGTCGGCCGGACTGGAATGTTTGCACCTTTGCCGGCTCCGTGAACATCACGTCGCCGACCAACTTCACCGTGGTGGGAGCGTTGGGTCCCCCAATCGCTCTCCTGGGGGATGACGCGAGCATGGGGACCAACACGCTGACCCTGGACCGGGACGTAACCGTTACGGAGGGCGATGACGGGACGGAGGATAACCTATTCATATTTGAGCCGGACACACCGCCAATTCCAGCCGACGGGCTGAGATACGCAACAGTCCGGGTTACTGATGGAGCCCCGTCGAGTCAAATAACAGGAAAAATAATTCCCATCGACGACACGGGCCCGGAAAGACTCCAAGTGGACCTGCGGGGGACTGCACCCGATCAAGCGCTCGTATACCGAGTTGAGTGTGTGAACTATGCGCTGAACGGCACGGATCTTGAGAGAAACAATGAGGTTCTGGCAAGTAACGTGACCGGTTTTCAAATCACGGATTTCTCTGACCCAGCCGTGCCCGAAACCTTGGGCAAGTATGAGGTCTCGATCACGGTGAGGACCCGGACGAATGACCCTGATTGGCCTCAGGATGGGGGCTTCCGAACCAGGACCCTCACCTCGACCATCAAAGCACGAAACCTCAGCGACAGCTCATAGAATGGAGGGGATGAATCATGTCTAAACGATTAAGGGATCGGACGAACCAAAGAGGAACGGCGCTGGTTATCGCGCTTCTGGTCATGGTCACGGCCACGGTGATCGCCCTTGCGGCGAATTTCACCTCGACGACAGAGGTTGCCATCTCAGGCAATCAGCGCTCGTATACTGAGGAATTTTTCACCGCCGATGGCGGGCTGGAGCTGATTAAATCCTATTATCTGAAAGTGTTCTGCTTTCCGTCTGGTGTGGGAGACGAGAGCATCGTGGGAACAGACCCAGACCTCCCCGAAGAGGCCGAGGGTATTTTTGACGATCGGGGACTCGACACTGGCGCAACAAAAGTGACGAAGATCCAGGAGGGAAACCCCCCGCCGGGAAGGGGGATCAGCGCCCAGTATTTTCGGGGAAATTATTTCAGGTCCAGAGCCGTAACGAAGGAAAACCAGACCAGTCTCGAAGAGGAGTTTTGCCTGATTTCACCCAAGTGAGGG
>CAYFYO010000112.1:0-10712 GCA_964347335.1 uncultured Thermodesulfobacteriota bacterium
TCAATGCTCCGAGAATCGCCTGGATGTGATCGAATCCCGAGGTCTCCAGTTCCATCACGACCTTGGTGGTTCCAACGGGGACCTCCGCAGACGTCCGGTCGTGGTAAGTGTTGAGTATATTCGCCTTCTGATCCCCAATGATCCGACAGAGTTCAACGAGAGAACCGGGAATATCGCGAAGATTCACTGCAAAACGTATGATTCGCCCTGTTTTGGCTAGGCCCTGACCAATAATGCGATCGACGAGGTTGACGTCGATATTTCCTCCACAGATGACGAGCACACAATTCGCGCCCTTAATTTGAAGATCGCCCTTCAACAGAGCCGCCAGCGGGGCTGCTCCCGCTCCTTCGGCAACAACTCTTTTGCGTTCGATCAGCATGAGTATGGCTGCGGCGATTTCGTCATCCGCTACCGTAACGATTTCGTCCACGTATCGTTGAATGATGGGAAAGGTGATTTGCCCAACGCGCTTGATGGCAATCCCGTCGGCAATGGTCGGAATCGGTTCGACCGGGACAATTTTCCCTTCGCGCCTCGAGAGGAGGGCAGATGGCGCTGCTGCGGCCTCCACCCCGATGACCTGGATTTTTGGTTTTTCCCCCTTCACCGCTGTGGATATGCCCGATATACAACCTCCACCGCCGATTGGCACAATGATCACGTCAACCTCGGGGAGGGCTTCCATGATCTCCAGGCCAATGGTCCCCTGTCCTGAGATGATATTCTCATCGTCAAAGGGATGAATCATCGTATAGCCATCTCTCTCGAGTTTCTTCGCGTGCTGCTCGGCCTCGCCGAAAGACGCTCCATGGAGAATGACTTTACCGCCATAGGCTCTGGTGGCCGACTGTTTTGACAGGGGAGCGTGTGCCGGCATGACGATGGTTGAAGGGATTCCACGAGAGGCCGCTGCCAAAGCAACGCCCTGGGCGTGATTGCCGGCTGAAACAGCAATGACCCCTTTCTTCCCTATGGAGGACCCCAATTTTGACATCTTGTAGGAGGCGCCACGGATTTTAAAAGACCCAGCCTTTTGCAGGTTCTCCAGCTTGAAATAAACATTCTTGCCGACCATGGCACTGATCGAATCGGAAAACAAGAGGGGGGTCGGATGAATCATCCGTCGAATGACCTCTCTTGCCCTTATGATCTCTTCTAGTGTCACCATTTGGAAGCCTCCTCTCTTTCTTTAACAACGCCGCAGGTGATTCTCCACCTCGCGCCGTTCGGGGGTCCTCTGATCTCATCATCGCCCGATCTAAGACCTGATATCAGTCGGAGAGGGACGGTGTCAAGCTCAGAACACCCCAAGACGCGACCACCGCCTTTAAAAGAACCCTGGGACACGAATGATGGAATTCTCGAATCTGCTGATAGCCAGATCATTTCCCCGTTTTCCCTTGTCCCCCCGCAGGGGCGAAGACGAACCGAGAAAGAGTCACCTCGGGAGCAATTGGAGCGAGGGGCCGACGGGTGTTCGCCAGGAAACTCCAGAAAGTGCATCGTTGACAGGTCAGGAGTTTCCCTGTTAAATTCCTGGTCCTATCTCGACGGTATCGGCGGTGTCAGTCAGGAAAGGGAGTCGATGCGACGCGCGCAAAACTCGACAAATCGTGACGAATTGGTCTATTTCGGGTATCGACCCGTTACTGAGGCTGAGAAGGTCAAACTGGTTCAGCGTCATTTTGATACTGTCGCGCGGATGTATGACCTGATGAACACGATCCTGAGCTTTGGCCTTCATCATCTCTGGAAGCGAAAAGCCATCCAGATGATCGGATTGAGGCCAGGAGACCGAGTCATCGACATCTGCGGTGGGACGGCAGATCTGACGATATTGGCGGCACGAGCCGTGGGGACCTCTGGGTGGGTAATCCTATATGATTTCAATCGGTCGATGATGGAGGCGGGCCGCTCCAAGGTCGACAAATCCCCTTTTGCAGCGAGAATCGTGTATGTTCAGGGAGATGCGGAGGAACTCTCAGTTGCAGACCGAAGTTTTGACGTAGTGACGGTTGGGTTCGGGGTCAGGAATTTGACTCACATAGATCGAGGATTCCAAGAGATGTATCGAGTGCTGAAACCCGGGGGCAAACTCATGTGTCTCGAATTCTCGTTACCCTCAGCCTTCTGGTTTCGTTGGCTTTACCATCTCTACTCCTTTAGTCTTATGCCCATTTTGGGCAGAATTCTGGTTGGATCCTGGGAGGCATACACCTACCTTCCCGAATCGATTCGGATGTTCCCCCAGCCGGAGGAATTGACGGCGATCCTCGAGAAAACCGGGTTTTCTCAAATCACCCATAGAAAGCTCACGAATGGGATCGCGGTTATTCATTTGGCTATAAAACCATGAGGTTTTCCCGTTGAAACTGAACTGGGCCGAGCGGTGGGCTGTCAACAACCCTCTCAGGGTCTTTGTCCAGAGCCGGATCATTCACTGGATGAGAGGGATAACCGTCTTGGGGCCGGAGGCAGTGGTCTCAGAGGTGGGGTGCGGAAGGGGCGCAGGGGCCGACCTCCTGATCAGGGTCTTCCAGCCCAAAACCTTATATGCTTTGAATTTGGATCTCACGATGATCCAAGAGGCCAGGAAATAACTTAACCAGGAGCAAGGTGACAACATCCGCCTATGTATCGGTGATGTTGAACACCTCCCATTTGGGGACGGCGCTCTGGACGCTGTGTTCGGCTTTGGCGTCTTGCATCATGCCTTGGATTGGCGAACAGGACTTGCCGAAATTGCACGGGTTCTCAAGATCAGCGGGGTGTATTTCTTCGAGGAACTGTATCCTTCTTTTTATCAGAACTTTATTACGGGGCGCATTTTTCGACATCCCGAAAAGGATCGGTTTGTTAGCCGCGAATTCAAGGAGGCCTTGAATTCGGTCGAGCCGTCACCCTTGGGCTGCCGAGAACATGAGATGGTGGGTATTTTGGGGGTATACATCAAGAGAAGATAAGCGGATCAATCTCGTTCGATTGGGAAGGTCATCAATCCCCCCAGCCAACCAATGATGAAAACGAGCGGAATCAGGGACAGGAGGAGCACGATATAGATGATGGCTGCGCCCCTGAGCGAGTTCAAAAGGTCAGGAACCGCCAACCTCCAGACAAAGACGACAATCGAGACGGCCATCAAGACAAAAGAGAGCCCGATCTTGATGGTCACGGATCGGATCGGTTTTGCAAGATAGTTGAGCCACCAGGTGAAAAACCCGGTGAGGATCGCAATGGGGGTAAAGAGAATTCCGGCGCCGAGACAGTGCAGGCCTGTGATCTCGAAAGATTTGATTCCTGTGATCAGGTAAAGCAGGGTGAAGAGGGGCGCACAAACCATGAAAACGATCGGAAAGTGAACGACTGACGGATGGGGGTGACGTCTGAGTATGGGAAACCGTTTCAGAAGATTCGACAGAGCCTTCGGCATGGGCGGCTCGGCCCGTTTTTCAACATTGAGCGTGCCTACCTGGGGGACGCGCTCAAAAACCTCTGGACCATGAGGGGCTGCCTCCATCGCCGCAGTGAGGTCTTTTCCGGCCTTATGACGTTTCATGTGAACCCCTTTTACCCAGAGCTCACTTTGATGTACCTCGTAGACGCGTCCTTTGTATGCCACATAGGCGGGTTTGTCACCCTTTCCGTTATGCTCGGCAAGTTTCTCAGGGGCAATCTTTTTATCAGACAAATTCATTTCTCCCATTTCACTCTAATTCATCTGGGACACTCAGATCAAGGTTTTCAGGTTATGAGACGAAACAAAACGATGACGAGGAGGGCGAGCGGATAGTAGCTCGCTTTGTTAAAGAGAACTGATGCCTCCGCCTGGGTTCTCGTCCGGTAGAACCGAAGGGCAGGAAGGAGGAGGAGGTAAAAGCCAACCAACAGGGAGGCTCCCAGAAAAGGGAGGGATAATTTGAGTGGGGCGATCGAGAAAAGCACAGCGCTCAAGACGACGCTAATGGCCAGGGAACAGAGGATGATGACGCCCGTGCCCCTGGATCCATATCTCGCGGGTACGGTTTTCGCCTGGAGCTGCCTGTTTTCCTCGAGATCGGTGCAATCGTTGGGAACATTCTGTCCCCCAATCTCCCAGAAAAAAAGCCACGAAAATAGTGTGACCAAAAAGAGCGGAGAAGGATTGGGGTCGACAGCAAAGGCAGCGGCTATGCCACCCGATGTCTTGACCACACCGCTCACCAGTGTGCGCAGGTGGCTGACGGTCAATAAGAGGCAATAGATGGCCTCAAGAACGAAGCCAAAAATGAAGATAAGGGCGCAGACGGGATTCAATTGATAAGCTCCGATGAGTGCGAGCAACGCCCAGAAGACCGACCACCAGAGACCCTCTCGAAAGCTTATCAATCCGCGAGCGATGGGATGGCGCACAAAAACGGCGTCCAAATCCCCGCTCTGATCGTCAGAGCCTTTTTCTTGGATGATCTGCTTGTCTACCCGATAGTCTACCAGGTCATTTAACGCGTAGACAGCGCTGTACCCCGCGAATGCTGTGATGAGACCCAGGGCTGTCACTTCCAGAGGTGGAAAGCCTCCCAGCCAGAGCAGGGCCCCCAGGGCAGGGGCGGCGAGATCCAGCAAGCCGTGTGGAGTCCGCGAGAGGGCCAAGAAGAGCTTTAACCGGGAGAGTGCCGAAGCACCCAATACCGAGATGCTATTCATGAAGCGCTGTATCCTCGATGCGCACCTTGATTGGCTTCAGTATAGGCCTGTTTCATTGTAGGGGGGTGGGATTGCGGTGTCAATAACCTTCGGCCGGGATGCTGTCCCATTTCATGATTGCAGGAAGCTACAGGTTTGCGTTAGATATTATGGATATAATATCTAAAGGAGTTGGATCATGAAGATCCTCATCACTGGAGGGACGGGGTTTGTGGGAAGTAAACTCTCCCCCCTTATGGTCGAAAAGGGGCATCAGGTCAGCATTCTAACCAGAAAAACATCAAATCAGCGAGATTCGCGGCCAGAGGTCCAGTACGTCGAAGGTGATCCGACGCTTCCTGGCCCGTGGCAGAAAACCGTTGCAGACCATGATGTCTTGGTTAATCTGGCCGGAGCTTCCATATTCGGGCGTTGGACACCGGAGCTCAAAAGGCTCATTCAAGAAAGCCGGATTCTGACGACCCGTTATCTCGTGGAGGCGATCCCTCCCAATTCGGACAAGGTCCTTTTCAGTACATCAGCGGTGGGCTATTACGGGTTTCATGAGGACCAGGAGCTGGACGAGTCCTCTCCGCCAGGAGACGATTTCCTCGCCATGGTTGGTCGAGACTGGGAATCGGAGGCGATGAGGGCCCAAGCAAAGGGCGTCCGCGTGATCATCACCCGATTCGGCATCGTTTTAGGCCCCGGAGGGGGCGCTCTCCAACAAATGATCACCCCTTTCCGATGGTTCGTGGGCGGGCCCTTGGGGAGTGGCCATCAGTGGTTGTCGTGGATCCACATCGATGACCTCGTGGAAGCCCTCATCTATCTGCTGGGCTCCACCGACTCAGCAGGTCCCTTTAACCTGACTTCTCCTCACCCGGTGCAAAACCGCGACTTTGCCAAAACCCTGGGTAAGGTACTTGGTCGTCCATCCTGGATGCCAGCACCGGCCCTCATGATTCGGCTGGCCTTAGGAGAATTCGGTTCAGTCATCCTGAAGGGCCAACGGGTCATTCCAAAGAGGCTCCTGGAAAAAGGGTTCTCCTTTCGCTATCCGCAGCTCGAAGGAGCCTTGAGGAACTTGTTGACCTGAAAGGGGCGTTCAGAGAGAACCTGATCGTGATGTGCCCGGTTCTAGAATCCTCCTGACATCTTGAGGGTTGGTAGACCGTAAGCAGAGGGATTCGATGTTTTCACGATAGAATGCCTGCTCAGAGAGCAAGGACAGGGGATATGAAAGGAAAAGGGGTATCAGGATGAGGATGAAAGGTGACCTGCCATGATCACGACCCAGCTGATTCTGACAATTCTTCTGATTCTCGTCGTCGCATGGTTTCTCGGTTGGATTTTCAGTCGCTTTGGCCTCCCGGTCATGCTCGGTGAGCTGCTCGCCGGGTTGATACTCGGGCCACCGCTCTTGGGGATTGTCAGTGCTTCTCCGCCCATTGAACTGATGGCCGATCTCGGGATCTTCTTTGTCATGTTCTATACCGGCATGGAGATGGACCCCAGGGATCTTCTGGAGAACATCTGGCCCTCCGTGACTGTTGCGCTAGGGGGATTCATTCTCCCCTTCCTCTTAGGATATTTCACGGCGAGACTATTTGGGGGAACCGTATTCCAGTCTCTCTTTATTGGCATGGGGATTTCGATAACGGCCATTGCGGTGAACAGCGTGATTCTCCATTCCATGGCGATCAGTAAAACTGAGTTAGGTCACATTATCATTGGAGCTGCCATTGCTGATGATATCTTATCTCTGATCGCCTTGTCCGTTCTGCTTGGGCTTGCGAAGACCGGAACGGTTGAGATTCTGGGCCTCTCGAAGATCCTTTTGAAGGTCTGTGCCTTTTTCGGTCTGACGATTCTCATCGGGCACTTTGTCATCCCACGATTCACAAGGAGACTTCATGACCGTGACGCCAAGGCTTTCACGTTCGCTATCATCTCTGCCTTAATCATGGGATATCTCTCCGAACTTGCGGGCCTTCATTTGGTAATTGGCGCCTTCCTGGCGGGACAGTTCGTGAGAGAAGAGATTATGGACGAGAGAATCTACAACGCCATTAGCGATCGCTTCTTCGGGCTCAGCTATGGATTCCTGCTGCCTGTCTTTTTTGCCTCCCTCTCTTTCCATCTCCACATTTCCTACGACTGGAACTCTATTGCCTTCATGCTGGTCCTCACAGCCGTGGCGGTTCTGGGTAAACTGCTCGGCTGCGGACTCGGATTGGCCGTTTTCGGCCACAACCGTTGGGAATCAGCAATTGTCGGATTTGGGATGAATGGCCGTGGTGCTGTCGAGTTGGTTGTAGCCTCGGTGGTGATCAGACTGAGTAACGACCTGATGGCACGAGGTGCCATAATAGAACCCCTGCTCACGGAGGGTCAGTTTTCTGCCCTGATCTTTATGGCTTTTCTCACCACGCTGATGGCACCGCTCACGCTGCGATGGGCTGTTATGCGGACATGTCTCCCCGATGAGAGAGCAACGTTCTGTCGGTTGTGGGATGAACAGCGTGGGTAATCCGGAGAAATATCTGGGGTCTCTTGGCCTCTCTTTGCCGATTTTCGACCCTCTCTGCTTATTATCGGCACCGAGCATCGGAAAACACAGGGAGTTCTCCCATCTTTTGAGTGATGGGCCTCCCGTCTCCGGTTTCTCCTCTCCAGTCTCCCGTCTCCGGTCTGTAGTCTCTGGTCTTTGGCAGTCTCTCGCCTCTCATCTCTCCTCTCTCGTCTCTCATCTCTCGTCTCTCCTCTCCAGTCTCCCGTCTCTCATCTCTCCTCTCTCGTCTCAGTACGCCCCCGCAAAAATGAGGGAAGTCGTGTCGGAAAATACTTCTTGATATACTTCGAGTAGGTTCTGTATAATCCCCAAAATCAAAAAAGGGGATCCAAGATGGCAGGCCTAGGTCGTCGGCAGTTTCTCAAGATGGTTGGCCTCACATGTACGACCGCCGCTGTGGGCTGTTCCCAGGAATCCGCCAGAAGGTTGATCCCCTATATCATTCCTCCTGAAGACATCATCCCAGGTGAGGCCACTTGGTACGCCACGACCTGCCGAGAGTGCCCAGCTGGATGCGGTGTGTTGGCCAAAAACCGAGATGGCCGAGTCATCAAGGTCGAGGGCAACCCCCTTCATCCTGTAAACGCAGGAAGGCTCTGTGCCCGAGGGCAAGCATCACTCCAGGGGCTCTATAACCCTGACCGATTCCGGGGCCCACAGAGTAGAGACGAGACAGGTTCTCTCCAGCCGATCTCCTGGGATGAGGGGGAAAATATCCTTGTCCAAAGGCTCTCTCAGCTCATGGAGCGGGGCAGGGGAGGGCGGATCGTCTTCTTGACCCATCTGAACACGGGTACGCTCCAGGATCTGATGGTCCGATGGCTCTCGGAATTGGGCTCCCATGAGCTGGTGGTTTATGAGCCGTTTGCGTACGAACCGCTTCGGCGGGCGAACCAGATCGTTTTCGGGGTCGACCGCATTCCCAGTTATCGAATCGATGGGGCGGATTTTCTCGTCTCTTTTGGCGCGGGATTCCTCGAGACCTGGCTTTCAAATGTCGACTATTCCCGTCAATTTGCCTCCTTCCGTAGTCTGCGTGACGACAGGAAAAACCCATTCATCTATGTAGGGCCCAGACTCTCCCTGACCGGGGCGAGCGCAGATCATTGGATTTCTGTCTCTCCAGGTCATGAGTATCTCGTGGCCCTTGGTATGTTGCGGGTTATCGCCGACGAGGATCTCTCTACCAAAGCCCGTCCCATGTACCACCGGACTCTGAAATCCGCGGTTGAACGGTCATCGCTGCCAGAAATCGAGGCCAGGACCGGTGTCAAGGAGGAGGTGATCCGAGGCCTGACCCGCCGATTCCTCCAGGCGAAGCGCCCCCTTGCCCTTGCTGAAGGCTTATCATCCTCCGGACCTAACGCCACGGAGACGGCTGTGGCTGCCAATCTTCTCTGCCTGGCCAAACTGGAAGCGGGAGCGGTCCTTGATTTTGAGCGGACCCTGTCCCTGAGTGATGTCGCCCCTGCAGAGAAGATGAAGGAACTCTCTGAAAAGATGAAAAGAGGAGAAATTGACCTGCTGTTTCTCCATGATGTCAATCCTGTACACGCGCTTCCGCCTTCTTGGGAGTTTGAAGCGGGCCTGGAAGCCGTCCCCCTTGTGGTGAGTTTCTCCAGCTGTCTGGACGAAACGAGTGCTTTTGCCGATCTCATCCTCCCCGTTCACACGCCACTCGAGTCGTGGGGAGACTACACGTCGAGCCAAGGTGTCCTGGGACTGATGCAACCCGTTATGGGGGATATCTTCGGAACAAAGCATTTGGGAGATCTTCTCCTTTCCACCGCGAAAAAGATTGGAGGAACCGAGAATTTTCCCTGGAAAGACTTCTATCACTACCTGCGGGATGCGTGGTACCAGAGGTGGAAGGAGACGGGTAATGGCGCTTTCGAATCCTTCTGGCTTGAGGCCCTTCAGAGGGGTGGAGTTTGGGAACATCGTGGCACAGCGCGCCCTCCATTGTCTTTGAACCTACCCTTTGATTTTTCTTTCCCGGACCCCGATTTGCCCGACGAACCGGAAGGGGGGTTCCATTTCACCGCATACCCGACCGTTCAGTTTTTCGACGGCCGCATGGCCAATCGGCCGTGGAGCCAGGAACTCCCTGACCCGGTGACGCAGGTCACCTGGGGAGGTTGGGTGGAGATTCATCCAGAGACGGCGAAAAAGCTCGATATTCATAAGGGAGACCTCCTTCAGATCAGATCTCTGTACGGTAGCCTAGAGGCTCCTGCCCTACCGATTTCTACGGTGTCAACCGATACCCTTGCGATGCCGATCGGACAGGGGCATACGGCCTACGGGCGATTCGCCAACGGTCTTCCTGCGAACCCCATGGATCTTTTCCCCCCAGACGTTGACAACGTTTCCGGAGGAATTCTAAGACCCCCATTTCGCGTCACCCTCCAGAAACGGGGCAAAAGCCTTCTGGTCGCGAACACCGATGGGAGTTTCCACCAACAGGGGCGAGGTCTCACCCAGACGGTCACTTTAGCAGACTATCGAAAAGAAAAGACGGCGGGCCAACGGCCTCATCTGGACGTGCCACTTCCTGAAGGGTCTGATCCCCGAAAAGATTTCTATCCTCCCCACCGGCATCCTGAGTATCGATGGACGATGGTCGTCGATCTGGATCGGTGTATCGGCTGTGGGGCCTGTGTGGTTGCCTGCCATGCCGAAAACAACGTCGCCATCGTCGGGAGGAATCTGGTCATACAAGGGCGTGAGATGTCCTGGCTCCGGATTCAACGGTATTTCGAGCGAGAGGAACCCCATATTCGATTCCTTCCCATGCTCTGTCAGCATTGCGACGCAGCGCCCTGTGAACCCGTCTGCCCCGTCTTTGCCCCTCACCATAGTATTGAGGGTCTCAACAATCAGGTTTACAATCGCTGCGTGGGCACACGTTTCTGTTCGCAAAACTGCCCTTACAAAGTTCGTCGATTCAACTGGTTCACTTTCACACGGTCTGAACCACTCACCTGGCAGCTCAACCCTGACGTGACCGTCCGGCAAAAGGGAGTGATGGAAAAATGTTCCTTCTGTATCCAACGAATCGTGGAAGCCAAAAACAGGGCAAAGAATGAGGGGCGAAAGGTCCGAGATGGAGATTTCACCACGGCCTGTGCGCAAACCTGCCCAACCGAGGCCCTGATCTTCGGCAATCTGAAGGACCCGAAAAGCCGTGTCTCGAAACTGATTCAATCCCCCAGGGCTTACCAGGTTTTGGGCCATCTGAATACGAAACCGGCTGTCATCTATTTGAAGAGGGTGACCCGAGGTTTGAGAAAGACATAGCCCATGAAGACCTATTCTTACAGCAACGTTGATCAGCAGGTTCTCAGGACGCTATCCCCTCCTGGTCGATCCTACTTTTTCCTGGTCGGGATCGCCTTTACCGGGATCCTGTTGGGTGCTTCCTGTTGGGCCTATCAGATTTTGACGGGTCTCGGTGCGGCGGGTGTCATGCATC
>CAYFYO010000113.1:0-10369 GCA_964347335.1 uncultured Thermodesulfobacteriota bacterium
ATTCCGCCATCTCGACCGCCTTAGCCAGGACATAGATGGAGTCATAAGCCTCCATGGCGGCAAAAGTTGGCGTCTTGCCAGTCTTGGCCTCAAACTTGGCAGTAAATTCCTTGATCGCCGGCGTGACGCCAAGAAGCGGGTGGTATCCCGTCTTTGTTATGCTAAAAACGCCATATTCGCCCACCGTCTCCCAGTACTCTGGGTACAGGGCACTGGTTCCAACCGGAAAGATGGCCGTCTCTCGCGTGGTGGCGAGCCCCAGCTCTGCCGCCTGCTTCACGATCAGGTACTCCCCAGTCCCGGTAAAGATATCCATCACCATATCCGGCCGCGGACGCATGGCCTTAAAGGTCAGCAGTTGCGGAGTGAAATCGGTAACCGTCCGTTCAGCAACGATGGATGTGTAGCTGATCGTTTCTCCTTCAATGTTTTTCTGGCCAGGCAGGCTCGCTTTGAACACGCTATCCACGTCCAGACCCCAGTCGGTGTTCTCCACGATGGCTACGATGTTTTTGGCACCGATGGATTTGACCCAGTTTGCCACCTTGAAGTAAAAGAGCGAGTTGGCCGGGGCAATGCGGAAGACATATGGATACTGCCTGGCGGTAATGACGTCGGCCCAGGCCTCAGAGATGATCAGGGGGACTTTGCGCTCATTGGCCACCTCGATCTCTGCCTTGGCCACTGCACTGTGGAATTCGCCGACCACACCCACAGCTCCCGCATCGGCGAGTCGGTTCATCGCGGCCGTTCCCTCTTCAGGGAGGCCGCGGGTATCCTCGACCTGAAGCTTGATGGGCCGTCCGAGGATCTTTCCGATCTCATCCACCGCCATTTCCATTGCGATCTTCATCTCCGCCCCGCTCTCTGCTGCCCCGGGTGCGGATAGGGGCGCTACACCCCCAATGACCACACGCTCCTGGGCCCAACCTAGCGAACCTGCCATAATGGCCGCCAACAATGCAACCCCAATAATCGTCAAGACCTTTTTCATGACATTTGCCCTCCTTTTCACTGGTATTGCTTCTTTTCGGCGGGTTTTCAACTACTCCTGTTGCCCTGATCAAACAGCGATCCCCCCGCCAGCGACATTACCATAAGGCCCGCTATCCGTCAAATTTCGAATATGCTGATCCTGCCTGGAGTCCGGAATGTTCAACTTCGTGCAAAATTCAGATAAGATAGGAGTAATCTCAACTGATGTAGATTTTGAGAGTAGAAAACACATAAAACATGAAGGGGGAGTTGGTGAAAAGATCATTGGAAAAGGTTTTTAATCCCTGCTCGGTAGCCGTCATCGGCGCTTCAGAAGTCTCCGGCAAGGCGGCTGAGCGAAGAACCCGGAGCCTCATCGAGGGCGGTTATCGGGGAAAAATCTATCTGATCAACCCCAAGAGACCCCAAATCTTTTCACGAAAGGCCTATCCGAGCATTCTCGATATCGACGAGCCTGTTGACCTGGTGATGGTGGTTGTTGCACCGCGGTTCATATCTGCTGCTGTTGCAGATAGCATCAAGATGGGAGCCAAGGGTATTATCATTATCACAGCAGGCCTGGGGGAGACCGGCGAAGCGGGCAAGCGGATCGAAGCCGAGATACTCGACATGGCTTCCGAGGCGGGGACGCACATTATCGGTCCGAACTGCAGCGGTATGTATAGTGCCTCGGCCGATATGAATTTTCTCGGCGTTCCCCCGCTGAAAAAAGGGAATCTCTCGGTCATCGCGCAGAGCGGAAATGTCATCGATTCCCTCTCTCACTATGCTCAGATCAGGGGGGTGGGCTTCAGTAAGATCATCAGCGCTGGAAATGCGATAGGTCTCAAATTCCATGAGTACATCGAGTATCTGAAAGACGATCCGGATACCAAAGCGATTATACTCTACCTCGAGGGAATCAAGGAGGGAGGCGAACTGATTCGTGTCGCCCGGGATACGATCAAATACAAGCCCCTCATTGCGCTGAAGGTTGGGAGAACCGGTGCAGGCGCCAGAGCCGCAGCCTCTCATACGGGTTCGTTGGCCGGAGACGACCTCATTGTGGACGCCGCGTTTAGGCAAGCCGGAATCGTAAGGGTTTCGAATGTCGATGAGTTGTTTGACATGGCTGAAGCATTTAGCCGCTGTCCCCTCCCCAAGAATGATCGGGTGGCAATCCTTTCTGAAGGAGGCGGTGACAACTCGATTGCCGCAGATAACGCGGAACAGTACGGGATCGAAGTTCCCATCCTATCGAGTGAAACCCAAGAAAAACTGAGACCTTTCCTACTGGAAGGAATGGCAGCCCACAATCCCATAGACTACGGGGGGACGGCTGAAGAAAACCCGCACATGATCACGGAGTGCTGCCGTGTCTGCATGGAGGATGACCAAATCGATGCCCTCTTCCTCACCGGTTTTTTCGGGGGTTTCAAAGATATCATTGCGGCCCATGTGGCTGAACTCGAAGAGCAGACGTCCCGCGAGCTCATAGGATTGGTTGAAAAGCACCAGAAGCCTCTGTTTATCCATACCAGCTTTGCCCGCGAACCGATTCGCTCCCTTGAAATTCTTAAATCCTGCGGAATTCCGGTCTTTGACTCCTCCGAACGGACGGCCCGTTGCTTGGCAGCCTTGATACGGTATGCCCGCGACCGGAGGCAAATCGCTCAAATGAAAAAAACCAAGGCCACTTTCGCGGGAGATCAGAACGGGAAGGCGATCTTTAAGGCAGCCAGCGATGAAGGAAGGAACAATCTCCTCGAGACAGAATCCATGGACTTGCTACGGGCCTATGGAATTAAGGTACCTGAAGCCAGACGCGCCACGGGTGCGAAAGAAGCCGTGAGGATCGCAGAAGAGATTGGATGGCCTGTCGCAATGAAAGTCTTATCCCCCGACATCCTTCACAAATCCGATGCAGGTGGCGTGAAGTTGGGACTCAATGATTCGATTCAGATAAAACGGGCCTTCGAGGAGATTATGAAATCTGCCGAGAAAGTCACCGACCGGTCTAGGATTCTGGGAACCATCATTTCGCCAATGGTGCCTCCAGGACAGGAGTGTATTGTTGGGATGGTTCGGGATCACCAGTTTGGTCCAGTGATCATGTTCGGTCTCGGAGGCATATTCGTCGAAGTCCTTAAGGATGTCTCTTTTAGGGTCGCACCCGTTGCCCAAGAGGATATCGATGCAATGGTCAAAGAGATCAAGGGATTCAAGATTCTCGCCGGAACCAGAGGCGAAAAACCCAAGGATATCCGTGCAATCAAAGATATGATTTCAAAACTCTCCCAGATGGTGCTTGATCATCCAGAGATCCAGGAGCTCGATCTGAATCCCGTCATCGTCCACGAAAAGGGCGCCTCCATTGTGGACGCCCGGGTGATTATACAGGGGCCCAGGGAGGGAAATTAAGCCGAAGGGAATACACTCAGACGTGAGCAGGGCCCATTGAGGATTTGGTTTACCGCAGAGGCACGCGGAGCACAGCGTGGATTTCCTTTTTGCCCGATCGAGAGTTGACGGCCAGGGAACAAAGTCAGCATCGCGTTGGCCTCTGTATTTCTGTCGTTCGATACTTAGTTGAGTCTTTCGACAACGACGGCGACGCCGTTGCCACCTCCAATACAGGCGCTCGCCAGTCCGAGTTGCGCGTCACGGTCTCTCATGGCATAAACCAGAGTCGTGAGAATTTTGGAACCTGTTGCCCCCACCGGATGGCCCAAAGCAATCGCACCGCCGTGAACGTTCACTTTGTTGCGGTCCAGATTCAATTCTCGTTCGCAGGCTATGTACTGGGCGGCAAATGCCTCGTTAAGTTCGACCAAATCGATATCGGAAAGCTCCAACCCGGCCTGCTTCAGCGCAGCCGGAATGGCCTTAACGGGCGACAGACCGAACCGCTTGGGTTCGAAGCCTACAAAGGAATAACCACGAATGAGAGCTATGGGCTTCAATCCCATCGCCTTGGCCTTTTCACGCTCCATCAATATTTGAGCAGCAGCTGCATCGCATAGGGCGCAAGCGTTGCCGGCCGTGATGGTACCGTCCTTGTTGAAAACTGGTTTCAGCCTGGCCAGAGATTCGACGGTGACGCCCTCTCGGAATATCTCCTCATCCTTGAAGATGTTCATCTGACCTTTGGGACCCGGCACTTCAATGGGAACGATCTCTTCGTCGAATTTTCCGGCCTTGACAGCCGCTTCGGTCTTGTGATGACTTTCAGCTGCAAACTGATCCTGTTCCTCGCGGCTAATCTCCAATTCCTCCGCCAGAGCGTCGGTTAACTCACCCATGAGGCCGCCACCTAGGGGGCACGAAAAACCATCCTTGTGCATTAGATCTAGCATTTCGGCCTTGCCCATACGATAGCCCCAGCGGGCTTTGGGCAGTGCGTAGGGTACTTGACTCGTGCTTTCAGTACCACCGACCAGTATGGTGCCTGCGTCTCCAGCCTTTATTGCCTGGACGCCGAAGATCAACGCCTGGATGCTGGATCCACAGCGCACGTTAATGGAAACCGCAGGGGCATCGATAGGAACCCCACCCTTTACGGCGGTCAAGCGTGCCGGGTTTGGTCCGACTCCAGCCTGCCAGGCACTGGCAAATACGGTCTGGTCAATTTCGTGAGGTGAGATGCCTGCACGTTTGATGGTTTCTCGAACGACCACCGCGCCGAACTCCGGTGCGGTCATCGGAGCCAAAGAGCCTCCAAACTTCCCACCCGCCGTTCTGGCAGCACCGACGATGACAACCTCTTTCATGAAATCCTCCCACGGAAATATATTGGGGTTTCAAACCATGGCAAAAAGGAGATCGTATGTCAAGCCATCCCGCGCCACCTCTTGCTTCGTGGCTTGACACGAAATCACTGGTTGACTATTCTCCAATTGTCAACCAAGTCACTCTGTCCTTGTTTCTGTTTTTTCATCAAGAAAGGAGATCTGTCGAAATGCCCAGGGAGGAACTCATTGCTGAATACAGCAAAAAGACTGAAGAATCTTACCGTCAAAGGACGCCAAAGTCTAGGGAAATAGTAGAAAACGCCAAAAAGTATGTACCGGATGGCGATATTCGAGCCGCTATCTGGTTTGAACCCTATCCCACCGTGATCGCCAGAGGAGATGGCTGCCACCTCTACGATGTTGATGGCAATGATTACCTCGATTTTTCGAATAACTGGACGTCGATGGTGCTCGGTAACAACCATCCCAAAGTCGTGGAGGCGATACAGAAACAGGCACCGATCTGCTCAGCGATAGCGGCACCCTCTGAGGGCGCATACGAATGGGCCAAAATGCTCTGTGAAAGAGTCCCCTCCGTGGAGAGAGTGCGTTTTTGCACCTCAGGGACTGAGGCTGTGATGTTTGCCATCCGCGGTGCCAGGGCCTTTACTGGCAAGGATAAGATTTTGAAGATGGAGGGAAACTACCACGGCAGCTATGACATCATGGAGATGCAAGTGGGCTGGCGAAAGCTGGCACCTGGCTTACCTAAAAGCTCAGAAAACGACGTGATGGTGACTCCATTTAACAACAAGGAGGCTGCCGAGAGGATTATAAGGGAGCACAGAGATGAACTGGCTGCAGTCATTGTCGAGGGAATCATGGGAGCAGCCGGAATGATTCCTCCGGAGAACGACTACCTGAAGCACCTTCAGAATCTGGCCCACGAAAATGGTTTGCTCCTTATTATTGATGAAGTAATTAGCTTCAGGCTATCTGGGGGGGGTGCTCAACAGGTTTTTGATGTTAAACCCGACCTTACTGCGCTGGGGAAGACCATTGGCGGTGGCCTGCCAGTCGGTGCCTTTGGTGGCCGCGAGGATGTTATGGCCGTATACTCTCCCAAACAGAAGCGCCCGGCCCATCATTCGGGAACTTTCGTTGCCACGCCCATGGCTGCGGCCGCCGGTATTGCTGGTCTCAAAGAGATGACGGCTGAGGCACTCGATAGGATTAATTCGTTGGGCTGGTCATTGAGAGAGAGTTTACAAGCAATTCTTGATGATTTGAAGATCAAAGCGCAAATTAAGGGCTACGGCTCACTGCAACAGATTCACTTCACATCCGGACCCGTATCGGACGCCCAGACAGCTTTTTTTACGCAAGATCGGGACGTACTCAGGTTGTTTCATCTGTCCATGATGAACAGAGGCATTTTCATACCCGCCAGAGGTTTCTTTGCCATATCAACTCCAATGTCCAAGGCTGATACCGATAAAGCGGTTCAAGCCACTGCCGAGTCCTTGTCAGAGTTGAAACCCCTCGTTGAACAGGTTGCGCCTCAGTTAATCGGCTAGCCCGGATTATTGAGGAATTTGCTCAGAGAGAAAAGAGAGGATGACTTCATACCGTTCTTGCCCTCCTTACTTCTCCCGCGGAATCCCTCATGAACAGCGGTACTTCTTCGAAAATCAAGGGCATCCATCAATTCGTATCCGGAGTTTGCTCAAAAACTGGGCATGGAATTGTACAACTGGCCGAAATCAAATTCTATTCCGGGACCAGCCAAGCATTCGACTCCTCTTTAGGATGGATCTAGAAAACCAGGAAACTCCAGGTTCGTGTTGATTGACAAATCAATCCCCATTGATTAGTTTCTTTGAGGACTCAATCCTTTTTCAGCGACCTCCACGGAAACCAAGGAGCTTGCCATTACAAGAAAGTCAAAGCCGTCCGACGAGATCGAAGAAGAGAAGGTTGACGAGGTCCATCTTCCTGCCCACTTCGATCCACTTCATCGGTACCTTGCAGAACTCCGGAGGTACCCACTTCTTGATCCTGAAGAAGAGAAAGCCCTGGCCATTCGGTATCGAGAAAAGGGAGATCTCGAAGCCGCGTACAAGCTGGTTGTCTCAAATCTGAGGCTCGTCGTGAAAATCGCTCTTGAATACTACAACAGCTGGATGACGAGCCTCCTCGATCTGATTCAAGAGGGAAATATTGGCCTCATGCTGGCAGTAAAGAAGTTCGACCCCTACCGGGGGGTGCGTCTGCCGTACTATGCCACCTTCTGGATAAGGGCTTATATCCTGAGATTCGTCATGGAGAACTGGCGTCTCGTTAAGGTTGGAACCACGCAGGCTCAAAGGAAACTGTTCTTTAATTTGAAAAAAGAGAAAGATCGACTGGAGGCCCTCGGTTTTACGCCAGGCCCCAAGCTTCTGGCCCAGCGACTGGACGTAAAAGAGTCCGAGGTTATCGACATGGACCAGCGACTCGGCAGTCGCGACGTGTCGCTGGATATGCCAATTGAACGGGATTCTCGGGAACGTTTCATGGATACTCTCCCCTCCGAGGAGGTGCACCTCGACGAAAGAATCGCGAACGAACAGCTCAGAAGCCTTTTCAGCCAGAAGATTGAGGAGTTCCGGAAGACCCTGAAGGGGAGAGACCTGGACATTTTCGAAAACCGAATCCTCGCTACCCTTCCAGCGACCCTCCATGAAATCGGCAACAAATACGGGATCTCATATGAGCGAGTCCGTCAGATCGAAAAGAATCTCTTGAAGCGATTCAAAGCCTTTGTTGTGAGGGAGATCCCCGACCTTGTTGAAAGCCCGCCTGCACTCGACCTAACTCTTCCATGAAAACAGCAGCTTTCGGCCATCAGCGTTCAGCACTCAGCTTAAAACGAAACCGATGTAACCACCGAGACACAGAGAACACAGAGAATTAGGATATTTTTCATTGGGCGGGAGACGGCGCCCAATGAAAAGATGTCTCTGCCTTCAGCAGAAGGGAAGCTCACCAATAACAGGATTTCATCCCGGCTTCTGATATCCCTATCCAGGTATAGACGCCCGAAGGGCTGAACGTTGTTGCCTGATCGTCATCTCCCGGTCGGGCAACAGAAAAATGGCATCTCCGTGTTCTCGGTGCCTCTGTGGTGAATTCTGCGTTTGCCCATAAAAAATTCGTGGCCTTCCCCTTGAAAGCAGGGAAACCATGGTTACCTATAGGAGTAGAGAATGACTTCAGAAGATAGCAGAGAAAGGGGAGAACAAAAATGCTACCGAGAATTTGGGATCCATTTGAAACACTCTCTCTCGTAGAGAACCAATTGGAAGATCTTTTTGGCCATGTGCACAGATTTCATCCCGTTGTGATGTCGAGTCCATCGATTGAAGTTTCTGAGGATGATAAAAAGTTCATGGTACGAGCCGAAGTTCCTGGCATCGACCCGAATGATATTCACCTCACCATCGAGGACCACCACATGACCCTGAGGGGAGAGAGAAAATCTGAACCCAAAGAGAAGAAGGGGAATGGAAATTTGACTGAGCGTTTCTTCGGTTCATTCTCCAAGACCTTCACTCTCCCGGAAACGGTTGAGACGAAAAAGATTAAGGCCAAACTCAAAAACGGGGTCCTGGAGATTACGCTTCCGAAGCGAGCCGTGGCTAAGCCGAGGAGAATCCAGGTCCAGATGGACTGATGAGACTGGAAGGGCACGTCACTCGACGTGCCCTCCGAAGTCTTCAAAATCCTTGACCTGGAGTGAACCATGCCGATCTACGAGTACAGGTGCGAAAAGGGACACGTTTTTGAGCGACTCTAAAGGATCGGGGAGCCAGACATTGCTGAATGTCGAGACTGCTCACGTCAGGCCCACCGGATCCTCTCGCCGGTTCATTTTGTTCTGAAAGGGCCTGGCTTTTATGTAAATGACTATAAGAAAAAAGCAAATACGGCTCAGGCCACCGATGAAAAGGACCAAGCCAAACCGGAAAAGAAGGAAAAGGAGAAAAAAGTATAAGACAAGGCCGCGTGAATGGACCCATTCGGTCGGCCTCGCCCTCAATTCCTCCGGCTCCTCCCCCCAGACTGCCCTCCCTCTATGCTAAGGAGCGGGCACAAACGGGTCACAGGACCGTAATCCCTCCAAAAACCTCTATATGGCCAGATACTGAAACTCCCAAAAAGTTTGATAAGAAAAAGAGAACTTGCTATGATCAAGAGGAGCGCCTTTCTCCTCAACATCAGGGGATTTGTGGGAAGTGGTGAGGCGTTTTGTAAGCCTCTGCACACCAGAGCAAAAGATCAGGGATTTCTCATGCCGTCAGCCAGATTGAAAAACATTTTACCATCCGGGAACTACTACCTTTCCGGCAATGAGGCCATCGCTGATGGGGCCCTCGCGGCAGGCTGTCGGTTCTACGCGGGTTATCCCATCACTCCCTCGAGTGAGATTATGGAACGGATAGCCCACCGGATGGAAGATGTGGGAGGGACTTTCATTCAAATGGAGGATGAAATCGCCTCGATCTGTGCTGTTCTGGGGGCCTCCTGGGCCGGTGCCAAGGCGATGACGGCGACCTCCGGGCCGGGCTTCAGCCTGATGCAGGAGGGGATCGGGTATGGGGCTTTCACCGAAACTCCATGCGTGGTCGTGGACATTCAAAGGGCCGGGCCTGCCACAGGCCAGGCCACCCGGGTGGGCTCTGGCGATGTGATGCAGGCAAAGTGGGGATCCCACGGCGACTACCAGACGATTGCGCTCTCACCCTGGTCGGTCCAGGAGATGTTCGAACTCACTGTGGAGGCCTTTAACTTTGCTGAGCGATTTCGCGTTCCTGTCATTCTTCTGAGCGATGAGGCGACGGGTCACCTGATGGAGAACGTGAGGATCCCAGAAACCGTTAAGGTTTATGAAAGAAGAAAGAAAAAAGGTGTTCCTCCCTTCGGAGACGGTGGGAAGGACCTCGTCCCGCCCATGCCCGCCTTTGGTGAAGGGGCACAGCTCCTCGTGACAGGTTCCACCCACGACTCACGGGGATTTCGGAAAACCAACAACCCCGAGGTTCATGCTGCACTTGTGGAAAGGATAAACAAAAAAATTCTCCAGGCCAGAAATACCATTACCCAGACCGAGGAGTTTTTTTTGGAAGACGCGAATCTGGCTGTGGTGGCATACGGATTCACTGCCCGGAGTGCCCTTTACGCAGTCAAGCAACTGCGAAAAGCGGGGCATTCGGTCGGGTTTCTGCGGCTCAAGACCCTTTGGCCTTTTCCAGAGGAGCAGATTCAGAGGCTGGGCTCCAGAGTCGACAGGATCTTTGTCCCCGAAATGAACCTCGGCCAAATCGCCGGAGAAATTCAAAGATACACAAATAAGGAAGTGATCCCTTTTTCGCAAACAAACGGGGAAATCATCCGTCCCCAGCCTATAGTGGAAGAAATCAGGAGGATTCTCTAATGGCTCGGGCAATGGAAGCGTATCTGCGGCCTGAAATCAGGTCAACCCCCTTTTGTCCAGGCTGTGGACACGGCATCCTCATGGGGCTGATCCTTCGCGCCATCGACGGCCTTGGATTGGATATGGACCGACTCCTCTTCGTTTCGGGAATCGGCTGCGCCGCCTGGATTCCCAGCCCCCATTTCAA
>CAYFYO010000114.1:0-10286 GCA_964347335.1 uncultured Thermodesulfobacteriota bacterium
ACACAGTTGGCAGATTGGCCCAGTCCGGTTGTCCGCTCAAGCCACGAGGGCCCCCCACGATCTCGAGGTTTTCGATGAGGCTCTTGATGATGAACATAAAGGCCAGTGAGACGATAGCGAGATAATCACCCCTCGTTCTAAAGGAAGGAATCGCAACAGCAAGGGCCCCGATGGAGGCTGCCAGTCCGCCCAGTATCAGAGCGATGGGGAACATGAACGGCCCCAGAGCCGAAGGAAGGAGAGCCGGCCCGAAGATTCTGTCGTTGACAAAGAGGACAACAGTAAAGACTGAGCTCACGTATGCGCCCAAGGCGATGAAGCCCGGGTGGGAGCAGGAGAACTCCCCCATGTAGCCGTTAATGATGTTCAAGCTCAAGGTGACCATGACGGCGATCAGGGTGAGCTTGAGCGTGAGAATTCGGTAGTCACTCACCCCGGACCATATATGGAGGGTCAAGTAAAGCAGGCTGAGATGGACGACCACAGAGACCCACATGGGAAGCCTGAGAAGTTGAGCCGCCAGCTTGTTGGCTGGGGAAGCACTGAGCCGTGCGACAATGCCTATGGGTAAAACGTAGATCGCCAATACGTAAACAATCGCACTCGGAATCAGCAGGGGTTTTTTGAGCATAATAAGGAAACCAAAAAGGGCAGGTATCTTGGGCAGTCCCAAGCCCAGAGCCAGATCCGTGCCCACGAGACGTTCTAAGGCCACCGCGATCAGCACACCGAAGAGCCACCCTATGAGGGCAACTTGGGAAAACAAACCCGGTATGTATCGCTTGACCAAGTTCGAGGTTTCCGGCCAGTTTCCACTTCTTGCTTCCATGTCAAACCCGTGTCTCTACAGAATCTCTTAGGGCAATAGAGACCAACGTAATTTGAGTGCAGCCGTTTAGAGTCTAAGACGTGCGCTGTAAGGCTCGCCGAAAAAACCGTGGGGCCTGAAGGTCAAAATAAGCAAGACGATTGAGTAGGCGATCAGATCGCGTAGTGTCGAAGGGAAGATCATCGCCACGAAGATTTCGATGAACCCCAACAAGAAGCCAGCCAGTGTTGCCCCCATGACCGAGCCTCTTCCACCCAGAATTGCCGCCACGAAAGCCTTCCATCCGAATAGAATCCCCATGTAGGGGTCAAGTACGGGGTAGGCGAGGCCAAAGAGTATACCTGCGGCTGCCGCGAGAGCGGAACCAGTGGCAAAGGTCATGGCCGCAATGGTGTTGATCGAAACGCCCATCAGAGGCACAACAAGATAGTCAAAAGCCATCGCCCGCATCGCCATGCCCCATTTGGTCCTGCGTACAAACTGATGTAAGGCCAGGGCGAGGAGCATTGACACCGCAACGATCATGATCTTCTTATTGGTCACGTACACCCCGCCCAGGTTGTACGTCGCCGTTTGAACCAAAGATGGAAAGCTGATTCGTCTTGCGCCGAGGAGGGCGAGGTTACTGGTCTCGAGGATGATCCCGATCATCAGACCCGTGATCGCAGCGGAGGCACGCGGTGCTGCCCGCAGAGGCCGATATCCGACTCTTTCAACGATCATGCCCACAAAAGAGGTCAAAAACATGGAGAAGAGGATCGTCAACACGAGGATCAACCAGGTGGGCATCGCAATCGCCCCGGATGAGGCGAATGCGATCAGCAAAGTTGAGACTCCGAAGCCGATGTATGCCCCCACCATAAAGATATCGCCATGAGCAAAGTTAAAGAGCATCAGGATGCTGTACACCATCGAATATCCCAGGGCGATCAGGGCGTAGAAACTGCCCCACTGCAGGGCATTGATGAGGTTCTGAAAGAAAAACGTCATCACCTAGGCTCCATGTTCTTCTCAAAAGAGCGGGCGCAGGGCTTATCGCCCTGGCCCGCCCTTTCTCGAGACGATTCGCGGCGCTTATGGGCTATAAGGTTATCCTAAACCTTAAGCCCCCGTGAGAGATCGGTCTCCTTTGCTCCAACCCTTATGGGCAAACGGATTTGTAAAACTCGAACTCGCCGGCGTCGCTGATCCTGACGATAACAGCGCACTTGATCGGATCGCCCTCTTCGGTGAACGTCATCTTGCCGGTGATGCCGGCGAACTCCTTAATCTGAGCGAGGGCTTTGCGGACAGCCTGGCGATCCTTCTTGATATCTCCGGTGAGCCCTCCAGTCGCTTGAATGGCCTCTTGCACAATAAGCATGGTGTCCCAAGTGAGGGCGCCCACATCGTCCGGCACGTAGCCGTGCTTTGCATTGTATCGGTCAATAAATGCCTTCGTGGCTCCCGTTGCACCGGCGGCGGCGTAGTGAGTGCTGAAGAAGAGCCCATAGCAGTCTTTGCCGCAGAGTTCCACCGTCTCCGCCGAACCCCAGCTGTCACTTCCCACAATGGGTTTGTTCCACCCCAGCTGGTGGGCCTGCTGTACGATTAAGGCGACTTCGTTGTAGTACTGTGGGGTGAAGATCACCTCGGCGTCTGACTGTAGGATCTTCGTCAGCTGGGAACTGAAGTCCGTATCCTTGGTGGTGAAGCTTTCAAAGGCAACCACTGAACCGGGGCCGTAAAGGTCTTCCCACGCCTGTTTGAAGAACTCGGCAAGTCCCTTGGGGTAGTCACTGGCCACGTCGTAAAGCACCGCGGCCTTCTTGAACCCGAACTCCTCCTTAATGAAGTTGGCCACCACGGGCCCCTGGAAAGGATCAAGAAAGCAGCCACGGAAAACATAGGGGCGGTCCTTCGTGGTGTTGGGATTGGTCGACCAAGGGCTAACCATGGGAGTTTCATAGTTGTTGGCCACCTCGCCTGCGGGCACCGCCTGCTTAGAGGCCTGAGGGCCAACGATGACAAGGACCTCGTCTTCGGTGATCATCTTGGTGTTAACCTTCACGGCCGATTCTGCCTTGGACTCGTTGTCCTCAATCACAAGCTCGACGGGGTATTTCTTTCCCCCCACCTCAAGGCCACCGGCGGCTTTGATGTCTTCGAGCCACATCTGAGCCGCGAACTTTGTGCCCTCACCCACTTTGGGGATGTCGCCAGTGATCGGGGCGTTAATGCCGATTTTGATGGTCTTTTCCGCACCCCAAAGAGCGGGTGAGAACGCCAAACCGATTACGAGAAGGCAAAGCAAAAATAACAATCCCTTTCGCATTTTAATTTCCTCCTTTCTTAGGTAGGACTCGCATTTGAGTGTGGGGCGTTATAGCACGAAACTGTTTAGGTGTCAAGGAAAAAGTGGGGCAATCTCCTTAGGTTTTCAGGGAGCCGCCGGGGTCCCCCTGCTCCAATGTTCCTGAAGTAAATTTTTTCCGCCATGGTCGCAACAGGGAGGAGAGAACGTCCTAAATCGGAGGCTTGAATTGTTGAAAACACAAGACCTATAATCATGTGGGTTCTCTCACTCTCGTCACATCGGGATTCGATCTGGAGAATTGCTGGAAAACCGGGATGCACCGACTCACTCCGTGAGGGATGATCTAGGATGAGCAAATCTGCTCTTGCCCTTATCTTACTTGTCACTCTTCTGGCATGGGGAATCCTGCATCAAGCCATGACCATGGAATCCGGTCAGAACCAGCCTTTGGACCGTTACATGACCAACGTCACCCAGATCACTTTCGATGGGGATAACGGAGAGGCCTATTTCAGCTGGGATGACCGAAGGCTCATCTACCAGTCAAATCGGAGTGGGTATAGGTGTGACAAGATATGGGTGATGAACATTGACGGCTCTGGCAAGCGAAGAGTCAGTCCCGATCGTGGAGCCCATACCTGTTCTTTCTTCTTTCCTGGCGACCAGAAGATCGTCTTTTCCTCAACCAGCCACTTGCCAGGAGATTGTCCACCGAAACCCGAACCGCCCCGGGGGACTCGCTATATCTGGCCCCTTTATCCTTACGACATCTTCGTCGCCAACGTCGATGGGTCGGGGTTGGAAAAGATCACCGACAACCCCAAGTACGATGCGGAGCCAATTATCTCTCCTGATGGCAGGCAGATCGTGTTCGGTTCTCAGAGGGACGAGGATTTCGACATCTATCTCATGAACGCCGACGGCTCCAATGTCAGGCGGTTGACAGAGAGAGTCGGATATGACGGCGGGCCATGGTTTTCGCCGAACGGCCAGAAGATCGTCTGGCGGGCCTGGTATCCTGAGACTCCAGAGGAGTTGGCCCTCTGGCGTGACTGCATGGAAAAGGACTACATCGTCCCCTTCCCGCTAGACATATGGGTCATGAACGCAGATGGTTCAAACAAAGTGAGACTCACCCAAAACGGCGCCACGAATTGGGCCCCGTCATGGCACCCCGACGGGGAACGGATCGTCCTCTCAAGCAACATGGACGATTGGCATGAGGACATCAAGAAGTTTGGCCACAACTTCGAACTCTATCTCATGAACATCGACGGTACGGGCCTGGAGAGGGTCACCTTTAACAATGTATTCGACAGCTTTCCGATGTTTTCACACGATGGGAGGAAATTGGTTTTTGCCTCAAACAGAAACCCCCAAAAGCCCCGGGCCACGGATATCTTCATCGCCGATTGGGCTGAATAGTCCAGGATTTATTCGGGAGGAATTCTATCATTTGGATTCTTAACCGCCGTCTAAATCACCGCAGAGACGCAGAGGATGTATTTCGTTGGTCTGATTTTTTGAGACGGAGAAATCAGACCAATGCATTACCCTGTGTCAGACCCCAAGGTAAAGGGTAAGAAAGCCATGCTGAACTGTGGTTCTGCATCCTGGAACGGTGTGCCCCGAGCGAAGCAAGCGGTGAGTATTTGAGATTTTGAAGGAAATTGGCTCAATTGGACATGAAATCTATTTTGTGCTGCCATTAAGAAGCCACAAAGGAGGCATATGAAACGCCTCGTTTTCACGGCTGCTGTCGTTGTCGCTTTGGCCTTGATCACTCCTGCCTCCAAGGCCCAGGAACCGCCGGTGCAGCATGACCTCAGAGTGGTGATCGATCCGGAAGATTCCCGCTTTGTGGCGAGTGACGTGGTCACCCTTCCTGAAGCGCTTCTCCCAAAGCCCAAATTTCTTCTGCACAAGGGACTGGACCCCTTGTCAACGACTCCAGGCGTGCGCATCGTCCGAGAAACTGAGCAGTCGGGGACGGTTCCTGTGGAATCTTTCAGTGTAATCCTTCCCCCTGGCGAGAAGACTTTTTCCCTCGAATATGGCGGCAGAATCCACTATCCTCTGGAAGCCTATGGCAGAGAGTATGCTCGGGGTTTCAGGCAGACACCGGGCCTGATTTCGAAAGAGGGTGTCTACCTTTCAGGGAATTCCTTCTGGTATCCGAGTTTTGGTGAGGAGTTGATGACCTTTAGATTGCAGGTGGAACTCCCCACCCATTGGAATGCCGTTAGTCAGGGAGCACGAAAACGATACGTCCGTCAAGGGGATAAGGCCTCTGTCTGGTGGGAATCACCGGAACCACAGGAGGAGATCTTTATCGTCGCCGCTCAGTTTACCGAGTACACAGGGGGCAAAGGCCGAATTCAAGCCATGGCCTTTCTCCGAGCACCGGACGACGATCTGGCCGAAAAATACCTCGATGCGACGGCCCGCTATATCGCGATGTACGAAAGACTCATTGGGCCCTATCCTTATCCGAAGTTCGCCCTGGTCGAGAACTTCTGGGAGACAGGTTATGGAATGCCTTCCTTTACACTCCTCGGACCCAAAGTCATCCGGTTTCCCTTCATCCTGGACTCCTCCTACCCTCACGAAATCCTTCACAATTGGTGGGGAAACGGAGTCTTCCCGGACTACAGAAAAGGAAACTGGGCAGAAGGACTCACCGCTTATCTGTCCGATCATCTGCTCAAGGAACAACAGGACGAGGCGGTGGCATACCGGCAGGCGACCCTCCAGAAATACGCCGACTATGTTCTCGACGAAAGGGATTTCCCACTCGTCGAATTTCGGGCCCGCCGCAGCTCCTCCTCTGAAGCGGTTGGATACGGCAAAGCTCTCATGTTTTTCCATATGCTTCGCATGCACCTGGGAGACGAAGCCTTTGTGAGTGGACTCCGGGATTTCTATCGAAAGAACCGGTTCAAGTCCGCCTCTTTTGATGATCTTCGGAAGAGCTTTGAGGGCGTTTCTGGAGTCGACTTGTCGAATGAATTTGACCAGTGGGTCAGGCAACCAGGGGCTCCCCAGATAAAGGTGAGTAACGCAAATATCGTAATGGACGAAGCGGGCTACGTCCTCACCGCCCTCCTCGAACAGGTTCAGCCGGGTGAAGCGTATCTCCTGCGAATTCCCGTTGCAGTGACTCTGAAGGACCGGGACAGGGCCTTTCAGAGCGTAGCGGTGATGAAAGAAAAGAGGCACCAGCTGAAAGTCCGTGTGCCTTTTCGGCCTCTGAGGTTAGACATTGATCCCGAGTTCGACCTTTTTCGCAGACTCGATCGGGAAGAGATCCCTCCCGCATTGACGCGACCCTTCGGAGCGAAAAAACTGTTGATCCTCCTCCCATCTTCTGCCACGCGAGATCTTGTTCGAGCCTATCAAAAGCTCTCCAAGTCCTTGAGTCGCTCTGGGCCTGATGAGGTTGAGGTCAAGCTCGATGGAGAGGTGGAGGATCTTCCTTCGGACCGTGGGGTGATTCTTTTGGGATGGGAGAACCGTTTCCAGAGTGCCATTGGTTCGTCCCTCTCCGAATATGATGTGGCGGTCAACCAGAGGGGGGTGCGTATTGGGGGATCCGAAATCGGACGAGAGAATCACTCGATTGTCCTCTCTGGAAGGCTCCCCAAAAACAGAGATTTCTCCCTGACCTGGGTGGCATCGGATCTACCCGAAGCGCTCCCCGGTCTCGGCCGAAAACTCCCCCACTACCACAAGTACAGCTATCTCGTGTTCCAAGGGACAGAACCGGTCAATGTCATGAAGGGCCGGTGGCCTGTACTTGACTCGCCGATGACGGTTTTCCTCTCCCCGAGGAAGAAGAGGATTTCGAAAATCGAGATGGCAGGGCTAGCTCCGAGGGAGCCGCTTGCTAAGCTTCCGCCCGTTTTTTCGGAACAGCGGATGATGGAGACCATACGCCTCCTTTCGAGCGACAAGATGAAAGGACGAGGATTTGGTACACAGGAACTCGATAAGGCTGCGGAATTCATTGCCATGAAGTTCGAGGAGGCCGGTCTCGAGCCGGCCGGAGATACCGTGGGGAACTACTTCCAGGCTTGGACGGACCGGGGCGGCGAACCAGAACGCGAAGTGGCCATGAGAAATGTCGTTGGCGTCATCCCTGGGAGAAACCCCGAAGGGGAATCGGAGAGTGTCGTCATGGGGGCTCATTACGACCATCTCGGTCTGGGTTGGCCCGATGTGAGAGCAGGGCATCGAGGAGAGGTCCATCACGGTGCTGACGACAACGCCAGCGGTGTGGCGGTCCTGGTAGAGCTTGCACGGGTGCTTGGAAAAAGCCTTAGGCCAGAACGCAGTGTGGTCTTTGTGGCGTTCGCCGGAGAGGAAGCCGGAAGAAAGGGGTCGAAATACTATGTCGCCAACCAGAAGCGATACCCTTTGGAGCACTGTATGGGCATGGTGAATTTGGATACCGTCGGACGCCTCGGGACCCAGAAGTTGTTGGCCCTTGGAGCGACTTCGGCCAAGGAATGGATACACATCCTCCGAGGAGCGGGATTTGTGAATGGGGTGGAAGTGGAGGCTGTGTTCGAGGAGCTCGATTCGAGCGACCAGAAAAGCTTCCATGAGGCTGGCGTTCCGGCAGTGCAGCTTTTCTCAGGGCCCCATCTGGATTACCATCGCCCGACCGACACAGTGGATAAGATCGACCCAGAGGGGCTTCTGAAGGTAGCATCCGTGGTCAAGGAAGTCCTTGAGTACCTCGCAGACCGGGAAAAGCCCCTGACTCACTCACTGAGGGCTGGTGAAGAGATCGAGGGCACACCATCGAAAAAGGGGAGGGTCAGCATCGGCACGATTCCTGACTTTACTTTCACGGGAGATGGATACCGGCTTTCAGGTGTGGTGCCGGGTTCTCCAGCAGAGGCATCAGGGCTCCAGCAGGGAGACGTAATCGTCAAGGTCGATTCCCGTGCAATCCTCGGGCTGCGGGATCTGTCCGAGATCCTCAAGTCCTTAAATCCTGGTGATACCATCTCCATCACCTTCTTACGGGAAGGACATGAAATGACAGTGGATACAGTGGTGAAGGAGAGGTAGTGTCGAAATCGGCCACGGGTGGGGCTCGGCCATGGAATTGATTGAGCTCCAAAGAAAGAGTCGGGTTCTCAGGAAGGCCCAATTTGGATGTCTGCGCGATGCGTACACGCTTAACGTGACGAGGGGTTGTGAGTTCATCTGCGTTTACTGCTATGCCAGAGGGTACCCAGAGACTCCTGGGCCTGATCAAGTGCAACTATATTCTAATCTTCCTGAGAGACTCGCGGCAGAGCTTGACAGTCCGAGAAGACGCTCGGTGATTGACTGGGTCGTATTCAACACCGCCTCAGACTCCTTCCAAACCCATCCAGATATCTTGAACGTGACCTACCGCACGATGGAGGTGCTTCTCGAAAGGGGGATTGGATTCTCCTTTTTGACAAAGGGATGGATCCCCAACCGATTCATCGAGCTATTCTCTGATCATCCTGACCTGGTCACTTCGAGAATCGGTCTGGTCTCGATGTCTGAAAGGTATCGAGATCTCTTCGAGCCACAAGCTGCCACCGTGATCGAACGGCTCCAAAATATCGAAAGGCTGAAAGGAGCGGGAATCGGCGTTGAAGTCCGCATCGATCCCATCATTCCTTTTTGGACCGACGATGAGGCTTCGGTCAGGGGACTCTACGAGGCATTGGCTGCCAGGGGAATCAGGACGGTCTCGCTGAGCTACCTTCACCTGAGACCCGCCATTCTGAGTCAACTCCAGAGGGAACTGCCACCAAAGGAATTCAATGTCATCCTCAGCTGTTTCAAGAGCCAACCTTGGACGGTGATCGGGGCCTCTACGCGTAGCAAACTCATCCCACTCCCGCTGCGAAAAAAGGGGTACAAACGCTTCCTCGACCTCTCAGCCGGATTCAGGATCAAGCCTCTCATCTGTTCATGCAAGAATCCGGACATGCAAGCCCATCAGTGCTCGGCAGGAATGCGGATGGAAACAACCGCCAAGCCGCCAGAGAAAATGGGAAGGCAACTCACCCTTTTCCCCTGCTAGAAATGCGCAAACGCCCTGATGGTAGAAGCTTCGATATGATCTGACAGCTGCTGATTGATTGTGCGACTGATAAGATCGCGTGATGAATTCCGCTTGAAATCTAATATTTGTTGAGCGTATTGAAAGTCCTTGATTTCAGTTAGTACTAATTCGTTCAGCACTTGCTCGAAGAAAGGGGTAGAAGAGAAGATTGACTTGAATCATAGATCTGCTAATATAGGTTTCAACTTCCTGCTGAGCTGAACCTGGGAATCGGGCAGAGCGGAAGCTGAGTGGATGTGGAGCCCGTTCTTTCGGATTTCGAGGGAGGGGCTTCCTTTGTTCAGTACCTCTCATTTCAGGTTAAGCCATGGAGAAACCCCTCAAATTGTGCCCTGCTTGCCCTAGTGGGATTTCGGTATTCCGCTAGGGGGCACTGGCCCTAGTCGCCTAACCGTCGAAGTGTACATCAGATTAGTAGGAGGGACCGATGGCAGATAGAGTACTTTTTATGGGATGGAATCGCCATGTTGTCGGCCGGGAGCAACAGGCCGCCCAACTCTTCCAGAAGGCAACGGAGTTTTACGCCCAAGTTGCAGGCTGACGGCCGAATCGAGAGCTTTGAGACAGTACTCCTCTCCCTTCACGGGGGAGACTTGAACGGGTTCGTCATGCTTAAAGGCGGCGCCGAAAAGCTCGCGGAGGTCAGGCGAGATGATGCGTTTCTCGACCTCCTCATCGAGGCGGGTTACTGTCTGGAGGGTTTTGGACTTGTCCCTGGCTACACCGGTGAAGGCTTAACGGATGTCCTTTCCCGCTGGTCGAAACTCATCGGCAGTTAACCCCCGTCGGCAGTCGGTAGGCTCTAAGAGTGATTGCTCAATTGATCGATAGAGGTAAGGCCGCCAACGGCTCTGCCTTTCTGTTTTAAGATGTAATTTTTGAGCCGAGTGGCATAAAGGAGCGAACTTATGACGAGGGTAGAGACCGGGGGTATCAAAAAATACTTCGGTGAGGTCAAGGCGGTAAATGGGGTTGATCTGTGCACCGTAGAAGGGGAGTTTCTCGTTCTTCTGGGGCCTTCTGGATGTGGGAAAACGACCCTT
>CAYFYO010000115.1:0-10143 GCA_964347335.1 uncultured Thermodesulfobacteriota bacterium
TGTAAAACGAAAAAAGGAGCTTGACAACAGGCGGCCTCATAGAAGGATTGGTGCAGGAATTTCTTGACAACCAGTACCACTTGGTCGTACAAACCGAATGTTCTCGCTGATGCCACTGGGGGACTGAAATGGGCTAAAGGGGAAGTGGACCGAGAGTTGAGTTGAAGCCTAATTTTTTCCAAAGGGAGAAGAGCAGGCTTTATTTTTTGCTGACAAAGCCAAACCACCTGTGAGGGTAGGACGGAAAGCCATGGGTCTGATTGGAGTGTGACCCAAGGCTTCAGAGTCATGGCGCCCTATAATGGAGATGGTTTGCAGAAAAGAATCCTTTCTGCGAGTATAGGTTCGTCGTGCGCTTCCTGAATCGAAGCTGGAGAACGGGCAGAGTGAAAGCTGAGTGGATGTGAACCCCGTTCTTTCGAAATGAAGGAACGGTTTTTTTTATACATGAGGTATGAAATCATGCAAAAAGCCATAATCTGCGAAGGATGCTGGCGCCAGTTGCGCATGCCGATTCCGATTCGGGGGCATTTCCCATTCCATTCAAATTGTTTGGCCTCAGACGAAGCAAGATGAACCCAAATGTTTGCACCATGTGTGAAACGAGATTTAGCGAGGTCATGAAGACAAAACAGATTATCGTTCCGGCAACCGTTCTGTTTGCTGACATTCGAGGATACACCAGTTTTTCCAAACTCTTGGATTCCTCTCAGCTTGCCCGGCTCTTGAGCGGTTTCTATGAAAACTGCGCCTCTGTGATTTGGGAAAGAGACGGCATAATCAATAAACTAATAGGAGATGCCATACTAGCTTTCTTTAACTTTCCAATCAGTCGTAGTGATCATACTAAGCAAGCAGTATTTTCCGGGATCGATTTGCAAACAAACTGTTTGGAGATGAAGGCGACGATAGAGCAGCCCGAAAGGAAAGAGATTTCAGTCGGCATTGGTGTGGGGATTCATACAGGAGATGTCGCCATTGGAGAGGTAGGCGAGTTTTGCAGGGATTATACTGCTATTGGGGAGGTTGTAAATATAGCCGCAAGGCTTCAAGGCGCTGCCAACCCAGGTGAAGTTCTCGTTACGGAAGATGTGTATCGCCGAGTGGCGGAAGTCTTTCCTCGGGCAGAGACCCGTGTTTTCAATCTTAAAGGGATCACTAAGCCAGTTAACGCTTATGTATTACATGAATGGAACCGGCACAACTTCGGCTGACGGCGTGTTCGCGGTTCCGCTTGGCTCACTAGAATGGCTTCGACAGTTCGCCCAAAATAGAACCGTTAGTCGAAGGATTTCAAGATGCATTCGGCCATCCGGCCCGATTCCTGGACATGCAATGTTTCTGACGAAAATCGATAGGGATGGAGAAACTATTCAAGTGCTCGTGGGGGCTGGAATGAATAGTTCACGACATATCAGATTATCACGACTTCAATGTCGTACTTGTTCCTCAAAACCTTGGTTCTTGCTCGCTGTGCCATTCTCTGGGTACGAACGAAGTAGTAACGTCGACCTGGGGCATTTTGTTCAACTTCTTGAGAGTGTCGCGCATCCTAGTATCAAAATACCCTTTGGTTCCTCGGAGGCAGTGGCCTCGGCTGAGAGAAGGATTTGTCCGTTATGCAGACAGCGGAGATCGGATTCTGTCGAATCTCCAGTTTGGCGCGGATTCCAGTACCATACCGTCTTGGGATCGGAAAAAACGTTAGCTTCTAGCCAGCGCGCAGCCGAGAGGATCAGGCCTTCGTGCATGATCCGATTCAGATCTTCATAGACTTCCTGTCGGAGCTGCCTGATAATAGCAACGCCTTCATCGATGGAGGGAACTTCGCGCTCCACCAGAGTGCGGATTCTAACGACACACCTCTGCAGTTCTTTGATCAACTTTTCCTGCGCAGGACTGATGCTCTCTAGCCGTTCCATTGCCTTCTCTCATCCATAAACAGCACTCACCTGGCAGCCGAAATAGCCGTCAAGCAAAGCGAAGTCGGCTGCAGCGAGCTGTCTACTCGTCTATTTCGCTAACAAGAATTTTTCTCCGTCGGCTGATAAACCATGCCGCCTTTCCTGATTAATCCTGTTGATTTCTTATATCCCATTTTTTCATAGAACCCTTCTGCATACAGAGAAGACCGGACCTTTATCCTCGTTGCGCCTCTTCTTCTGTATATCGCTTCTATTGTGTCCAGCAATTCCCGCCCGATGCCTCTCCTGTGGTATCCCCTGTCAACAAACAGCCTCGTGATTCCCCTGTTTCCCCTGGGTTCAATCACTCCCACAATCTCATGGTTTACTGTTGCAACATAGGTGTCTCTTGATCTTGACCTCTCAATCTGCTTCTCAGGGATCTCATCTTGTAACCATTTCTCAACCCCCTCTTTTGTGAACTCAGGCGCGACGAATTCCTCAAAGGTTTTGGAAACCAGCTTGCACACTCTTTCAGCCTCTTCTTCCCGGAATTTTCTAATGACCATGAAATGTATACCGACAGCAGGGTTTAGATCCATGCGGCTTAGCTGTCGTGGCCTTTGCTGAAGCTTCTGTACTGCTCTACCAAGAAATACGTCATGCAGAGCGCCTTCTCCTTTTCCAGTCTCAATCTGAGTCAAAAAGGAGGCAAGGGCGTTTTCTTGAATCTCCTTAGGAGCGGTTTCAGGTTTCTCTCCTTGAGATTGCCTTCGTCCAGACATCGGAGACTATCATCATCGATGAACATCTCAGCATATTATATAGTTGGGAGAAATGAAACAGGACGTTGCCCTAGCTCATATGGATTATGCTTCTCCGTCGAAGGCTCGACCTGGGGGACGTGAAAAAGGCTCAAGGCGTTCGGATGTCCGTCTTAAGCTAGTTGTTGGGTGGCGCCAGCATTATCCTATTTTCCAACAAGGTCATCCGAGATGAGCGAAAACATAAGTGCGTCATAAACTTTATCTCGAACGACAATTCGGTTTCTCAACATCCCTTCTCGCAAAGCTCCAACTTTTTCCGCTACGCGTATACTACGCTTGTTTCCGGTGGCTATAACAAGGTCCATGGCACAATAAAATAGACCCTAAGGATTCATTGTGAGAAAATCACCCGCTTGGGCAAGAGAACTTGGTATCGGGGATATTGCCAGTGCGGAAGGTCAGCTCAGGTCTATATGTCCACCATTAAAATAAACGAGCCAGGTAAAGTCAGGAAAAAGTTGAGTCCCAGGTTTCGAATACAAGCGGAATGGGCACTTTTCAGTGGCCACTAGTCATGTCCTTCTTCTCGTAGGCGCAGTATTTGGATTAGTTCCTCTGGTGAATAGACGGAGATCGTCGCCTGTTTGAATCCGCGTATATCACGGGTGACGATACCATGAGCACCCACATGCAGAGCTGCCTCATGGACGACTGCATCCCCAAAGTCAGGGAATTTCGATTGAAGGGCAGCTCCTAGGACGGAACGACTCACAGGAGCAATTTCGAATAGGTTCAGCAGCTTTCCTATTTCTGCCTTTGCTTCATCGGCTCCAACGACCTTGCTCGCAAGGTAGTGAATGGTGGTGATGGTGATTGCACAGAGGAATCCGGAAAGCATACCTCTCTCGACTTTGGAAAAAAGAAAAGCCACCCTAGTTGAGAAAGGCTCACGGTCCAGGAGCACATCCAAAACGACGTTAGTATCGAACAGGAGTCTCAAAGATACTTGTCCTCAAGGTGCCGATGATAATCCTCGATGTCAACATCAGCTCCGCGTAGAGCACCTTTCAATGATCGAACTACAGGCGTAAGCTCGACATCATTTTCAGGTGGCGTTCCCTCTAAGGACGCAAAATAATGGGCCACTATTTGAGAAACCGATTTTCCTGTACGCTTAGCAAAGGATTTGGCGCGCTGGATAAGCTCCTCCTCCAGCCTCAGTGTTAGTTTTGTCTGCACAGAAAACCTCAACCCATATTGACGTATACGTTTTATGATAGTATACGTCTCAATCGTGTCTTTGTCAAGATTTTCGCAGTCCAACTACAAAGCTCATCCGCCGGGTGGAGTGAAATAGAATATGCTTTCGGTCATCCGGCCTCAATCCCGGTCATACAATATTTCTACTGGCTATACGTTCAGAGCAGAGGGCAAAGGCGAGAGACCTAAAAAAGAAGCGAAGGTAGAAAGGAATGTGTTTCTGGATGAGACTTAGTGTGATTATTCAGAGGCTTTTAGCAGAGAGGAGTCTGATCGACCGATCACTTTCTCAATGGTAGGATAGTATTTTTGATTCTGACTCAGGCGGCTGTTGAATAGCCGGATGACCAAAAAGGAGGCTCCCAGGAAGAAAAGGCCCATCAAAACCGAGACCGTCTCAGGATTTCCTGTGGTCCAGATATGCGAACCGTATCTTGCACCGACAAAGCTGCCTACCAAGAGTGCAAAAATCGGGACGAGATAAACAAAAAAAGACGCCTTCAGAACAGAACCAGAGCTCATACGAATGAGAACCTGATCCCCCACCGTCGCCCCGGCTCGATTGATGGCTTCGAGTTTTCTCTCATTTCCTCCGCCCAGTACCTGACAGGCTTCCCGGCATGCACAACTCCCACATCCTTCTCCGCCGGCAACTCTGACGGAAGCAAGTCCATTCTTGCCGAGTTCCACCACGATGCCAGTTTCCTCGATCACGGAAATTTCACCTCGGGGCGCACACGCGGTTAGCTTACGGCGCCGATTCTCTTTCAGACAGAACCCTTTTTGTGCGTCCTCCGACCCAATTGTGTTAGATTGGGTTCCATCTAATCCTATTATAGCACAAACGGGAGTCAGACCCTTTTGGCCATGATGAGAACTGACAGCACGGCATCTGTGAAACTCACTGTAATTGCCAGGGAAATTCGCCACTGTACGAGGTGCAGTCTCTTTCGAGATCGTCAGAAAGCCGTTCCGGGTGAGGGCCCTGAAAATGCAAAGATGGTGCTCCTGGGAGAAGCACCGGGCAGGGAGGAGGATATCCAAGGCCGGCCATTTGTCGGGCTCTCGGGGAGAATTCTGGATCAGGTCTTAAGAGATGCCGGCTTAAAACGTGAGGATTTTTTCATCACCAGTGTGGTTAAGTGCCGACCCCCCAGAAACCGCGTTCCTCGGAGGATTGAATACGAAACGTGTATCCGAGCCCATCTTTGGCGGCAGATCGACGCGATCAACCCGGTCGTTATTTGCCTCTTGGGAGGAGTCGCAGCGAAAGCGCTCCTCAATGTGAATCGACTATCCGAGATCAGAGGTAAGGTCGTCAAGCGTGGGAGGAAAACGTTTTTCCCGACCTATCATCCGGCTGCGGCAGGAAGGAACCGGTCCTGGTATCAAGCGTTGTCTGAAGATATAGCAAAACTGAGGAGCCTGCTCGGATCAGAGCGCTCCGAGTGATCCGGGTTTGGTTGACTCCCTCGCAGAAGCGACTCGATTGCCAAAAGCGACCCCTTTCAATGGCCTAAGACTTACCTGACACGAGATCACTGCTCTGGCGGCGATTCTGATTCTCAATCTGGAGCTGATAGAGGCGTCGGTAGACCCCATCTCTCGCCATGAGTGCTTTGTGTGTGCCTTCTTCCACGACCCTTCCTCGGTGGAGGACCAGAATCCGATCTGCTCGCTGAATCGTGGATAACCGATGGGCAATAATCAGGGAGGTCCGGCCAGAGGTGAGTTCTTCAATACCTCGCTGGATCAGGCTCTCCGTGGAGGGATCGACGCTGGAGGTCGCTTCGTCCAGAACCAGAATAGCAGGATTGTAGAGCAGCGCACGGACAAAGGCAACCAGTTGACGCTGCCCGAGGGAAAGGTTTTCACCCCTCTCCTTGATCTCCGTCGCGTAGCCCTTCGAAAGATTCCTCAGGAAGTGATCGACCTGAAGCAACGCGGCCACCTCTCGAACACGCTCCTCGGATGTTCGTGGATCCCACAGCCGGAGGTTTTCAAGGAGCGAACCGGAGAGGAGAAAGACCTCCTGGGGAATGATCCCCACATGTCGCCTCAGTGCGTCTTTACGCCACAGCGGCACCTCTATCCCCTCGACAGAAATCACCCCCCTTTGCGGCTCATAGGCCCGCTCCAAAAGACCGATAAGGGAACTCTTGCCCGCACCTGTGGCGCCCACGAGAGCCACCGTCTCTCCAGGTTTGATGGAGAAGGTGATTCCCCTGAGAACCCACTCCCCGGGGGTGTAGGCGAACCAAACGTCTCGGAACTCAACCCCCCCTCGAGGTTTCGCGGGAATTCTCGGATGGGGAGGATCTGGGAGATCCTCTGATGCATCCAAAAGTCCGAAAACTCGCTCAGACGCAGCCATGGCCGCCTGAAAAATGTTGTATTTCTCGGCTAGATCCCTGATGGGCTGAAAAAAACGTCTCATATACTGGAGGAATGCCACAAGCACACCAGGAAGCAGGAATCCTTGAATAACCCTTCCCCCACCATACCAGATCACAAGGCCAAGGGCGCCCGCCGCAATGACCTCTACGCAGGGAAAGAAAAGGGCACTGTAAAAAATGGAACGAAGGTGCTCGTCTCGAGTCTCTTTGTTCATGCCGTCGAATCTGCGGAAGTTTTGCTCTTCACGCTGGAACAGCTGCACCGTGGTCATTCCCGTGAGGTTCTCCTGCAAAAAAGCGTTGAGCCTGGCAAGATGGCGACGTACCCCGCGGTAAGCGTCTCTGGCTTTGACTCGATAGAAGGCCGTCACCAACACCACGAGAGGAGTCACGGACAAAACCACAAGGGCGAGTCGCCAATCCATCCAAAAGAGAACCGAAGCGATGCCGACCAAAGTGATGAGATCTCCAAAGACGACGATTACCCCTTGGGTAAAGAGCTCATTGATCACCTCCACATCCTGAATCGTTCGCGTAATGAGCAGGCCAGTCGGCGTTCGATCGAAAAATGAAGGGGACATTCGAAGGAGTTGGTCGAAGATCTCCACACGAAGATGTCGCATCATCCGCTGACCCGCAAGTTGGAGCAGGTAGACTTGAAGATACTGAAAGAGGAATCCGAAGACGAGTGCCACCCCATAAAGAGAGGCGACTCCCATCAAGCCCCGGACATCTCCTCGAAGAATGTAGTCGTCGATGGCGACCTTGGTCAGGTAGGGGCCCACCAGGTAAAGAAGCGAACTAATCATGAGGGTCCCGAGGCAGAGGAACACAAGCCGGAGGTGGGGACGGATGTACTGGAGCAGACGGATCAGAAGCCTCAGATCGTACGTTTTGCCCTGAAATTCCTCGTCAGGCGGTCCTGAGAGCAGCAAAGGGACACTCATCCGTTATCCTTCCCCTCCAACCGCTCGAGTTCTTGCATCAACGCCTGTTGCTCACAGATTCTGCGAAAGTATCCATCAACTTCAAGGAGTCTCTCAGGCTTTCCTTCCTGCAGGATCCGGCCGTCCTTCAGAACGACTATTCGATCAGCTCGCCGAAGCGAGGACGCTCGGTGGGAGGTGAAGATGACTGTGGTTTCTGGCAAGCTGTCCAACAGGTTCTCCATGACCTCTGATTCGGTCTCTTCATCGAGATGGGCAAAGGGATCGTCCAATATCAGGATTCGCGGAGCCTTCATGATGGCCCGTGCCAGAGCTGCTCGCTGACGCTGACCACCCGAGAGGGTGACACCTCTTTCTCCGACCAGTGTATTCCAACCCTGGGGAAAGGCATCCCGGTCCTTATCCAGCCGAACGAGTCGAGCGAGCCGTTCGATTTCCTCGGGGGTGGTGTGGGGTGCCCCGAAGCTCATATTGGCAGAGAGCGACTCTGAGAATAGAAAGGGCTCCTGAGCCACCATCGCAACCCACCGGCGTATCTGCCGTAGAGGTATCCTTCGAATATCGTGTCCGTCGAGCAAAACGGCCCCCTCAACTGGATCACGAATCCGCGGGATAAGTTCTAGCAGGCTGGTCTTTCCAGACCCCACCGGACCCGTAATACCGGTCTTCAATCCTCCAGGAATATGGAGAGAGATACACTGGAGGGCCCATTGGCTTGCTTGAGGATATTTAAAGCTCACTCCCTGAAAGTGGATTTCATCTGCTGGCTTTGTGAGTGAGATCGGATGGGGAGAATCGGCGATGGCAGGTTCGTGACCGAACACTTCTTCCAGTCGTTCAAGGGAGGCCCGACCTCTCTGGAGAAGGTTCACCATGAGGCCAAGGGACATCATGGGCCAGATCAGCATCATCAAGTATGCATTGAAAGCCACAAAGCCGCCCAAGGTCAGAAACCCCTTCATCACTCTTATCCCACCCATCCACAAGACGATCACCACGGCAAGGCCCCCGAGGAAGGTTAGCAATCCATAGAATAACCCCCGGATCCTTGCCAGTTCGACGTTTCTCAAGATGTACTGGTCCGCCGCATCTCGGTAGATCCTTCGCCGCACCCCTTCCAAGGTGTAGGACTGAATCATGCGTATCCCGGCGACCGTCTCTTGCACGACCTGGGAGAGGCTTGCCAAGTCGGTCTGAACCTGAACGGACTTCGCCCTCACCTTTCGGCCGAAATGAACGAAGCACAACGAAAGAAAAGGCATCGGGATCAAAGAAGCCAAGGTCAGCCAAGGATCGATGATCCCCATGAGGACGAGACAGGTCCCGATGGTCAACGAACTGTCCACGACAAGCAGACCGAAATAAGCGATGAATTCCTGGATGGCCGTTAGGTCGTTGGTACATCGGGACATGAGATCCCCTACGGGATTCCTTAAGAAGAAAGCTCTGTCTAACCGCTGAAGATGGCGGAAAAGGTCGTTTCTCAACCGGTACTCTGCCTGCCTCGATACACCGAGGAGCGATTTTCGCCACCCAAACCGAAAAAGGGCCTGACAAGAGACCACGAGAACGATCGCCCCGAAATAAGGTAGGAGCTCGCCAGGGGAAGTCAATGAGGGAAGGGAATCGATCGCCTCTTTGGCCACCCAGGGGGGAATCAGGGCGAGGACATCCGTCACGATGAGGGAAAGAATTCCCCAAAGCATGAGGTGGCGGTATTCTTTTAGGTATCCGAGAATTCGCGCTGCCCGAGCGATGCGGTCTCTTCTCTTACCCTCATCCATGGTCATGTCAGTTTATCCCATCTCCCTTGGAAATTTCCATGTCGAATTGTTTGGAGGTCGAAAGAATAGAAAGCCTCAGGCCGGGTCATATTTTGCCCTTTGGCAATCTGTTGTCGTCGAGTTTATGAACCTTTTTCAACCCCATAAAGTAGGGGCGCGGGTGGTCGGCAGAAAACCCTGAAGACTATCCAAGTCCATTTCCATTTTGAATTCCATAAAAAGATTGACAATACCAAGAGATGTTGGTAGAAAGGCCGAAACAGATCCCATGAATGGGGTCGTGAGGGGGCTAATCTAATTTCAAAAGGAGGGATTACCGATGAGAAACCAAAAACTACGAATCCTAACGGGGACTCTTTCTTTAGCGCTCGTCATGAGTGTTTTGTCCTTTCCAGGGGCTTATGCCGCACCAGACGTAATCAACCTGAAAGCTGCCAACTTCTTTCCTCCCCCGGCTCTTCAATCGAAATATCTGGAGGAATTTATCGCGGATTTGGAGGCGCGCACCAATGGGAGAGTGAAGGTCAGTTACTTTGCCGGAGGCTCCTTGCTGAAAGCTCCAAGGATCTATGAAGGAGTCGTTACGGGAATTGCTGATATAGGCCTGGCCCATGTTGAGTACACTCCGGGTCGCTTCCCCGTTACGGGTGTTTGCGAAATGCCCTTGGGCTATCCGAGTGCCTGGGTTGCTAATCAAGTGGCCAATGACTTTTACAACAAATTCAGGCCGAAAGAATGGGATGATGTGCACGTGCTCTGGATGCATTCCAGCAACCCTAGCGTGATTATCTCCAAAAAGCCAGTGCGCAAGCTAGAGGATCTCAAGGGGCTGACAATAAGGGCACCGGGGATTGTCGGTTATACGGTTAAAGCCCTGGGGGGAACCCCTGCTCCAACACCGATGATGGAAGTCTATGATGCAATGGCCAAAGGGGTGATTGACGGCGTGAATACGCCCTTTGAGACGCTGAAAACCTTCCGGTTTGCCGAAGTTGTCGGCTACACCACGGCAAGCTGGCAAACTGGCAATGTCTACACGTTCTATGTGGTGATGAACAAAAGCAGCTATCAGAAGTTGCCACCGG
>CAYFYO010000116.1:0-10036 GCA_964347335.1 uncultured Thermodesulfobacteriota bacterium
CCCGCTGATCTGAAAGTCGATCTCTCCCTTCAAAACGAGGACGAACTCCTCTATCCCACGGGGATGGGAAATCTCCTCCAGCCCTCCAGACTTCTCCCCAGGTTCGACGCGATGGGAGCTTCCTCCAGGTTTAATGATGCTGATCAGGGGCTCCATCTTCTTTCCGGATATTCTTGACACCAGCATCTGGCTCAGAACCTTGCCATCTGGGTATCTTAGGTTTCTTCGCTCTGCCTTGGGCAAGTGCGAATTCCGCTCCTGCTCATCCGATGGGTCACTCAACAGATCGACGACACGGGTACCCAGTGCTTCGGCAAGCTTGCCCAACATAGAGAGGGACGGCCTGGTCACTCCCTTTTCGAGTTGAGAAATGTAGGACTGGGTGCAGCCAGCCTTCTGGGCAAGCTGTTTCAAGGTCAGTCCCTGCTGTTTTCTGTACGCTTTGACCCTTTGCCGGACCTTTTCTTCCATCCTCGTATTATCATTTGTTTATTTAGTTTAATAATACTGAATATATTTCAGGTCCAAATGATTGTCAACTTTGGAGAATCTGAGGAGTTCCCAGATTTCCCGAAGGGTATGTCTCACCGTTTAGAGGTTTCTTGGATTATTTTTGATTTCTCAAGTGGGAGCTTACTCTCCCTTCGCTCCCAAGCTCACGCGATGATCCTTATCGGGATTCGCAGACCCTGGTCTTGCGGGATCAAGGAAAAATGCGAAAGGACCAAGAAAATGCACTCCTAACAAGCTTCTGTTATTTGTCATCTGTTATTTGTCATTTAGCCTTTGGTTCTCAGTCTTTAGTCTCAAGTCTCTCGTCTCCAGTCTCCGGTCTTTCTGCGAACCTACCGCTTTCGCTACGTAGCTCAGAGACAGTAGGCGCCTGAACCCTGACGGGCCACTCCGTGTCAAAACTCTCCGCCTGGGGCAGACCGAAAAAGTCCGGAAGCTCCAGTCAAATCGTGGTTGATTTCTGCGTTCAGAGACTGGTAGGATTGCTCTGTGAGGAAGTCACCGAATGAAACTGAGGTCAGCACGTGTACCCAGAGAAAGGGGGTGACTGAGAATGGCCGAAATCAAGCTGCCTCATCCGGGTCATGACAAACATCTCTGTCTCCTGATGAATCTCGACTACATCGGTACAAATAAGAACGAGTACAAGAATCTCGTCAGAAACCCCAATTATGTGTGCCTCAACTGTGGTCGGACTGCGGCGAAAGAAGAGAATCTCTGCGCACCTGAAGAGCTTTAGAGAATTATGAATTCTGGCACTCGCCGCCGTGCCCTCTGGCGGTCGTAACCGAACCCCACATGGGGGGCTCATTCGGCCTGAGATCTTTGATTACCTGAAGGGCCTCTCACTGTGCGATGCCGCCTGGGAAAAGGCGGAAAGCCGCGAGAAAAACAAGAGGGTACTCGTCGGCTCATCCCTCCAGATCGACGGCCTCCAATTTCCAGGTAAGATATTCAGCGTGGTAGGCCAATTGAAAGGCGTTCGAGCCGTCAGAAACGCCGAAATGATGAATTGCTGCCCTCCCCTCCCGGTCTTTCCAGCTCAGCGTGATTTCCTTCACGGGATAGGCAACCCCTCTCCACAAAAAACGAATCGGCTTCATCCGTCCCTTGCCGAAGAGGACGATGACTTCGACGGGCTCATCGACTGAGTGAATCATTATGCCCTCCGTTTTGGCAGTCCTGTTTGATGAAAATGATCGCCCCCAGGAAAAAGGGGCCAAATTCGGTTCGCAGGTGAATTATACTAAACGTATGTATATATATCAACTGTGCGGTTGACTTTCTGGAGCACCCGATATATAGATAGATATGGGTGACTCGTGAAAGATTTCATTAAGTCTTCGGCCTGGGAAGGGGCAAAAGCAAGATGAACGGCCGCAGTCTCTTTGCCATTATTTGCGTGCTCTTTGTCGTCGGCATCTTTTGGATGATTGCCGCAATTCCCGAGGGAGAACCCTCCAAAACCACCCTGAAACTCTTTGAGCCTGTGGCGCCCGTCCGAGAAGAGGTCGCGGTCGTCCCTAAGCCGACAATACCCTCAGGGGAAAAAGAGACCCCACCGCCCGAAAAGAAGTCAACCGTGGCTTCCAAGAAGGAGGCGAAGCCCGCAGAACCGCCCAAGCCGATCATCCCTGAAGCCGTATCTGATGAACCTCCAGAGCTCGTGACGTATACCCCTGCATACGGCAGCGTCACCTTCACCCACGTGATGCACATCGAGGACTATGAGATCGACTGTGGAGAATGCCATCACGAAGACATGGAAGGAGGCATGTCGAAGTGCAGCAACTGCCATGAACCTCCCAAGCGGGCGATGCACAAGAACTGTCAGGGCTGCCACAAACAACTCAAGAATGAAGGGAAAGACACGGGACCTGTTGGCTGTAGGGAATGCCACACCAAAAAGACTTCTTAGCGGTACCATTGGCTTCCCGCCAATCGGCACGGTTTTCTCTCCTCAAGCCCATCATCTCAGCCATGCATGATTCCATTCGCGAGACCGAAAAGGGCAAACCATTTCTTGACTCGACGAGTCTGGTAAATACACAGCACCGATTTTGTCCGTTGCTTCAAATTCCGATGAAATCGTGAAAGGAGACGGCGATGGTCGTTTTGGAATTCAGCATGTTTCCAGTCGATAAGGGCGAAAGCCTCTCGCCCTGGGTGGCCCGGTGTCTCGAAATCGTGGATCAAAGCGGCCTGGACTACCGGTTGAACCCCATGGGAACGGTCATTGAGGGTGAATGGGATCCGGTCTTTAGGGTTGTCAAGAAGTGCTTTGACGCCATGACCCGGGACTGCAACCGGATCAGTCTGAGCATCAAGGTTGACTATCGAAAAGGAAAGCGCGGCGCCCTGGACGGGAAGATCGCTTCGGTTGAAAAGGTGCTCGGAAAAACGCTCAAGAAGTGATCACCCGAGAGCGAAGAGGTTCGCCCTTTTTCGTATTCAGGAAAGGAGTCGTCTCATGGCAGAAAAGAGGGATCGTGAGGAGTTCTACGCCCTTTATTGGAAGAAGCTTGCTGACCTCCACCCCACCGAGGTATGCGAGAAGACAGAGGCCATCTACCAGTATGACAAGAACGGCTACCTCCTCCCCTTTCTTAACCAGCGATATCTGGTCGTTCCCAAGGAACGGAAGATCAAGAGGATCAGACCCGATGAGAGCCTCGAAGATGAAACCCTGAGCACAGACTTCTACCTCATGTGTCTCATCTACCTCACGGACGCAAAAAAGGTGGAACCGGCCAGGAAGTGGCTCAGTGAGAAGGATCTCAAGGGCGGTGAGATGTTCTTTCGAGGCCCCCATGCACTTCCCGTGGCAGAGATAACCAAGAAATATGGGGGGAACCCCGAGAACTTTCTCAAGGCAGGCCAACGCCTCGGGGGCGTCGAGATGCTTTACGGTGACAAGGCTTTTGGATTAGACCTCTTCCCAAAAATCCCGCTGGTCTATGTGCTTTGGACAGGGGACGAGGAATTTCCGCCGCGTATTCAGGTCCTTTTTGATGAGACTGTCCAGGATCATTTCCCCCTGGATGTCATCTGGTGCTCTGTTTCTGAGGTGAATCGGCGATTGCTCAGTCTCGAGGTTTAGCGTATCAGGCGGCCTGCCTCTTCTTGATCGCCGCCAGTCTTTTGGCAAGGGAAAGCACATAGCGTTTCCCCTTCTTCCCATTTTCCAGGGGGTCGATCCATTCCTCGGGGATCTGGCCGTATCCGTGATAGGCTCCTGCGATGGCCCCCGCCATGGCCCCGATGGTGTCTGTATCGCCGCCACAGTTAACGGCCACGACCACGCTTTCCTGAAAGCTGTCGGTGAGAAGAAACGAGGCCAAAGCCGGTGGCACCGCCCCGAGGGCACTCACATCGCACCGAAACTGAGATGAAATCCATTTGATCGTCTCCCTCGCGTCTCTTCCCCGTATCATCGTTTTGACACTGCCGAGGACACTTGCCATCTCCCCGCTTGTGCTCTTCACGGTCTTCACGAGGGTGTCGACAAACTCCGCAACCTCAAGCGGTTCACGCCGCACCGCCTTGAAGGTAACGAGACCAACGGCTCTTGCCTGAGCGAGGGCGCCCGCAACTCCCAAGGGATGATGGTGTGTAATCAGGGTGCAGCTTCGAGCCGCCGCCTCTAACTTGGCCGCGTCGTCATAGTAGAAGAAGCCGATCGGGGCAATCCGCATGGCGCCCCCATTTCCCCAGCTATCTGTTCCGGCTTTGTTCCACGCCACGCCGCACCGGAGTCGGTCCATGACCCCGTATATCCGGCCTCCATATCCCCGATAGGGGCTAAAGTTAGTCAGGAATTTTCGGGCGGTGAGGGCTGGGTCGAACTGCGGATTCTCGACCAGGCTCTCCATAATCCCAATCATCATCTCGGTATCATCCGTATAGGTCCCCTGGCCCATTCCCGTCAGGAGCCCGTGAACCTCCTGAATCATTTGTGAGCTCCAGCCTTCCACGGTACGACCCAGCGCGTCTCCGACAAATGTCCCCATCGCAGACCCCTTGAATCGGTCTTCCAGGATCCCCTGATACCCCCGCTGTTCCTCCCCTGGGCTCACACGAGCTTCCCTCCTCACGTCCTCCTTCTGAGATCCAATCCCTCCGAAACCAAGCCCAAGAGCTGATTGATCCGAAAGGGTTTGGAAATCTGGAAATCTATCCCGTTTTCTCTCAGCATTGCCTTGTCCAGTGTCGCCCCCCATCCCGTAATGATCACCACGGGTGTTTTGGGATTGATCTGCTTGATGGCCTTTGCCACCTGCCACCCGGAAACCTCTGGCATTCCCAGGTCGGTAAAGACAAGATCAAAATCTCCCCGCTTGAAGACCTCGATCCCCTGCTCACCACCCGATGCCACCGTGACTTGGTGGCCCTCCATCGAAAGGATGTCGTAAAGATTCTTCCGAATCACCTCCTCGTCATCGACGACCAGAATGGAGGCCGGGGTCAAAGCCTTCCCGGGGAGAGCCTCTTTCTCTAACACCGCCTCTCCCCGGGCCGAAGGAAGCAATATCGTGAATGTTGTCCCCTTCTTCTCTTTACTCCGAACGAGGACTTCACCCCCATGCCGCTTGATGATTCCATAGGAGACGCTCAACCCAAGGCCAGAGCTCTGGGGACCTTTCGTCGTGAAAAATGGATCGAAGACACGCTTTTGGGTCTCCCGACCCATGCCCCTTCCTTCATCGGTCAACGAGATCCAGCTCACATCTTCCTCGACCCCCGTCTCGATCACGATTTCGCCTCCCTTGGGCATGGCATCGACTGCATTGACCACAAGGTTGATCAGAACCTCTCGCAACTCCGAAGGACTTCCCAGAACAGGAGAAACCTCACCGAGATCCTCTCGAACCGTTACCCGGACACCCCTCGATTCTGCCTGGTCTTTCCACCGCGGACGGGTCAGCTCAATCACGTCTTTGACAACTTCCCGGAGATCCACCATCACAAAATCCGCATGAGAACGAACCTTGGTGAATTCCTGAATTCTCCGGACGGTCTCTGCCGCATCAGAAGCTGCCCTCTCGATGATGTCTAACCCCTCGGCGATTTGAGGGTCGGGTTTTGTCACGTCTTCTGAGGCCGTGCGTTCGAGATAGAGTTTGAGCAATTGAGCCCGTCCCAGGATCGCGGCCAACATATTGTTGAAATCGTGGGCCACGCCTCCAGCCATCTCTCCGAGGGCCCGAAGCTTCTCCGTCTGCAGGGCCTGTTCCTCTCGCTGTTTGGCCTCGGTGACATCCCGCGCAACCGCCTGCACCCCAAGGACCTTTCCGTCTCCCCCCTTGACCGGGTTCATGGTCCAGCTCATGAGACGCAAATCACCTGAGCCGTTCCTGAGGCTGTTTTCGAAGCTGATGAAGTCTTTACCCTCAAAGATGGTTTTCATGTGACGCTGAGTCCTTTTCAGGTCCTCGGGCAGAACATACGCATCCAAGGACTGTCCCACCAAATCCTTGCCCTTTTTGCCCAAAAAAGTGCGACCGGCGGGATTGACAAAGGTGAAAATCCGGTTGGCATCACACTGGACGATGATGTCAGCGGATCGTTCCACCAAGCTTCGATAGAGGGCCTCGGATTCTCTAACTTTCTCCTCCAATCTCCTCCTTTCGGTTACATCCCTCAAGAAGCTGAGGACTGCCGGGCTCCCCTGCCAGTCGCACCGGACCACACTCATCTCGACCCAGTGGACCTCCCCCTGCTTGTTCAAGACTCTGAAGTCATAGAGGTTTTGAACGCCCCGACTCGGGAGATTATTCACCCGGAGCGGATCGACCATGTCTTTGTCCTCAGGAACGACCAGGTCTGCCAGACGCTTCCCCATGATCCTATCCCGTGAAAAACCGAAGAGTTGAAAGGCCCTGGGGTTTGCAAAGACGATCTCCCCTTTTCTCAGGACCAGAATCACATCCTCAGAGTTTTCGATCAGGGTTCTGTAGCGCTCCTCCGAAACCTTCAAAGCCTCCGCACGTTTCTCCACCATCTTCTCGAGATTGGAGGCGAGAGAGCGGTACCGCTTTGCAGACCTCCTCAAAGCCTTTGTCCGCCTCTCGATCCTTTGCTCCAAATTGAGGACCAGACCCTCTTTATCGAGACGCTCTCTTTCGTAAGCTTCAAAAAAATCTTTGCCCAATAGGTAGAGAAAAAAACCTCGGATTCTTTTGAGCAGGGCCGTACGGGTCCAATCCGCCTCGAAGGTACATACGGGAGCACCATCGGTGACACACCGGGTCTCTCTCACCCGGATGTTCTGTGCCCCGGTGATGAGGCCGTAACCCGTGTAAATCCCGAGATTCCAATCACAGACATCCTTGGTGACCCTCACATCCGGCCGGTAGCGGAGCTCGAAGACGGCATGTCCCCGGCCACGATCGACGATCTTGACCTTTTTGGTTCGGTTGTATTTCAGGTTCTCTTTCGGAACCCGAGCCAGGAATAGATCGGGCGGCAGGAGTTTTGCGATCGCCGAGATTCGCCTCAGCGAAGCATGATCCATCACCACCTCGACCCCGGCTCGGTAGAGCGGTCGAGGTCCAGGCAGAATCCTCGTGGCATTTCGGAAAAGCCTGAGGGAAAACTCGTTGGAAACCCAATAGTCTGGGTCGAGCAGGTGGCTCAGGGTGACGGGCGTGACTTTCCGAGGTTCGTATTTGTCCTCGATCAGAAACTCCTCGTTATCGACCAATCCCGCAACGAGCAAATCCAGAGCGCCCTTCCCCAGCTCATCGGAAACACGCTCAATGAGCGCTCTCGAATTGACACATGAAATATCCCGATCCATTGGCCTCTTTGCCGGACTCATAGAACACGATCCCCGTGACTGGAATCAACGCATCCGCTTAAAATCATCTTATTCGAGCATTCCGGCAGTGTCAACCAGACGGGATAGCTTCTCTAACCAGATGGGAAATGGGTCAGCAAAGACTGCGGTTCCTCAGATTTGACCTCTGATTTTGGCCCACGCGAGACCGAGATACTCATGAAAGGCCGTTTCAGCGCGTCGAAGGTTATCGAGGTCTGGGAAGATCCTGATGGGGCCCCTCACATGACTCTCTCTCAACAAGTGACCGGTCGGAGCGGGAATCGGTCGCATGCCCAGTTTTTCAAAAAGGGCCATGGAGCGTGGCATATGAGCGGCCGAAGTGACCAGAGCGAATCGGTCGCCTCCCACGATCTTTTGGACGAGTTGCGCTTCATCCTTCGTATCCTGAGAAAGAGACTCGAGGACGATGTCCTTCTGATCAACTCCCATGGCAAGGGCGACCTCAGCCATGATTCTGGCCTCGGGTACTGGATCGGATATGCTTCCTCCTGAGAGGACGAGTCTGCTCTCCGGTATCAAGCGGTGAATTCGAATCCCCTCGACCAGCCGAACAAGGGGGGTTTCCGAGAGCTGACTCGTGACCGGGATTCGCGGATCAGAGACATGGCCACCTCCCAGCACGACCACCCACTTTGCATCAGAGACCTCTTCAACACTATCTATTGCGGGATACTTGTATTCCAAAGGTCTCAGGAGGTCATTTGAAAAAACGCCGTAGCCAAAGATCACAAGCATGATAAAGCCAAGGGATACGATGGCCTTACCGGTCCTTTGCCTGCGAGTAAACCAGAGAAAGATCAGGCCCAACAGCAAAACTTCAAGACTCAGCGACAAAGGATAAAGTCCCGAAGCAATGATTTTTTTGAGCAGAAACATGACGATTCACTCCTCCAAAGGTCGTGTTCACCCAACCGCCGTGCCCGAAATCGACGAAAAACGAGTGAAATCCAGAGATGAGAGGCGGGGCAGCGTTCGGCCGCCAGTTTTGGCCGAAACGAATAGAGCGTTTGTGAGACAATTGTCAGGCCGTAAAGTGCCTGGCAAAGGCAGAGAGCGGCTCAAGGTATTTTCGAAAGATCCCCTGTTTCGACAGCATGAGCAAGAGATCTTTATGCCAGTCAAACCGTGCCATGCGATGAAGGAGCGGCGAAATCCCATCGGAGTTCAGGATCTGAAAGAGTCTGTCGATCTGTCGATCTTCGATCCCAGAGAATACCTGGCGAAAGCGGTAACCGATCTCGAGCTCTTCACCCAGTTCATGTCTCCATCTCTGTTCATACTTCTCCAGGAATTTCCCATCAAATCTATTCTCCAAAAAAGCCTCCCGGATGGTCTCAGCCGCGAGCTTTGCCGAAATCAGCCCGTAGTAGATGCCACCACACGTGGTCGATTTGACCTGACCGGCAGCTTCCCCGACCACCAAGACCCGCTCCGTAAAGCTCTTCCCAATGGGTCTGATGGGGATTGGGTCCACCTGAGTCTCCGGAATAGGACCCCGTACCCGGTGGCCAAGCATCGGGCTTTCCACGAAGGATCGCAGATAAAGGTCTGCCCTTTCCCTTGTCGTCAAGCCGATCCGTGCTCTCTTGGAATCTATGGGAACAACCCAGGCAAACGATTCGGGCGCCACACGGCGGCCGACGTAAACCTCGGTTTCTTCCACCGGGTCAATCTCGAGTTCCACCTGGGCTCCCTGCAAACACTCGCGAGGAGCACCGAGCCCCAAGTTCTCTGTCAGTTCCGGATTGAAACCGCAGGCGACGACCGCCATCTTGGACCTGAGGTCGAATCTCTCCCCGGCACTCTCCACCTCAACGATCACCTCATCCTCGCGGCTCCTGATATCCCGGACACAGCTACTGAATCTGAAGGTTGCTCCATGGCCGACAGCCAGTTTGGCCATGTCGCTATTGAACTGCGGCCGGTCTGCCAAAAACGCCTGGGGGGACTCTGGTCGATAGGAAAAACGAATTCCCGAAGGCGAAACAAAGGTCACGTCCGCGATTTCATTGACAACCGAACCCTTTGGGAGCTGAAACCGCTCAAAGGCCTCTACGCCAATGAGGCCGGTACAGATCACCTGGTGGCCAAAAGAGGGATTTCCCTCCAGCACGAGAACATCAAAACCTTCTTTTGCCAAAAGCGATGCCGTGTAACACCCAACAGGACCACCCCCCACAACAATCACGTCATGCATCGTATCCGCTCCAATCAACAGTCTCAGAATGGACCTCGTCTCAGGTTGGATTCCGAATACCAGAATCCCATCGAAAATGCAAGGGGAAAACAAAAAGCGACGTCAATCCTCGGAGAGTCACCGTAACCAAAGAGGCAGATAAACAGTGCCAGGATGATCAAGAGGTGGCGACACGACCTGATGGCTCTATTGTCGGATCCACAGGGAGACAAGGAAGGCCGTAAGGAGAAGCATCTTCAGTGACAGGCTTTTTTTGAGGGGAGAGAGGGAGACTCGAACTCATGATTGTCGCCTCAGGGAAAACGACCATCTCCGGACTCCTAGGGTACTTGATGAGCCATCTGACTCCTCAGCCGGAAGTCCTTTTGGAAACCCATATTATCCCTTACCGCCTCATAGAACATATTCACCAGTTTCCGCGCTTCCTTCCAACACTCCAACTCCTCGAATCTCTGAATCTTCATAGTCAGATGAACTCAACAAAC
>CAYFYO010000117.1:0-9778 GCA_964347335.1 uncultured Thermodesulfobacteriota bacterium
ACTCCAAGTCCCAATCCACTTCCTGAGTAATCCGGGCCAATTCGCCTTCCCTCTCAAGGACCGCGAAGAAATCTCTGTGATCTTTGAATGCCATTCTGAAGCCTCCTCATTGATTTCCTAATCTATCCTGTAAACTATACAGCCCAAATTAAATCCGCAAAAGGGATTTGGATAAAAACTTACAGTCATGGTTTGGTTTAGGGAGTTGTCCCTAACGGAACCGTACAAGGTGAGGCCAGATAGATATCACATGGTCCCAAAGTATTCCATGGTTTCTAAGGTCTCTTATTCATTTTTCCTTCGAGAAAATATGCCTTCATCTTCCCCTTGCCTTTAACATCGATTAGACCTCGTTCTTCGCAGTGGTAGTTTTCCTTCAAACGCTCATATGTGCTTTCGGTGAGCTGAATACGATTCTCCACACCATGCGACTCCATTCGACTTGCCGTATTGACAGTGTCTCCCCATAGATCGTAGATAAACTTTTGCTTCCCAATAACTCCAGCCACCACTGGTCCCGTATTGATTCCTATCCTTAGGCTGAGTGGTCCAGCCATTTCTTTACTCAAACGTGCAGTTTTTGTCTGCATATCGATGGCCATTTCTGCAATCGCCTCGGCGTGATCCATTCGTGGCTCTGGGATTCCGCCAACGACCATATACGCATCCCCAATCGTCTTGATCTTTTCCAGTCCATATTCTTGAACCAATCGATCAAAGACAGAGAATACTCTATTGAGCATTGCAACCAATTCTTGCGGAGATATGCGAGCAGAGAGTTTCGTAAAATTAACGATATCTGCAAACAGGATTGTGGCCTCAGAAAATCCATCGGCAATAATATCTTGTTTCTCCTTCAAGCGCTCCGCTATGGGACGGGGCAGGATGTTAAGTAATAACCCTTCTGATCTATCATGCTCTTTTTGGAAAGCATTGACAAAGTACATCATAGAGAAAAAAATCGTCAACGAAGGTCCTATGATATTCATTGCAAAAAACAACATGGAAATTCCATGTGAGATTGGAGGGGCCCATGGCAAAAAGTAGCCATCAAAATAGAGGGAAATAGAGACAAGAACCATATAGGCGATAAACCAGAACGTGGCTTTTCTGATGTTCTGAAACATCAGCGAACAAAGAGGAGCCAGAATGGACCAAAACATCAATGCACCGGACGCAGAAAACCCGCCCAGACTCCATTGCATGGCAATGGGATTCCAGAGGATCATAATGAAGAATGGATAAAGGAGTAAGTCGAATCGTTTGGTGATGAAATAAATCAAAAGAGCCGCTCCGACAACGACGGTGAATCCATAAGTAATGAACATCGTGATGGTAGGGCCGAGAATAGCATAATATAGTGAGCCCCATACAATACTTGCAACGGCACATAGACCGGTTATGACCACTAATGTCACCTTATGTCGCCGTTCTTGGTGGGAATCTGTGTCTAAAATACACGACCTTTCCAGGTGATTCCACAAGTTGTAAAGAACGTGTTTCATATAGCACCTATGAACGTACTTCCCCTGACCCAGGGGCCTTTTTCGATGTTTGGCTATCACTGACTCAGTGCAAAGTCAAGTTTACTCAGGCTTGTAATGAGTTTCGTCAGTTTTCTGAACGCTCATGTCCCTGAGGAACGTTTGTGGCAATATTCCTTTAAAATCCGACCTATCAACTGTAAGATAATAATAGAACGATTCGCAGAATGAGGATAAAGAGGAGAGTCCCATGGAGTTCTCAATTCCAGCGAAGCTATCCCACGATGGCCAGCGTTTTCAAGGATTTCTGGATGAACATGTGGTGTCAAATCTGGCTGTGTGGTACCAGAATGGGGTGATACCACGCAGTTTTTTGGCTAGGATGGGCAAAGGGGGTTGGTTCGGTTTCAAGATGAATGACGGTCTCCTCGAGAAATTGCCCGCATTACGGGAAGCAATCGTTTTTGAGCGGCTAGCTAAGATATCACCTGGGGTGGCCGTGGCTGTCCTGGCACACAACGACTTGGGACTCGTTGGGTTGTGGCTTTTTGGTTCCGAAAAAGTCAACCAAAAATACGCGGCCGCTGCGGCCAGAGGCAAAACCCTGCTTTGTCTCGGAAACACGGAAAGTGGGGCTGGAAGCGACGTGGCGAATATTTCCATGGCGGCCAAAAAGGTTAAAGGTGGTTGGATCCTCAATGGAACCAAGGCCTACATCACCAACGGTTCAATCAGTGATATGGCTGTCATCACGGCGGTTTCAGATCCCCGAGCAAAGAGAAACGTCCGGCTTTCCATGTTTTTGGTTGACCTGGGCTCAGAAGGGGTTAAGAGAACCAAGCTCCACAAGCAAGGCTGGATACCTTCCGATCTCACCCGTATACAGTTCACCGATGTATTCGTTCCCGAAGACCACCTCATGGGAGAGCGAGGTCGGGGGCTACAGCAGGTCCTGACCATTTTCACATACAGCAGGGTCCCCATCACCGCCTTGACCTTGGGTACCGCTGTCGGTGCATTTGAAATGGCCCTTGCTCACGCAAAAGACCGAAAGATCTTCGGGCGAAAGATTGTTGAATTCCAAAACAAGGCGTTTGATATCGCTGATTTTTACGCCAGGATCGAAGCCGCTAGGCTCGTACTCTGGAGAGCATGTTGGGCGATCGATACAGGTCGAGATTTCAGACTCGAATCATCGATGGCCAAATACCTGGCTGTCATCATCGCTCGGGAGGTGACTGCTTGGGCTGCTGACCTGTTCGGTGCTGCATCCATCATCTTCGAACATCCGATCCATAAGTTCCCCATGGATGCCTGGGCTGTCTCATTGGGAGAAGGAACACAGGATGTCCAAAAGCTCATCATCTTCCGGGAGGTCATGAAACGATACGGGGACAAGGCTGCCGGGAGGGTCTAGCCGTAACTCGAGAGAAAGAAGGGCTCCAGGCCAACATTTTCAGGGCGTCAGCACGATCTTTCCGAAGTGTTCCCCATTTTCGACGATCTCGTATGCCTTACGCCCCTGTTTGAGAGGCATGATACGATCGATGATTGGTTTGAGTTTGCCAGTCCACAAAAGCGACGTCACATCGAGAAAGTCCTGGTGGGTCCCCATGGTACTTCCGATGAGGCTGATCTGCTTCCCAAAGATATAGCGAATGTCGATTTCCGCATGAGGTCCGCTGGTGTTCCCAACGATGACGATTCTCCCGCCCCGCGCGACGACCTTCATGCTCGTATTCAGTGTCGCCTTGCCGACATTGTCCACGACGACGTCTACACCACGCCTCTCTGTGAGCTTATAGACCTCCCGCCCCCAGTCCACTTCAGATCGGTCGAGCACCACATCGGCGCCCAGCTCTTGGGCCTTGGATGCCTTCTGCCTGCTACCCGCCACCACATAGACTCTCGCACCGGCCAACTTCGCGACTTGGATCGCCATGCTGTTGACGCCACCTCCGGCGCCCACGACGAGAACCGATTCCCCGGCTCGCAGCCGTGCACGTTTTATCAGCATCCGCCAAGCGGTGAGACTGACCAATAGAGGCGGTGCCGCCGTGGAGAATTCCAGGTTTTCTGGCATGGCGACCAGATTGCGAGCCGGAACGGCCAGATATTCCGCGGCACCGCCCCGTGTCTGCTCTCCGAGGATATGATAGCCTGGGCTCATCGTGACCTCACCTCGTCGAGTGAACTCGTCCTCGACGGTGCTGATGCCTGGGTCGACCACCACCCTTTGCCCGACTTCCCAGCCGGAGACACCCTCCCCAAGCTCCAGGATTTCGCCGGCAACGTCGGCCCCGCACCAGTGAGGCATTTCAAGCCTAAGGCCGGGCCAACCGCGCCGCACCCATATGTCCAGATGATTGATGGAGCAAGCCCGAACCCGCAGGAGCACCTCACCTCGACTTGGAGTGGGGTCAGGAACATCTCCATACTGGATCACATCGAGTTCGCCGTGCTCCTCAAAATACACAGCCTTCATGATCTACCTCCCATGTCGGCGGTATCGTCAGAATCCCGTCGTAGACGATTCACCGATCGGCCTCTCCTTTCTCTCCAGGGGGTCTTTTCGCACCGGACTCTGTTCTTGGTTCAAGGTAGCCAATTGATTCATTCTATGTCAAGAACGATGTGGCGCCGACTCTCCCAAAAGACCTCTCGTTTCCTCGGTTTTGCTGAACTCCGCCGTCCCTTCGCTCCCACGCTTCAGAAGGGAGTCTTCCGGAATTCACAGATTCTCGTCTCATAAGGTCTAAGGAAATGCACTCCCAACAAGCCCTTGTTATTTGTTATATGTTACTTGTTATCTGTTACTGGTTATTGCTGATTGGTCATTTGTTATTCGTTATTCGTTATTTGTTATTTGGCCTCTCGTCCTCGGTCTTTCGTCTCCGGTCTCCAGTCTGAGAACCCATCCAGGCGCAGGCGGCATCGCTGAGAGACAGCAGACGCCCCCAAATGGGCAAACTCCCCTTAGAAGATCTCTTGACAGGCTCCCTGGTTTTGTTAGTATCAGGGCATCCGGAGCGGTGGAAGGGGGGATGGAAGATGAAGAAATGGATTGCCTTGTTTCTGCTTGCGGGGTTATCCCTGGGATTCCTTGCGGTTACCGGCACAGAAGCGCGCGAGATGGTCAGGATTGGGGGCGACGTCGTCGTCGAAGAAGGGATGACCGTTGAGGATGCAGTGGCGGTTGGTGGAAATCTGACTGTGAACGGCGTTGTTGAGGGGGATGCTGTTGCGGTTGGAGGTTCGGTTCGTCTAGGCTCCAACGCGGTCGTGGACGGCGATGTTGTTTCGGTCGGCGGATCAATTCAGAAAGAGGTAGGAGCAGAAATCCGCGGCGATATCATGGAAGTGAATATCCCGGGCATCTCGTCCATTGTGAGCCTCTTTTCGAGAGGAAAAGGGCGAGAGTGGTCCTGGGCTTTTCGAACCATTACTTTTATCGGCCTTTTGGCCTTGGCCCTATTGCTTGTGGCCATCATCCCGAGGCCCTTTAGCCTTGTTTCCATGGTGGTGGAGAAAAATCCGCTCAAGGTGATCCTGTGGGGGATTCTGGGACTCGTGCTAACCACCCCCTTGGCCGTGCTATTGGCGGTTTCGCTGGTCGGCATACCGCTCATACCACTCGAAATTGTTCTGGTCGGCTGTGCGTTCCTGGTCGGTTATATTGCTGTGGCTCAGCTGATTGGCAATAAGATCGGCGCAGCCTTGAAGAAATCAGATCTCAACGTACTCTGGGCGACCTCGTGCGGACTGGTCACACTGTGGGTGATTGGCTGGATGCCGGTCTTGGGGTGGTTGGTCAAGGCAGCCGCGTCGCTGGTCGGTTTCGGAGGCGTTCTTGCGACGCTGCTTGGCGCGGCAAAGAGCTCCCGGAAGAAGAAAGCGAGTTGAAATATCCCTTCCACCAAGATCAAACGGCCCCGGCGCCATCGCAATGACGGCCTCAAACCTTCGATTCATAAACTCGCTCCCGAATTTGTTGACTCAGGACCAGTGTCGTGTCTCAGTAATAACTTACATAATTCACACAATTCCACGGTCTCCTGGCAACCGACATCTTAAATCCGAAATTCGAATATCCCGCCCGAGGCGGGAAGCAAACCCGAATATCAAATGACCAAAATTCCAAACAAGTTTAGAGAATTGGAAAATTTGAATTCTGATATTTTTTCAGATTTCGAATTGGTCCCTTTCGGTACACTCTGCTCGTGCGTCGAATTTTAGCCAGAGTTTCCGGATGTTTTCGATCCACCCTCGAGGCCAGTGGCCCAAGTCCCTTTGCGCGTTCCTTCAAATGTTTTTTGCTCATAAACCTTAGGCGAAGCAAAAGATAAGCGCCTTCAACTGTCTGAGCCCGAAGGGCGAGTTTTGAAGGCGCCTGGAGCTAGCCTTAGATTTATCAAAAAACCTTTGGGAAAAGCGAAAAGGGGTTGGCGGCAGGCGGCTCGCTCTCTTTCCCCGTCATTTTCTCCACAACGATCTCGACGATTCCGACGCTTCGAACCTTTTCTATCGTCAGGGGAAGGAGGCTGGCCCCGGGCTGGTACTTTGCGACGAGCGCGTCCAGAACCGCGATTTTGTCCGCTGGATCATCAAGCAGACGGGCATGGCCGAAAAGAATAACACTCCGAAAGGCGAAGCTTCCCTCACAGGGGGAATGAGAGGCTGGCAAATACCCTAGCGCCTCATCAACCTCAAAGCAGACGCTCGAACTGAACGTCAAGTGATCGATCTTCTCTCCCTCCAGGGCGGAATGGAAATAGATCCTTCCATTGCGATAGAGAAAATTCACGGGCTTAATCATAGGGATTCCATCCTTCGAAACCGTCCCCAGCCGACCGACCTCGGCATTCTGGAGAATCTCCTCAACGCGCTCACGTGTCTTTATCTCCTTTTCCTGTCTCCTCATGTCTCTTGCCTCAGCAATTGCTGCCCTCCTCCCCACGCCCCTCTCCTCTCACAGGCTCGAAGCCCACAGGGGGGCAGGGACCGGTTGCCAGCAGTTTTTTCGTGGGATCCCGTCAACTGACCCCAGTCAGCTGGTTCCCATCGGCCTCGTGAATGTCAGTTACCTCTGGCTGGGAGAGCGCTTTATCGTCCCGTTTTGATAAATGGGAACGATTGGAGTCACATCGACCTGGGCACAATACTCCAGGTCATCCTCGAATCCGATTTCAATGAGATATCTCCCGTGGACGGTTGTCCTGAGCATCTCAACCAGGTTTCCCCTAGAATGTTCATAGAGAATACAACATGCCCTTGCTGTATCGGTGAGTTCCGTCCTGTCTCCGGCCCTTTTCCAAATCGTTCTCACGAGACCGCCGGCGCAGACCGCATCCTCGAGGGAGAATCCCCTGTCCCGTCCGGACAAGACAAATACAACGTCCCTCTGGTTCCTGAGACAGTAACGAGCAACAGCGCTCAAGTTTAGAAATGAGGCAACGATCCCTGTGGCGGCCTCCGGCAAGTCCCGAAAGGTCCGGGTGCCGTTCGTTGTCGTCAAGACGATGGTTTGCCCCTGGACCCGCAATGGGGCGTATTCCCGAGGTGAGTTGCCGAGATCAAATCCCTCAACAGCTCGACCTTCCCTTTCACCACCGATGAGTGCTCCGGCCATGGGGCCACGAGCCAAATCAAAGGCCTCCTCTGTCCTCGCCACGGGTATGATCGATTGGCAACCATTCATGAAAGCGGTAACGATCGTCGAGGTGGCCCTGAGCACATCGATGACACCAAACACTGCGTCTTTCTGTTCCCTCGGTATCGGGGTTGGGATGAGCTTGCAGTCGATCTTCACGGAACTTTTGGACGGATCGTGCTCAACTCCTTATGAATTGCTTCGATCTCCTGATCCAGTTCTTCAATTCTCCTGGTATAGATGTTCGATCGAGATCGCTTTGTCCTAAAGCGCGTCTCGAGGACCTTCAGGCGAGCTTTCTCCTGGTTCAGTTCCTCCTCTCTCTGCTGGAGGGCTTCGATTCGTGCGGTTCCCTCCCCAGGAGTGGGCGCCGGGGTTCCGGGCTCCTCGCCCTCCTCTGAATTCTCTACAGCGGGTCCAGAGACCTCCTTCTTTTCAACGGGACGCCTTTTCTTCGGACGAGACGGAGGTCGATAGATTTTCATCCCTTTCCGGTATTCCTGAGGGACTCGCCTCATCTCATCGACGATATGGATTTTGCCCGTCTCATCAGTCCATCGATAGAGTGCCTGAGAATGGGCCTGAGATGTCACCATGGTAAATGCCAACCCAAGAGAAAAACACAGGAATCTCACGGCCCGCTTCCCCTTCGACTGTTGAGATGAGCGCAAACTTCTCGAATTCGGCCATTGATTTTCCGGCAATTTCGATGGCAAAATGGAAACCTGAAACAAGTCACAGATCAATTGCGAATCAGGAGCCACGCGATGAAAGAAGAGTTCAGACACCTCCAGGAGGCCATCGACCACGCCATCCGGAATTTGAAACTCGATCCGGAGACCTTTCATAAAGAAATCCTTGATGACCTCGACCGTGCCACCCTGAGTTTCTCCGCCTGTATCGATTCGATTAAAGAGCTTCTGAGGACTCGAGATTACGAGGAAGCGCTCACAGATCTTGAGAGCATGAATCCGCGGGGTACCTGACTCCCACACCTCTAACTGTAGAAGATCACACCCGCATATCCGACAAAGCTCGTATGGGGTTCAACGTCATAACTCGTTCGATACACAAGGAGCTCCCCCCTCCGGCCTCCCAGTTTTTTTGCAGCTGAAATTGCAGCAGCCGCCGCCCCAACACAGCAGGCATTCTGACTCGCCCGGGCTTCCTCGAGCATGCCGCGGGCATCCATCTGGACCATCAGATCGGTCATTTTTTTGTCGTTGTTCTGCTTGACCCACTGTAGAGCCTCCTCGCCAAGTCCCTTTGGAGTAAACCCGTAGTTGATGCCGTAATGGGTCAGGTCTGTTGATCCGATGACCAGAGCTTTCAGGCCTTTTTCCGTGATCAATTGACCGACCTCTTCACCGATCCTTAGGGCCTCTTCACGGGGAGCAACTCCCACGGGGAGGATTCGGGCTTTGGGAAAGAAATATTTGACAAGGGGGAGCTGTAACTCAATCGTGTTGTCCGCCCCGTGGGCAAAGGGTGTCTCTTTCACGAAATTAAAGGACTTCACAAGTTCGGAAGCAAGGGCCTCATCAACCTCAAGGTTCCCAAGGGGTGTCTCCCACTCTCCCTCTACCATAATCACATGATCGCTCGTCGGCCCCAGATGCATTCCAAAGATGACGACAATTTCCGGAGATGACCATGTTCCAAGGGATTTGAGAACATTACACGCGATTTCTCCTGAATAGTACCATCCCGCATGAGGGACAATCCCCCCGACCGCTTTCTCAGGCTTCGTGGAGATCTCCCGTGCCCGCTCCTCATAGTGTTGAATCTCTTCCCGGCACTTCTCCGAGGATGCGGGATACCAGCTCCCTGCAAAATCTGGTTTTCTGACAGCCAAGGCGCTCACCTCCCCGCCCCCGAACGACCCCAGGGCTCAAAGTGGCTTATAGGTGGATTCAGGTCTCTCCCGGATAGACACTGGGAGTCAATCTCACAATGTCGAATGTCAGAATCCAAATGTCAAGTGAAATGATTTTGATGTCTACTCAGGGCGTCGATCATTTTAAACCCCTTCCGAATCACCTTTTCCGTCTTTTTGGGGAGCTCGTATCTCCCGATATCAAACTCGTTCACCCAACGGGCTTTTGCGGCGTCAGAACGAGCCCTCAGATCGCCCGAACGATAGAGACAGAGAAAATCCAGCACGATGTAATGATAAAGGACATCCCCCCGCTTGTCATACACGATCCGATCGACGGCTTCAATCAGACCGACGGGCTCGACGAGGATCCCCACCTCCTCGTCAATTTCTCGGATAAGTGCCTGATCCAGGGTCTCTCCGAGGAGAATCGCTCCGCCGGGGACGGACCATTGCCCGTATCCTGGCTCCTGGCCTCTCACGATGAGGAGCACATCCCTGCCCTTGAGGACGACCGCGCCGACAGCCGGCACCGGACACTCCGGGTAGCGCCGCCCCATCGTCTCCTCCGTCCCGTCGGTTTTCACGGTATTTCGATTTCCCTTCAACACCCTTTTGCCCATCATTATCTGATCCCCGACCTGATCATTTCACATATCCTCCAGGCCTCTGAAAACCGGGAGTCGGGGCTCTGAAGTAATAACTTGTATAACTCACCCGATCCCGCGGTCTCCTGAGAAGCGAGATCTTAAATCCGAAATTCGAATA
>CAYFYO010000118.1:0-9725 GCA_964347335.1 uncultured Thermodesulfobacteriota bacterium
GGTACCCCCGGCCGGACTCGAACCGGCGACACAGGGATTAGGAATCCCTTGCTCTATCCGTCACTGAGCTACGGGGGCTTATACTTGCGAGGCAATCATACCGTCTCGTTCAAGGCCTTGTCAATACTGATCCTTCGGTGGATTTTCCTGACTTTTTCAATCAATCCCAGCGGTCAAGGGCCGAAATTCCTGTGAGCGTTCCTGCAAATGTTTTTTGCAAATAAATCTGAGGTCCCGCCAATTCCGCGGAATGCTGTTCTCAACTCGACACCGACCCTGGCGACACTGCCGATCTTTCCTTATAGAAAAATTCAATAAAAATCCCTAAATCAAATACTTAAGTTAAATTCCTTCATACAAAAAATAAATTCTATATGTAAATATTTAATATTATATACATTATATATTCCGTTTTTGATTTGCGTTTCCCATCTTTTCGGGATTCGTTATTTAGAGTATATATTGTTCCGACGACACAAATCATGGGTCGTTTTGGGTCAACCATGACACTGTCCTATGAAACCGTTTTTATTGTCAATCCCCGATCTGCCAACGGTGCTACGGGCCGCAAGTGGCCTCACATTCAAAGGGTTCTTGAAAGAGAATTCCGGGGGGAAATGCACGTCGTTTTCACCAAAGCGCCTCTCCACGCCACCGAATTGACCCGGTTCTACCTTGAAAAGCACTGCCAGATGGTGGTTGCCGTCGGGGGTGACGGCTTGATGAATGAGGTGCTCAACGGGTTCTTCGAGAGTGACCGAAATCTTTTTCCTGATGCGGTCCTGGGAGTTCTGTCCGTCGGAACCGGAGGAGATTTTATCAGGACCCTGAGTTGGACGAAGGATGTCACCAGAGGTGTTCAGAGATTACAAGGGACCAAGACGCAACTTGTCGACGTCGGAAAAGCGAAATTTCATGACCTCGAGGGCGAAAATAAGACCCGGTACTTCCTGAATATCGCCGAATTTGGCTCGGGAGCCGCCGTGGTCGAGAAGGTCAACCGAACCTCAAAAGTGCTCGGCGGGTTTATCTCCTTTCTCTGGGGAATTCTTTCGACGCTTCCCCGGTACAAGAATAAGGAGGTCCACTTCACCATCAATGGAGGTGAAGTGAAGTCAACAGTTCTCAACACCTTTATCGTAGCCAATGGGCAATACTATGGCGGTGGCATTCGGTCGGCTCCAGATGCGGCCCTCGACGATGGGCTGTTCCAGGTCGTGACGGTCGGGGATTTGACCTTTCCCCAAGTTGTCTGGAACCTGCCCAGATTTCGACGGGGGACCTATCTCACCCACCCCAAGGTCGACTCCTATCTTGGCCGTCTGATCACCGCCACCACTCAAGAGTCGGTCTTTGTGGAAATGGATGGTGAACTGGTCGGTACCCTCCCCGCTGAATTTAAGATCCTACCCGGGGCACTGCGATTAAAAGTGCCAGAGGGTGACACGTCTGAGAAGGGCCGGGCGTCTTCAAAACAGCGTTGAGAGCGGATCAAGATTTTCTCAACGGCAGTTCTTCGTGACTCGTCCTGTCCGTCGTCCGTTGTCCAGGGACAAGAAGCACCTAAACAAAGGGGATCCTTTTCAAATACGCATTCGCCGCACGGTATCCCTCAGGATTTCCCACATCGAATCCATGTCCATCGAGATGAACCCCGATGAGTTTTTTCTCCTCGACAAGCCGCTGAATCACAGGGACATCGTCCAATTCTTCGGTCTCCTTCCACGGAATGGCGTCGAAGACATCGAAAAAATCTGGATGAAAAATTACCCTTCCCACGGCTTTCGAAATCCAGGCCCCCCTTTCGAGGATTAAGGTCCCCGGCTTCTTGCCCGAAAGATCGAGGATACGGTGAATGGGACCTTCAGCTTCTTCTGTCTTCAGGACGCCAACGTTTCCGAAGGTCCCCGCCTCGTCGCATCCCAATCGCAAAAAGCCGACAACACTTTGGCCCTCTTTTCCTGCCGCTTCGACCATTTGGTTCAAGGCAGGCTTCGAATCGAATAGCACAAAATCCGGCATCATCACGGCAAAAGGCTCCTCTCCGACAAATGAACGGCATCTATTGATGGCGTCCCCGGAACCTCGGGGTTCGGGTTGGTCGATGAATGCCAAGACGCAGTGTCGAAGCGCCTCCCGGAAGATTCGATCCCCTTCATTGGGCCTCTCTGTCTCGACACGGGTGAGATAGTCTCGAATCCCCCTTTTTTTCTCGTTCAGGACAATGGCAATCTCCCGAACCCCTGATTGGAAAGCCTCTTCAATACACCAGCGGATCATCGGTCGATGTCCAAGGAGAAGCATTTCCTTGGGTATGCTTCCTGCCAGGAGGGACATTCTGCTTCCCAATCCCCCTGCCGGAATTACAGCCTTCTTCAAAGCGTATGGCATCAATTCAACCTCGGCGAAGCAAAACGCTCATATGGTAATGGGCAAAGAGGTTTAAGGGGGAAAGGGGTTAGAGAAAAAAAGGGGAATGCAACCGAGTAATCGGTTTCCGTGTCTTGATGTCAGGGAAATGGCTGCGCTTTCCGTGGATATGTGGCTCAGGATCATGGGAAGTCTCGAACTTTTCTGTCTCAGATCCTCTTTCCTTTCTCTTTTCGCCTTTGTCCTCTAGACAGTCTCCTCAAAGGCAATCGCCTTCTTGCGGATAATTCGTCGCAGTTTCAGGAGAGACTTGTTCTCAATCTGCCGGATACGTTCCCTCGTTACCCCCATGACTTTACCGATGGCATCAAGCGTCATGGGCTCTCGACCCCCAAGGCCGTATCGGTAGGAAATCACCCTCCGCTCATTCGGAGAAAGCGTTTCCAGCCAGGACTCAATCTCAGCAACCCGCTCGAAATGGTCAATCACGGTGAATGGCCTATCAGACCTCTCGTCGCTGATCACGTCCAAGAGCTGGTGGCCAGAGTCGTCGGAGAGGGAGTTTTCAATAGAATAGGTCTTTCGAAGCAGTTCCATCAGGTTATGGACATCCTGGGAGCTTATCCCCATCTCTTCAGCGATCTCCTCCATATCAGGTTCCCGACCCAAGGTCTGATTGAGATTCTTCGCGACTCGCATGAGCCGTCCGAGATCACTGGCGACATGAACGGGCAGTCGAACAATCCTCGACTGATTGGCAACGGCCCTCTCGATTGACTGCTTTATCCACCAGGTCGCGTAGGTCGAGAACCTCGTCTCCCGGTCCGGAGAGAACCGCTCCACGGCCTTAATGAGGCCAATATTTCCCTCCGCAATGAGATCGGCTAAGGCCAGGCCGCGGTGCAGGTACTTTTTGGCGATTTTCACCACGAGCCGCAAATTGGATTCAATCATCGAATTGCGGGCAAATTCATCCCCCTCCGCGATCTTCACGGCCAACTCTTTCTCTTGTTTCGACGACAAAAGGGGGGATTTCCTGATCTCCCGCAGATAGATCTGGACGGAGTCTCCAGATTCTTCTGCCCTTCCCTTCAAGGACTCCTCTGTCTCGTCTTCGCCCTCCATCCCCGGTTTGGAATCGTCATACTCGTCCAAGTTCTCCCCCTATGGCAGAACAGAGAGTGGATCAATCGGTCTGTTATGATTTCGAATCTCGAAATGGAGATGAGAACCCGTGGCCCTGCCAGTTCGTCCCACCCGGGCGATAACTCGCCCCTTGTTAACACGGTCTCCCTCACGCACGAGATTCGACGCATTGTGGGCATAAACAGTCGTAAAAACAGGCCCATGCTTGATAATCACGATATTTCCATATCCTTTGATCTCATTACCGCTGTAAATCACCTTCCCAGAGTCTGCGGCCCTAATCGGGCTTCCCCATGGTGAGGAGATATCGATTCCGGCGTGTCTTCGACTCCCCTTCCAGCCAAACTTCTTCATGATCGGACCTCTTGCAGGCCACATGAACCGCCCCCTGACCTTGGCGAGGTCGATTTTCGCTTGCTTTTTCCCTGATGGGCCCAGGTCTTCGATATAGATGTCCACGTGGAGCACTTTTTTTGCCCCCGGAATAAAGATACGCTGGCCCGCCTGGATCTTGTTAACATCTCTGATACCATTAACTCTCGCGACCTCAGCCATATCAACTTTATAGGTCTTACAAATACGCCACAGTGACTGATGTCTCCTCACGGTGTGGTAGACGCCAGTCCGACTTGGTTTGGGCTTCCTCTCAATCGGCCTGCTCGGTGAAGTTGCGCAACCATTGGCCAACAGGATGATTCCAAGGAGGACTGCGGTACTCAGGACCACTATCGGTCGAACCGCTGGATGTGGTAACTTCCTCTTCAATCCTCGCTCTCCCAACCATATTTCCCGATCAGTTTGACAAACCGGCACCCTCCCAAATTCTTCTTGGCGAACCCATCCTTGTTCCGAGTGACCCCAAAGAGATCTTGTAGCCCCGCTTCACCCACAGGAATCACCATCCGACCCCCAATAGCGAGTTGATCCATGAGCGGTTGAGGAACCTCAGGGGCGCCTGCCGTCACCATGATGGCATCGAATGGACCTTTATCTTTCCACCCATACGTCCCGTCAAAAATCTTGATCTCGACATTAAAGCAGTTTAACTCATCGAGGATCTTCCGTGCCTTCGAAGCGAGTTCGCCGATTCTTTCAATGCTGTAAACCTTCTCTGCCAGCAACGCCAGAATCGCCGTCTGATAGCCCGATCCTGTCCCGATTTCCAATACCTTCTCATCCCCCTGGAGTTTGAGCCCCTCTGTCATGAGAGCGACCATGTAGGGCTGGGAGATGGTCTGACCGTGACCGATCGGAAGTGGATAGTCATTATACGCCTGACCCTGGAGAGCTTCTTCCACAAAAAGGTGTCGAGAGACCGTCCGCATGGCCTCTATGACCCTCAGATCTTTGATACCACGGGCGGTAATTTGTTCGTCCACCATTCGGTTTATCGCCCTCGAGTAATCCATGCGTGTAGGCCTAGGACGCCTCCTCGATTCGCTTTTTCAATTCATAGAGTTTATTCATGGCCTCGATGGGACTCATGGAATCAATTGCGATATCCCGCAATTCTGATCTGATCCATTGATCGTCCGCAGAAAAGAGATCGAGTTGTCCAGGCCCCTTATCCTCTCCCCGCTTGATGGCAAGCCTCGGAAGGCCTCCCTTCGTTAACTCGCCCTTCTCCAGATTTCCGAGGATCTCTTTTGCTCTTTCGATAACCTCTTTGGGAAGCCCCGCCAAGCGAGCGACTTGAATGCCATAGCTCCGGCTGGCACCCCCTGGCACGATCTTCCTGAGGAAAATCACCTCATCGTTCCACTCTCTTACGGCAAAGTTGAAGTTCTTCACTCGGGGTTTCGTCAAGGCCAGCTCCGTCAATTCGTGATAATGTGTTGCAAACAGTGTCTTAGCTCCTAAGGCCGGTGCATCATGGATATACTCCGCAACAGCCCAAGCAATGCTCAATCCGTCAAAGGTGCTGGTCCCCCTTCCGATCTCGTCCAGAATGATGAGACTCCGCCCTGTCGCCTCGCTCAGAATGCGGGCGGCTTCCATCATCTCTACCATAAAGGTTGACTGACCACGAACAATATTGTCCGAGGCCCCGACTCGGGTGAAGATTCGATCCACAAGCCCGATCGACGCCGATTCAGCAGGCACAAAGCTGCCCATCTGAGCCAGGAGAACAATCAAAGCAACTTGTCGGAGGTATGTTGATTTGCCCGCCATATTCGGCCCGGTGATGATGAGAAGCTGGTTCTCCTCAGCATCACACACAACGTCGTTGGGAACGAAGACTTCAGAGGGGCGAAGTTGCTCTACAACAGGATGTCGCCCGGCTCGGATGACAATCGATGGCCCGTCATTTAGGCTCGGCCTTCTATAGCCATTTTGGTCAGCCACCTGGGCAAATGATGCGAGCACGTCGAGTACTGCCAGATTGGAGGCTGTTTTCTGAATCCGACGACTCTCCAGCGACACCTTGCTGCGGATTTCGTCAAATAGTTCGTACTCGAGCCGATTGATCTTCTCCTCAGCCCCCAAAACCCGAGACTCATATTCTTTGAGTCGCGGTGTGATAAACCGCTCCGCATTGCTAAGTGTCTGCTTTCGAAGGTAGTCATCTGGAACTTTGTCGAGGTGGGCTTTCGTGATTTCAATGTAGTAGCCGAAAACCTGATTGAACCGTACCTTCAGGGAGTTGATACCCGTGCGGTCCTTTTCCTCTTTTTCCAAGCGGGCGATCCACGTTTTTCCCTCGTGGATCACCTTCCTGAGTTCATCGAGCTCGCTGTTATACCCTTTCTTAATGATTCCACCTTCTTTCAGAGTCAGCGGCGCATCTTCGCGAATACTCTGGTCGATGATTTCTCCCACATCCTGCAGATCGTCGAGGCCACCATGGATCTCCCGAATAACCGGTGCCTCAAATGCCTCAAGGGCCCTCTCGATGTCCGGAAGCCGGTCGATCGATGCCTTTAGCGAGATTAAATCCCTCCCATTGGCCCGTGCCATAGCGATGCGGGTATTGAGCCGTTCGAGGTCATAGACTGCTTGGAGCGCCTCACGGACCTCCTGGCGCTCCATCTTCCTCTCGATGAGATTCTCGACACCCGTCAGGCGATGCTCGATCTCCTTCAGATTCAATACTGGATAGAGCAACCACTGCTTCAGTGTCCTTGCCCCCATTGCCGTTACGGTATCATCCAGGATGCCCAGAAGAGATCCCCTCACCTTCCCATCGATCAGGCTCTCGGTGAGTTCGAGATTCCTCTTGGTCGTCTCATCCACGACCATATAGTCACGAACCTGCAAAAAGTTGATGGGCTTGATGTGGGCTAGTGTAGATCGGTTATTCTCCCTGATATATCGGAGCACTGCACCGGCAGCTCCCAACACCGCTTCTCTACTGGGTTTACCGAGATCAGGTTCTTCAGTCAAGTGTTCGTGTTCCGCCAAAGACTCCCGTGCGCTGGTTGGGTCAAAATAGGCATTCGAGAGGATGTTGATGAAACGTTCTCCAAGGGCTCGCTTGAAGGAATCGAACTCTCGGGTCTCGCGGAAGCTCTCAGGGAGAATAATCTCCCGAGGATTATTTCTCCATGCCTCGGTCATCAAACTCCAAAAGCCCTCCACATAGGCGGCCTTGAATTCGCCTGTCGAGAGATCCAGAAGGGCCAAACCGAATCGGTCGTCTACCGGAGAGATCGCCATGAGATAATTGTTGGATTTCGCCTCGAGATAATCAGCATCGACAACGGTACCGGGCGTGATTACGCGTACGACTTCTCTTTTGACGAGTCCCTTTGCCTGCTTCGGATCTTCGGTCTGTTCGCAAATGGCGACCTTATACCCACGGCCAATGAGCCTCGCAATATAGGAATCCGCCGCATGGTAGGGGACCCCACACAGGGGCGCACTTTCGTCGTCTCCCTTATTTCTCGAGGTCAGTGTGATCTCGAGTTCTCGTGAAGCCACCTGGGCATCCTCGAAAAACATTTCATAGAAATCTCCCATCCGGTAGAAGAGAATGGCATCCGGGTATTCGCTTTTAATGCGAAGATACTGTTCAATCATGGGCGTCCGGGTCGCCATAACAAGATCCTCACGGATAGGAGAATCATATCTCAGACGAGGTTATATTGAAAAACACTCCGGAAACAAACAAAACGCCTTCAGAGTCTATCGCCTTGACCAGGCGACCATCACTGATTCGGTGCATTGAGCCACACGTTCTTCTGTGAAAATCCGGATAGGCCCCCGCCGGGGGGTCGGAAAATCTCGTTCGGAGATTGAAGGGGAATTTTTCAGTGACTCATTAAATTTAGCAAAATAGGGAGGAAAAGTAAAAACCAAAGCATCGTGATTTATGGAAACAGGGCGATCGCGCCTAAGCCCGCTTCTTCCGGAAATCCGCACATGATATTCATATTCTGGACAGCTTGCCCGGAAGCGCCCTTGACGAGATTGTCGATGGCGCAAAGAATGACCGCTTTTTCACCCTGACCCGTAACCTTCAAACCGATGTCGCAAAAATTAGCTCCTCTGACGTCAGAGACGTTCGGGTACTCTCCTTCTGGACAGAGCCGAATAAAGTATTCTCCACGATAGAATTCTTCATAGAGGTCCAGAAGGTAGCCCGTATCGAGTTTTCGAGTGAGCTTTACATATATCGTGCTCAGAATCCCTCGGTCCATTGGAACTAGGTGCGGAACAAAAATCGCTTGAACAGGCTCCTGGGCGAGTCGGCTGAGTTCCTGTTCAATTTCGGGGTGATGGCGGTGCTCCAGGACCTTATATGCCTTCAATCCCTCGTTCACCTCGCAATACAGGTTTGCCAATGCAGGATCCCGACCCGCGCCGCTTGCCCCGGACTTGGCATCGATCACAATCTGGGAGAGATCCACCAGCTTTTCCTTGACCAATGGGGCCAGGGCCAGAATTGCTCCTGTCGGATAACAACCAGGATTCCCGACAATTCGAGCCTTCTGAATCGCCTCCCGATAGAGCTCCGGAAGGCCGTAAACCGCCTCTTGGAGCAACGCCTCGCTCTCATGTCGCTGATACCATTTTTCGTAGATTCGCGGATCTGTAAACCGAAAGTCAGCGCTCAGATCGACGACCCGCTTTCCTCGGCTGTGGAAGTGGGGAACCACCTGCATCGCCGTCTTGTGCGGAACGGCTGTGAAAACAAAGTCAGACCGCTCCGCAATCCGATCGAAGTCCAAAGGTTCGCAAACCAAATCGATATGGCCCCTGAGAGCGGGGAAAACCTTGTCAATCGTCAGGCCCTCATATTTCCTCGAGGTCAGAACCGAAACGCGGACACGCGGATGGTGAAGCAATAGTCGAAGCAACTCCATCCCCGTATATCCGGTAGCCCCGATGATCCCAACATTGCGCATGGGTCTCTCCTGATAGTCTCTCTCTTCACGAAAGGCGCTTGGATCCGTCATCAAAGGGTGAGCAAGGTGTTCGAATCAAAAAAAACATATCCATTTAAAATCAAATAACTAAATAATGAATCCTAGAAAAAGCTTTAGGGTTTCTGCTCGACCCGATGCGTCTCTCGGCCCAATTCCCACCCCGGCCGAAATCACAAGCCTGGGAGCACATGGCAAAAAAAAGGAGGCCCAAAGGCCTCCCGAGTCTACCGCTTCGAATACTGAAAACTTGCCCGGGCGCCCCGCCGACCGTACTTCTTCCGCTCCTTTACGCGAGGATCGCGGGTGAGAAAGCCTGCCTTTTTGAGGGAGTCGCGATACTCTGGATTAAAGGCCAAAAGTGCCCTGGCGATTCCGTGTTTAATGGCTCCGGCTTGCCCGGACATTCCGCCCCCCTGGACATTTGCATAGACATTAAACTGCCCCACCGTCTGGGTCACCTCGAAGGGCTGATTGATAATCATTTTCAGGGTTTCTCTCCCGAAAAAACCGTCAAGCGTCGTTTTGTTCACTCGGAATGATCCTTCCCCTGGCTCTAGCCAGACTCGAGCAACTGACGTCTTCCGTCTCCCTGTTGCGTAGTACTTGTCAGACATATCTCCTCCATAACACTTCTTCAGTTCTCAGCTGTCAGTATCCAGTGTCTGGACAAATGGCATTCTCAAGACTTCTATCTTTCCAAAAAACCTTCGTAACAACAGAATAGGAAGCTCTGAGCGTGAATCAATGTTTTTTCGCTAACAATTCTTAGCGAGGCGGAACGCTTACAAATCCAACTGTCTGAGCCCGAAGGGCGAGTTTTGGATTTGCAGTGGAGCCGAG
>CAYFYO010000119.1:0-9702 GCA_964347335.1 uncultured Thermodesulfobacteriota bacterium
GATTGTCGTGAGCTTCCGGGTGACCCCCTTCGTCGTCATGAAACCTCCCCGATCGTTCTCCCCCGAATTCGCAAAAACTCGCGCCCTCTTCTCGAAAAGACGGGCTCCGCGCCTACTCAGTCTCCACCATGCCCGATTTCGCGCCTCAGCTCAAAAGACGCTCCCTATCCAGGTTAGCACACTGATGATTCAAGTCAATCTGCTTTTTCATCTCGTCCCAAAACAATGGAGATCTGCCACACTCGAAACAGGAGTTCCCCGCATTTTTGAGGGAGCCTATTGTCTCTGAGCGACGTAGCGGAAGCGGTGGGGACCCTTCGAGGATGAGCAGGAAGGGGAAAGCCGCGCCTTTAGAGCGCGGAAGGGGCAGGTATTCCCCGCCTGCGAACCTCGATTGGGTCACCGCGAGAGCTTGGGAGCGAAGGGATAGTAGGCTCCCATTTGAGAAATCGAAATTGTTTCAAGAAATCCGTAGCTTGTGAAACACACCTCTTGAGAAATGGGGGAAGTCCTGCTGTCGAAGCCGTTGAAAAATCTTCACCCAATAGGGTATGATTACCGCCCACAAGAATTCACCCGTCAGAAATCGGCCAGAGACCGGAATGACCCTGTTCTTGCTGACCATCCTTGTTCTTTACAGTTCCCTCCATCTTTACATATTCATAAAGATGCGAAATGCCCTGTCCTTCGGAATCGGACCCGGGATTGCTCTTGGCTTCCTCATGGCGATCATGGTCAGCGCGCCTGTACTCGTCCGCGTTTTCGAACGGCAGGGATTTGAGTCCTCAGCCCGCCTCATGGCCTACGTTGGGTATACCTGGATGGGGCTGACTTTCCTGTTTTTTTCTTTTTCGCTCGTCATCGATCTCTATCGTCTCTTCATCTACGCGGGCGGTCTCATATTTCGAAAAAACCTCTCCCATCCGGGACCTTCGCCGCAGTTCGCCTTTGCCGTTCCATTATTGGTGACCCTCGTCATTGCATTCTACGGGTATTTTGAAGCACGCCACATCCGCAACGATACACTGATCATCAAGAGCCCAAAAATTCCGAGGGAGGTCGGGACACTAACCATCGTCCAGATTTCCGATGTCCATTTGGGTCTGATTGTGAGGCATGAGAGGTTGAATAGGATTCTCGAGAAAGTGGAAAAAGCAAAACCCGACATCCTGGTTTCGACAGGCGATCTTGTGGATGGACAGATCGATAGCCTCGAGGGTCTTGCAGAACTTCTGAAAGCCATCAGACCCAAATACGGCAAATTTGCCATTACCGGAAATCACGAATTCTATGCGGGTCTTCATCAGGCATTGAATTTCACTGAAAAGGCAGGTTTTCAAATACTGAGAGGAGAAACACGGACCATCGCCGGAATGGTCAACCTTGCCGGTGTGGATGATTTGACGGGGGAGTATTTCGGTCTCGGTAAAGGGGTTTCCGAAAGGAAGCTGCTCTCTGAACTTTCCCGTGACAAATTTACGCTGTTCCTCAAACATCGGCCGGTTCTGAACCCCGAGGCGCTCGGTCTTTTCGATCTCCAGCTTTCCGGGCATACCCATAAGGGCCAGATCTTCCCTTTCACCCTCATCACGCGAATTTTCTTTCACCACACCGTAGGGCTGGTGAAGCTTCCTCAAAACGCGCATCTGTACACGAGCCGGGGCTCAGGAACCTGGGGGCCACCGATTCGATTCATGTCGCCGCCCGAGGTGACGGTGATCAAACTGGTTCATGGGAATGGGCAATAGGTCAAAAGGCCTCCAAGGATATGTTATAGTGATCAAACCACGTTCAGAGCCCTCCCGGACTCGGGAAGCGGTACCGGTTGCCTATTTCGAACGAAAGGAGCCTCATGAGAGAATGGAGAAGCCTCGTCGGGAGATTACCGAGTTTCAAAGGCGGGTCTATGCGGCCACCAGAAAAATACCGCGCGGAAAGGTCACGACATATAAACACCTTTCTCGAACCATCGGGTGCGGCTCGAGTCGAGCTGTCGGACAGGCATTGAGAGTCAACCCCTTCGCCCCGGAGGTGCCTTGCCATCGGGTGATTCGGTCCGATCTAACGATTGGTGGGTTTTCTGGAAAACTGACAGGGCCAGAGATCGAGAAGAAGAAGGCCCTTCTTTTCGAGGAAGGGGTTCGGTTTGATGGCAACCGGCTCCTGAACCCCGAGGACCTCTACACCTTTTAAGATCGACGAAACGGAGCCGTCCCTAGCCAGACTCGCCTCCTATTCTATGCCTCTACACCCGTCATTTCAGCCATTTGCCCCCTCCTCGTCTGTCTTTGATGCTCGATTCTGGCACGCCATTACCGAGAGAGAAACAAACCTCATCGTTTCCTTAAAGAAGACGATGAGAAGCCCTAGACTGCATTGTTCGAGAATCTTTGGGATTCAGGAATAAGCCGGGCTAACTGCCGTTATTCCATCAAACATGAGTTTTGTGTCAAAGCGAAGCCGCAGGGCCTGGATAAGTCGTTTTTCGGCCGTCCACCCCATTGATCGCCAAGGGGCTTTCACCTTATAATATTGGAATTCAGAGCCAGATACGGACAATCTCAAAGGAAAGGAGAATACTTCATGGAGTTTAAGGGAAGTCAGACGGAGAAGAACCTCTTAGCCGCATTCGCCGGAGAATCTCAGGCCAGGAATCGCTACACGTATTTTGCCAGCGCAGCCAGAAAGGAGGGCTATGAACACATTGCTGCCATCTTTCTCGAGACGGCGGACAATGAGAAGGAACATGGCAAACTGTTTTTCAAATTACTCCAGGGCGGCGAAGCGGAGATCGTTGCAGGTTACCCGGCTGGAATGATTGAGAATACCGCGACCAATCTGAAAGCCGCGGCCGCTGGAGAGAATCTCGAATGGACGACCCTCTACCGGGGTTTTGCCGATGTCGCCAAGGAAGAGGGGTTTATGGAAGCTCACCGGACATTCACCGAGGTGGCGAAGGTGGAGAAATTCCACGAAGCCCGGTACTTGAGTCTCCTCAAAAATGTGGAGGAAGGAAAGGTTTTCAAGAAGGATTCCCCGGTGAAATGGCACTGCCGGAATTGCGGTTACGTATTTGAGGGCAAGGAAATTCTAGAAAAATGCCCGGTCTGTAGCCATCCTCGGGCCTTTTTCGAAGTTCTGGCAGAGAACTATTGATTCATCAGATCTTGTGTGGGGAAGCCGTCGAGCACAAGCACGGAGGAAGTTTTGTGGAATGGAGAGAATTAATCCTTGACGGCTACGACCGCGTATTGCAAGTCCTGAATGAGGCGCTTGATGGGATGACTTTGGATGACCTCAATGGGCAACCCCATCCGGACTGTAACAGCATGGGCTGGCTCGCCTGGCATCTTACACGTGTCCAGGACGATCACATTTCCGATTTAATGGGCGAGGAGCAACTTTGGATAAAGGATAGATGGTACGCAAAGTTCAGCAGGGCCTCCGATCCCAAAGACATCGGGTTTGGTCACACCTCCCACGATGTTGCCGCTTTCGAGTCACCGGAACCCAAAACGATCTTGGACTACCATCGCGCCGTCCTCGAAAGATCGAAACAATACATCCAGGGCCTTTCATCAAGTGACCTCGATCGAGAGTTGAACGAACCATGGTTCAAGCCGCTACCCACAGTGGGGGTCCGCCTGGTGAGCGTTATGAGCGACTGTTTACAACACGCTGGCCAAATAGCGTATGTGAGGGGATTCCTGAAAGGCAAAGGTTGGCTTGACTATTAAGTCGTTCACGAGGGAGGTGGGAGCAGGCCCCTCACGGGAGCGGGCGAGTCAGAGGACAAAAGGGTACCATCGGAAAATCAAGGGAAATCGAAAACGACGAGGTAGTTATAGAGCCCAACCTCGACCATTCGCCTTTTGCGGAAACCGTGCTGGAAAACGATATCTTCGACCTCTTCAGGCGCCAGCCTGACGCGAATGGGAGGCCCGGGTGGGCCATCGATTTTTTTGAACTCGATGATCCCAAGAGCGCCCTGTGATTTCAGCACCCGCTTGACCTCTTTGAGAGCCCCATCATCATCTCGGGTTTGTACGAGATCGTGGAGAACCGTGGCCATCAAGCAGACATCGATGCTGTCATCTGGTATCGGTACTTCCTTGCCAACATCACAAACAGCGGCCCTCAGGTTCTTGATCCCCCGGGCCGAGGCTTCCTCCCGCAGGGCAGCAATCCCCTCTTCCCAGAGGTCGACAGCGTGGATTTCCCCTTCATCTCCAACGAACTCCGAGGCAGCGATGGCGTACCGTCCGAGCCCACAGGCCATATCAAGGAAAGTACTCCCTCTCCGGAGCCCGATCTCACCAAAGACGACGTCCGGGTCAATGAGTTCAAAACTGCTCTTACCAGCACCCAGGGGTTTTCCCTTCTCGGTGTTCGCCATTTCTTCTCAAACCTATTCGGAATTGATTTGGAGGCCTGTACCTTGATGATTCAGCAAAAGATGCCTGAGCAAGGACTACAATAGTTGCGAGTCTTGTGTCAAGGCTTGAGCGCATTCGCACGGTGACTGAGTGTTGCGAGTGGAGCTTCCCATGATCCTCACAGAAAAAAACTTCAAGATCCTTCTCGTGATTACCCTACTCTGCGCCCTCCCGGTTTCTCTGCTGGCAAAGGAGAAAGAGAACATCCTGAAGTTTGCCACCCTGGCCCCTGAGGGCAGCAGCTGGATGAAAGCGCTGAACGAAGCAAATCGTGAGTTGGTGTCGCGGACAGGGGGGACATTAAAGGTGAGAGCTTATCCCGGCGGGGTCATGGGCGACGATCGAACGGTGCTGCGGAAGATGCGGATCGGTCAGATTCAGATCGCCGGGCTCACAGGCCTGGGTTTGGGTGAGATCGACCAGGAGCTTCAGGTACTCGGAACACCCTTCTTATTCCGCACCTACGAGGAGGTGGACCACATCCTGCCCAGAATCACCGATCGGCTCGAAAAGGTTCTGGAACAGCGGGGCTATGTTCTTCTCGGCTGGTCCGAAATCGGCTTCATATACATGATGTCCAACAAGCCGATGTCAAGTGTCGAAGCCGTCCGCGGTGCAAAAGTGTGGATGCCCGAGGGTGACCCTGTGAGCCAGGCGGTATTCGAGAAGGCGGGTGTGTCGCCTGTCCCACTGGCAATCTCAGACGTTCTGCTGGCGCTCCAGACGGGGCTCGTGGACGTGATCTATAGCACGCCCTTCGGAGCCATCGTGCTTCAGTGGTTCACCAAGGTGAAATATGTTACGCAAGCCCCGCTCAGCTACTCCTTGGGCGCAGTCGTCATAACTCGGAAGTCCTTTGAGGGCCTCCCCGATGCCCACCAAAAGACGCTGAAAGAGATTTTCCATAAGAAACTCGTCACCCTGAACGCCGAAGCGTGAAAGGAGAACGAGGAGGCGCTCAAGCTCATGGCCCGGGAGGGCATTCAGTATGTAGATCTGTCGCCTCAGGAACTGGCCCGGTTCCAAAAGGTCGCTCATGAGGCAATAGAGGACATCACCGGAAAGGTCTTTTCGAGAAGGATCCTTGAAAACGTCAAAGGTCAACTGGCCGAGTTTAGGGGAAGAAAACCCTTGCCACCCCCCCGAAGTGAAGAAACCTCCCCGGATCTTCCCTGAGGGTTTCGGGTAAAGTCCATCTCACTTTTTCATTTCCAGGGCTGATTCCAATTTCTCGATCTCTTCGAGGATGACGCGCCTTTCCTCTTCAGACAGGTCGTTTTGGGCAAGCCGCCTCTTGAGGCTGAGGAGTATCATCTCTTCCCGATAATCTCTGCATGTATATTTGGATTTGGAACGTTTGCTCATCGGGCTCGTTCTATTTGAAGGCTGATCATCAGGGTATGCCACGGTTCCACACGGCCATATCGAATAGAAAGGCCGAAAGATGCCTCGTGTGAAGACCTGGTAAAGTTCCGATTAGGTCAGACCCTCGGAATACACGGGGGCCTCGAGAGGCTCTTCAGGCCCGGGACCCACCCTTCGGATCGACCACCATAGGTAAGACCATTGGGCGCTCACAGCAGCGCTCAATGCGACGGCTGCGATTATCGTGCCAGGAGTCGCAGGTAACAAAACCCCTGCGCTGAGTATGAAGCTGCCCAGCACGGCCACATTCAGCGTGACCGCTCGGGTGATTGTGCGCGTTTGTCTAAAATGAATCAGGAGTCCGTGCCCCCAGGAGATCAGCGCGTCCAGTCCCGGCACTAAAGAGAGAATCAGGGTTGGCACAATCGCCAAAGCGACGAGTTCCGGTGAAAGACCCGCGATATGCTGGTACAGGACGCGAGCTGCCGGTGTCAGGGAAATGAGAACGAAGCTTCCAGTGAGTGACAGGGCCAGGCCGGCAGTGAACCGGCGTATTTTCTCGAAGCTCGTCCGATCACCGATCAACGCCACCACGACCTCCTGATAGGCAAAGCCGACAGACCGACCGAGGAAGAGAACCCCTGCAATGACTGGCCAGACCGCAAGAGATGCCAGCGGCTCAGCCGCCCGGGCAAGCCCCATGACGACCACCGGCCGGCCCACCAGATGGATCATCGGCGTGAGCGCCAAGGGGAGATAGAATTCGAGCAAGTCGCGCCAGTTCAACGACCCATTACCCGGAGTGGGTGTGGAAAGATGATCGCGAACCGTAGAACGGGCGAAACAATACGCGGTCACCGCGCCAGCAGTAATACCGATGGTGATTGCTATCGCGCCAAGATCGGCGCCTCGGAGGCGGCGCGTCAAAAGCCCCAGCGCCAGGATAAGAGCGATGGTCAGGAGCCGAGCCATGATCGCCAGCGGCACAACCCATGTTCGCCGGTACCGGATCAATACCCCCTGCCAGAGCCTTCGGTAGGCAACACCGGCATGCCACGGAGCCATTAACAGGAAGGTCGAGCGGCTCGCTTCAAGGATGTCCGCCGGCACCCCCATTGCCTCGCCGACAATGAGTTGATAGAGAGGCGTCAGGCCGATGAGGAGGTGCAAGGCGGTCAAAATAGCGGCCAGGATATGGGTGAAAGACAGGAGCCGCTCATATGACTGTTTGTCCCGCGCCAGGGCAGTTCCTGCGGTGAGCAACATGATCACTGGGCTCTCAATGATAATCGAGAGGGAAAAAGTCACACCGAAAATGGCCAGGTTGGGTTCTGGGCTCGCGAGACGTGCAATCACAGCCGCCAATATCGGATGCTCAACAGCCATGAGCAGCCACATGGCGGCCAAGGGTACCCAGAACCAAAAGATTCGCCAAGGTGTCAAGGGTGCCTGTCCGTTCACGCCCTAGAATCTATCCCATCACCATGTGTAAATCCAGTGGCGTAATCCGGCTCACCTGCTGAGTGCCAACAGCCATCGAAATCCCCTTCAGGCTAAAATCGTGTTCCTTTCGAGAGGCAACCGACCTTTCTCGGATTCTCGTGCTCATGAGGCCGTTCCCAGATATCCTAGGGATCTAACTCCGCCCGGCTGATTGCGAGTCAAAGGGCTGACACTCGGCCACCGAATTTCACCCAATTCACCCCTCAATATCATTTGTCGCGTGTGGCCTCATAATTGCTTTCAGTAACGCCATCACCTGACTTTCATTCGAATGCGCGAGGACCAACGATATGGAAAGAGGTCTGAGAATCAACCACACGGCCGCAACGGATTCCTGGAGGATGTTTCATATCATGGCGGAATTCGTGGAGGGATTTGACGCCCTGTCCGGCATCGGACCGGCTGTCTCCATTTTTGGGTCTTCACGGGTCGGGCCTGACAGCCCGATTTACGTGAAAGCCGAGAAGATCGCTCGCCTTTTGGTCCGGAGCGGATTTGCCGTGATCACCGGCGGGGGACCGGGGGTCATGGAGGCGGCGAACAAGGGGGCCGCTGAAGAAGACGGAAGGTCCATCGGTCTCAGAATCGAGCTTTCCAAAAACGAGGTCTACAACCGCTACTCCAACTTGACCCTCAGTTTCAGGTACTTTTTCGTGCGGAAATTCATGTTCATCAAGTACGCCATGGCCTATGTCATACTTCCGGGCGGCTATGGCACCATGGACGAATGCTTCGAATCACTCAACTTGATTGTCACCCAGAAGAGCCGGACCTTTCCGGTGATTTTTGTGGGCAGGGATTACTGGAAGGGATTGATCAACTGGATCAAGAGGGCCCCCTTTCAAACCGGCACGCTAGGCCCCGCAGATACTGAGATCTTCCAGATTATCGATGAACCCGAGGAAGTGGTCAAAACCATCGAGAAGGTGGTCAGCAAGTGAGGATGCTGACTCATTTGGCCGTCACATCGTCGCACGGTCTGATAAATGAGGGCGATCCTGTTCCGTCGTCAATAATGTAATAGTAAACCCGCTCTCTCGAATCTCTATCTTTATCGCCGGTGGTGGCTGTTCCCGTTGATCTCCAAGTGACACCGATGATCTGGCCAAGCTTGAACATGCCTCGGTAATCGTAGGCGGTTTTGCCAGAATCTTTGCAGTAGTCCACCTCAGGGTCTGGACAGACGTTGGTCCAGAGTCCAGTATCTCCAGCCCACCCGACGGTCACATTCAAGCCGAGAGCAACGAGAAACAAGAAAAGCTTCTTCACCATCTCCCTCCCTAAAGGGGCCTGATACAAAGGATCATATCCCTATTCCTTTTGCCCTTTCAATACGCTCCGGAGTTTCGGTCCGAGGTCAGGCCATCGACTTCTGCTTCGACAGATTACCGTCGGCTGACGAACGGGCTATCTGAAATAAAGAACCGCCAGTCAAGGTCTTTCGCCCTGGAGATTCCGATTCGTCGGGTCCGCTCGATTCGTGAGGGTTGAAGAGCGTCAAACACCTTCAACTCGCCCCCCACGGGCTTTCCGAACAACCCCATCCCAATACTGAAGGCCTGACAGACCTTCCCAGGGCCACTCGTAAGCTGATAGAGATTTTTCGTCTTCCTCCGCGTTTCCATGATCTCGATCCCTTCAGTGGGCTCCACGGCCCGAATCAGAACGGCGCCCACACCCTCCCGCTCTGTTGTAAAGTTCAAACAGAAGTGCATGCCGTAGACCAAATAGACGTAGATTCGACCATAGGTCTCTCTTAGAAGCCTCGCCTTCTCGGATTTTCGGATACCGTGGGAGGCTGGGTCGTCCCGGTAGGCCTCTGTTTCCACAATAATCCCTCCACAGCCTCGGTACCAGAGCTTCTTCCCGAGCAGGTCCTGAGCCACCGCCAGGGTATTTCGAGCGAAGAAGTCAATGTCAAGTTCCAACTTTCAGTCTCTCCGAGAAACCGTCCGTGCCATGTGTATTCTCAAGCCAGTCATCACTTCTAATCTTCTTCTCTCACACTGGCTGCTATGGCCTTGGCAGATTCCACTCGGAATTTGGAGTCAAGAAACCATGGCAGTTTCCTGACTGCACCACAACCACCTGTGCCCAAAAACCATATCCTCATAAAAGGGACCGAGTACATCGGAACCTGTCATCCGTTGCGTCGTTCACCCACTCACGCCGCCTCCTGAGAACCGACATCTTAAATCCGAAATTCGAATATCGGGCGCATTAAATGTCTTCACATTGGCTTTTCAGGACAATGCTCGACCACTCTCTCTCGCCCGCTCCCCTTCGACTTTACTCAGGGCAGGCCCTTCGGCCCTGCTCAGGGTCGCTCGAGCCCACAGAGTCCGCAAGAGATGATTTTGACTCTGGCCTGATTTTTTGAGAGGAAAAATCAGGCCAC
>CAYFYO010000120.1:0-9641 GCA_964347335.1 uncultured Thermodesulfobacteriota bacterium
ACGTCGATCGACTCATCGGTAATCTCAATCGGTGTGATCAGCTTCTTGATCATACCGCAGAGTTCTTCATCGATCAGGAATTTCTCATAGCTCATGGCGATATATGCACCGAGAGTACCACAGGAATGTAGGATGTAGTTGATCCCATTACGGACCGCCGTGATTAAGGCCATGGCCGATTGTACACCAGCCTGAGCGTCTGGGAAGTTCGCATCGGTGAGACAGCCACCGCCCCGGCTGGGCAAGTTGTAGAACCGGGCCATTTGGGCAGTGTATGAACCGATCATCGACAGCTCCGGTGCCCCAATCGATAGACCCCCGGTTCTCATGTCAATCGGCGCTGAGGTCGAGCCATAGACGATTGGGGCGCCTGGCCTAACGAGCTGTGCCAGGGTGAGGCCAGCTAGAATTTCGGCATTCTGTATCGCCAAGACACCCGCGAGCGTCACCGGGCCGGAGGCTCCGGCCATCGCAAGAGAGGCCACGACGCATGCTTGGCCATTTCGGGCAAATTCGATTAAGGACCCGGCCATTTCCTTTGAGAACTGGAGCGGAGAGAGTGAGTTGATCAGTGAAACCGTCACCGGCATTTCCTCGATCTTTTCTTTGCCGCCCCAGACGATGCCGGCCATTTCGATGCATTCTCTGGCCCCCTCCTTCGAGACCGGACTGCCCATAAACGGTTTATCACACAAAAGGATGCTCGAGAGAATCATATCCAGATGAGCCGTTCTTGACGGAACATCAGAGGGCTCCACCATCATAAACCCGTTCATGTCAAGGTACTTGGACGTCTGAACCAGTTTGCAGAAGTTGTCATAGTCCTCCATGGTCGCATCTCTCTGCTCACCATCACCGGTAATGACGAATGGGGCCCCGTAACCCGGAACCAAGACGAAGTCATCTTCACCCACTTTGACGGTCTTTTCTGGGTTTCTGGCGGTGACGGTGAAGCGGGAAGGTGCGGTTTCTAATGCCTTGGTGAGTTCCTTTTCCCTGAGAAAGACCGTCTTGCCATCCACTTTGAATCCATTGTTTTTGAAGATCTCCAGGGACTCCTCTTCGTGAAAGGCAACACCGACGTTTTTGAGAATATATGTGGATGCATCATGGAGCTTGGTCATATCTTTACTGGCAAGCGTCTGCATGCGATCACTCATGGATCTCCTCCTTTTGTGGCTGCGAGTTCCGAGGAGCAGTGCGACCGCGATTTCCGGGGCGATGCCCCAGAATGCGCTATTGCGAATACGGTGTCAAGAAGAAATCCAGGACGTCGATCACCGAGGAACTCCTCTCCAAGCCATTCATCAGTCTCCGACCGAGTCGGGGACTTGATGAATAATGGAACCTGAAGATTGAGAAATTGACAGATCTGAGAACGGCTCAATTCGAGAGGTCCAGAATGGACGTGTGTGGAGGGAAACAAAAAAGGGTCTGGCTCGACTTGAGCCAAACCCGCTCTCTTCTGGCTGGGGGACCAGGATTCGAACCTGGGTTCACGGAGTCAGAGTCCGTTGTCCTTCCGCTGAACGATCCCCCATCCAGCGTATCTATTGAAATTGAAAATACACAAAACCTCGGAGAGGGTCAATAAGAAATCTCCTCTGGAGTTTCCTGACTTTTCTAAGAAACACCGTTGTCCATGTGAAGTATTTGCCTAATAACTTGCGACCACAAAAACAAGGGTCTGTCGAGGTCGAAGACAACCCGATCTATTTTATTGCATAAATCCCCGAACAGAACCGGTTGTGCACTCGTGAAGCGAGATAGTCATGTTTAACTGAATTCTAACCCTTGGAGAACACTGGAGATCTCCTAACTATCTCCTGGACGAGGATCAATAGGCGTTACTCGACCAAGGTCATAGACATCTTCAAACAACACGGCGGCACTCAAAACCTTGTCCTCCCTTCGTGGTGGCCCCACGATTTGGAGGCCCACGGGAAGACCAGAATTAGTGAAACCGCAAGGGATCGAGATAGATGGGCAAGCAGTCAGAGTAGTGGCAAAGGTTAAGATCAGCCAGCTGATATAGGTCTCAAATGTGACGCCATTAAGCTCTGTCAAATAGCGAATGGTCACGTCAAAAGGGGGCGCGACCACGGTCGGGCATATCAGCAGATCGTAACGTTTGAAAAAATCAACCGTGCGATGGTAAAGACTACCTCGCGCCCGCTCAGCGCACGCAATCTCGTCACCCGTCAAAGCCAGGCCCTTTTCGATGTTCCAAATCACTTCCGGCTTGAGATGTTTACGGTGGCTTTGTAACAGAGGAGCAAAACGGCTGGCAAAAAGTGATGCTCTCAAGACCTGAAAAATTGGCTCGGCATCATGCAGGTCAGGGCAGGCCTCATCAACCACGACTGCGAGATCTTCCCACGACTCGGCCGCTTTGCTACAAATTCCCTTCACCTCGGGATCGACTGGTGCTATACCGAGGTCAAGGCTGAAACCAATTCGTCGCGGCTTCAATGGCCGATCCACGGCCTCCAGAAATGGGTTTTCTGGCCGCGGCAACGAGATGGGGTCGCCGGCATGTTGGCCGACCTGGGCATCGAGCATCAACGCGACATCCGCTACGCTCCGCCCCATGGGCCCGTGGACCGCCAGGGTTTCAAAGGGAAGTGCCTTCGGACCGCACGCGACGCGACCCGGACTAGGCCGAAAACCGACCACCGAGCAGAAGCTAGCAGGTATGCGCAAACTGCCGCCCAGATCGCTGCCATCGGCTAACCAGACTTCCCCTGTAGCAAGAGCAACGGCCGAGCCGCCCGATGAACCCCCGCAGGTCACAGCCGTTTTCCATGGATTTCGGGTAGGGCCAAAGACCTCATTGAAGGTGTTGGCCCCAGCACCAAACTCAGGGGTGTTTGATTTTCCGATGACGATCGCACCGTTGGCTTCCAGAGTCTCGACCAGATAGTCTGACCGATCAGGCTGATGATGGGCAAAGATGGGCGATCCATATGTTGTCTTTACCCCTGCAACATCGACCAGATCCTTGATCGCAATGGGCAGGCCGTAAAGGTAGTGCGGTGGCGGATCACTGAGCGGCTGGACCATTAGCCGGCTGGCCTGATCCCGAGCCCGCTCAAGGCAAAGGCTGGGCATGGCGTTGATAGTCTTCTCTACCTCAGCAATTCGGTCAGCCGCAGCATCGATAAGCTCAAGAGGCGATACTTCGCCTTTCTTCAGAAGGGCGACCATCTCCCGCGCCGACAATCTGATCAGTTCATTCATCCTTTGGCCCCCTCAATTAGCTCGCACGTCCGTCAGCTACCTGATGTGACAAGCTACCCAATGACCATTTCCCAGGTCGCGAAGGGTTGGCTCTTGATACAGACAGACTTCCTCGCGTTCAGAGCACCGGGTGTGAAAGGCACAGCCGGAAGGCGGGTTCACAGGGCTAGGCACTTCTCCCTTTAGCAGGATTCTCCGTCTTCGAACCACCGGATCTGGAACAGGAATGGCTGACAATAGTGCCTGGGTATAAGGATGCTGAGGATCCTGATATAGTTGCCGATCCGTAGCCAGTTCCACAATGCGTCCGAGGTACATGACAGCCACGCGGTCACCGATATGCTCCACCACGCTCAAGTCGTGTGCAATAAACAGATAGGAAAGCCCCATTTCCTCTTGGAGCTGAACCAACAGGTTGATCACTTGAGCCTGAATAGAGACGTCAAGGGCGGAGACAGGTTCATCGCATATAATCACCCGGGGATTCAGAGCCAGGGCCCGTGCAATGCCGATCCGCTGTCTCTGTCCTCCACTGAACTCATGGGGATATCTCCGGGCATGCTCAGGATGTAGCCCCACCTTTTCCATGACGAAAGACACCCGATCACGAATTTCGGCCCTAGACGCCTTGATGTGGTTTCTGATCGGCTCTGTGATAATTTCCCCGACAGTCATGCGGGGATTCAACGATGAATATGGATCCTGGAAAATGATCTGGAGCCGCGCCCGAACCTTTCGTAGGGACTCCCGATCCATTCCCAGGAGGTCTTGGCCCTCGAATCGGACTCCGCCGGCCGTAGGCTCTATCAGCCTTAGGAGACAGCGCCCTACCGTAGTTTTCCCGCAACCGCTTTCTCCTACCAGGCCGAGAGTCTCCCCTTCCCCTAAGGTGAAGCTTACTCCATCAACAGCACGGACCCACCCTACCGTCCTCGACAGGATACCTGTACGCACGGGAAAGAACCTTCTCAGTTCGCACACTTCTAGGAGGTCCAAGCTTTCCTCATTCACGCCCACAGCCAGCACAGGACTCTGCGCCTATCGTCTGGGTGAACCACGGGAGGCGCTTGCTTCTGACAAATATCCTTGGCGCGTAAACAGCGTGGGTGGAATCGGCATCCACCAGGCATTTCCAGAGGGCTAGGCACGATACCCGGGATTTCCTGAAGACGTCTTCGACCGGCCTCCAGCTTTCGGCCGATCCAGGGGACAGACCCCAAGAGGCCCTGGGTATATGGATGAAGAGGTTCTCGGAAGAGTTCTTCTACCGGCGCCTCCTCCACCACCTTGCCCATATACATTACAACAACGCGCCTGGCCATTTCCGCGATGAGGCCCAGATTGTGGGTGATCAACATGATAGACGTCTGCATCTCTTCCTTGAGGCGCTGCATGAGGTCGACGATTTGGGCCTGGATGGTCACATCTAGAGCAGTCGTCGGCTCATCGGCGAGAAGAAGCTGGGGATTGCACGATAAGGCCATGGCGATCATGGCCCGCTGTCTCATACCTCCCGAGAACTTGTGGGGGTAATCCATAGCCCTTGCCTTGGGCTCGGGTATCTGGACCACTCGGAGCATCTCGACGGCCTTCTCCCAGGCCTCCTGCTGGCTGGTCGCTTGGTGGAGAACGATCGCTTCCGCTATCTGCTCGCCGATGGTCAGGACCGGGTTCAAAGAACTCATCGGCTCTTGGAAGATCATCGAGATGGAATTGCCCCTGACCTTTCTGATCTGCTCCTGTGCTAAGTCCAGAAGGTTAGTTTCTTCTAGTAGGATGCGGCCCTCTACTTCTCCCGGCGGGCAGGGCAAAAGCCGGAGGATCGAGAGCGCGGTCACACTCTTACCACAGCCACTCTCACCAACCAGACCAAGCGTCTCACCCCGAAGGACCTCCATGTCCACCCCGTCCACTGCTTTGACCACGCCCTCGAAGGTGTGAAAACGAGTTCGTAAGCCGCGAATGGTCAGAAGAGGACTTGTCTTCTCGGTCATACCTTAAACCTTGGGTCGAGAGCGTCGCGCAGGCCGTCACCTAAAAGGTTAAAGCCCAGCACTGCCAGGAAAATAGCGACGCCAGGGAAGGTAGCCACATGAGGCGAATTAAAAAGGTAGACCCGGCCGGAGCCTAGCATCGTCCCCCACTCCGGCGTTGGTGGCTGGACGCCCACACCTAAGAAGCCAAGACCGGCCGCAAAAAGGATGCCCGTGCCCATACCGAGGCTCGTCTGGACGGTGATGGGGACCATGACGTTGGGCAGGATGTGCCTGAGTAAGATGACGATGTCCCGTGTGCCGACTGCCCTGGCAGCCTCCACGTAGACCTGCTCTCTGACAGATAGGGCGCAACCCCGCACCAGGCGGATGTAGATGGGCACCATGCTGATGCCTATCGAGATGACCGTGTTCTTAAGCCCCACCCCGAGCACAGAGACCAGGGCCAAGGCGAGCAGAAAACCCGGAAAGGCAAGCATCGTGTCAGTCACGCGCTGAATGCCGAAATCGACGTTGCCCCCGTAGTAGCCGGAAATGAGCCCGAGCGGAATCCCAAAGAGCATACCGAAGCTGACGACTGCGATCGCGATAAGGAGTGAGATCCGGGAGCCATGAATGATCCGACCCAGGATCGAGCGCCCCATCTGGTCCTTGCCGAGAGGGGACTCCAAGGAGGGACGCTCTAGGGCTTTGATGAGGTTCGGGGCTGAAGGGTTTCTCGGAAAGAGGACCGGCGCCAGGAGGGCCGTGAAAACATAGATCACGATGAGAGTTCCGCCGAAGAGAGCAGCCTTGTTACGCTTGAGCTTGGTCCAACTTCGACTAAGTTGCCGGTAAGTGGGCCGATCCTGGGTCCTCCAAGACCCAGTATGGGTCGTCTCAGTCATAGCGAATCCTCGGGTCGACGTAGACGTAGAGGAGATCTACGATCAGATTGACCAGGATGTACAGAAGTCCGAAGACAAGGATTGCCCCCTGGATTGTAGGGTAATCTCGGGCCAGAATCGAGTCCACGATTAGCCGTCCCAAGCCTGGCCAGGCAAAGACCGTCTCAGTCAAAACGGCACCACCCAGAAGCATCCCGAACTGGAGACCGACCACGGTGATGATCGGGATGAGAGCGTTTTTGAGGGCATGCTTGATGATGACCATCTGCTCGTTCAACCCCTTGGAACGGGCGGTGGTCGTATATTCCTGGGACAGAGCCTCCATCATGCTGGACCGAGTCATGCGGGCGATGAATGCGACGACGAAAGCAGCCAGGGTAAAAGAGGGTAGGACGATGTGCTTCCAGCTGCCAGTCCCACCGGCCGGGAGCCACTGGAGCCCAACGGAGAAGATGACCACTAACATCAGGCCTAGCCAGAAGACAGGCATTGAGATGCCGAAAATGGACGTCGAGGTGACCACATAGTCGATCCAGCTGTAGGGCCGCGCAGCCGAGACGATTCCGGCCGGAATACCGAACAGGCATGCTAGCGTGATGGCTACCACAGCCAGCAGGATCGTGTTTGGTAGTCGGGCCCAGATCTCCTCGGTAACCGGGTTCTGAGTCCGGGCGGAGCGGCCCAGGTCGAACTTGACCAATCGGCTTAGAAAAAAAGCATACTGTACGTAAATCGGCTGGTCGAGACCGAGCTGCTGGCGGATATTCTCCACCTCCTCAGGGGTTGCCATCTCGCCGGCCAGCACCTGGGCGGGGTCACCAGGCAGCATACGGAGCATGAAGAAGAGCAGAAGGGATATCCCGAGCAGGACCGGCGCGGTTGAGAGCAGGCGCTTGATAACGTATTGCAGCATGACCTCTCCAGCTATCCCTCCCTCACCTGCCTGGCGCAGACCGCAGTGCACGCTTGGGAAACTGTAATTATCCGCGCACCAGCCCCCTCAGATTTAGCCAGACGACTACGCATATCAGGACAGAGGATACTCGCCCACTCGGGGTCTGCGCTTCACCCTATTCCATGGTCACATAGGTCGGGTAGAACTTCTCAGTATTGGTGACCACTAGCCCCTTGATCTTGCTCGAATAAGCAATAACGAACTTTTCTACGTGTAGCCAGATCCAGGGGGCATCGTCCCAGACGATCTCTGACGCCTTCCTGAAAAGTTCGAGCCGCTCCTTGGGGTCTTGCTCCAGCCGGGTCGCCTCAATCACCTTGTCGTACTCGGGATTGCTGTAGAAGGCCGCTCCTAAACCTTTGGGAGGGTTCACGCTCGAGTGGAACTGGCCGTAAAGGCCCATGTCGGCATCGAGAATCATCGGACCCCAGCCGAGCAGGAAGACCTCTAGCTCGGTCTCATCCAACGGCTTGAGCAGGCCCGCGATATAGGTCGGCCAGTCGTACGTCCTCAGCTCGGTCTTAACTCCTATAGCCTGGAAGTAGGCCTGTACGGCCTCGGACACCTGTTTGTCAAAAAGATACCGTCCTTGGGGCGTGCGCATCTTCACCGTCTGGTTGAAGTCGAAGTTGGCCTTCTTCAAGAGCTCCTTGGCCTTCTCGGGGTTGTACTCGTATTGGTGCTCCATCCGGTGGTAACCGAAGAGGATCGGCGAGACCGGACCGTCCATGGGCACGGCCGTATCGAAAAGGATTTTCTCGACGATCGCCTTTTTGTCGACGGCGTAGTTGAATGCCTGGCGAACCAGCTTGTTGGTAGTCAGGCCTTTCTGATAGTTGAGGCCCATGAAGATGGTCCTTGTGTCTAGGGGCATCTCTACCGTGATCTTCGGATCGGCTTTGAGTGCGGCCACGTCAGAGGGTAAAGGTTTATAACAGATGTCGATCTGACCAGCCCTAAGCATGGCCTCACGGGTAGCGGTTTCTGGCACGATCTTGAAAGTAAGCTTCTTCACCGTTGGTCTGGGACCGTAGTAGTTCTCATTGCGCACCAGGACAATGCGGTCGCCCTTGACCCACTCGGCTAGTTTATAGGGACCCGCGCCTACAGGGCTTGTGCGCACGTCCTCACCATATTTCTCAATGGCCGCAGGCGAGATCGGGCTGACAGTGACCATTGAGAGCGTCGGAGCCAAAGGCGCGAAGGGATACTTCAGGTGCAGCCGAATAGTGTAGTCATCCACGATGGAGGCTTTCTCAATCATGGCGATTATGAAGCGTAGCGGGACTCTCATCTTTGGATCGAGGGCCCGATCGAGAGTCAACTTCGCGGCCTTCGCGTCGAACGGGGTACCGTCGCTGAACTTAATGCCTTTTCTAAGGTGGACGGTGTAGGTCAAGCCGTCCTCAGAAACCTCATACTTGGTGGCCAGGCGGGGCTCAAGCTTTAGCTCCGGGGTCTGGTAGAAGAGGGTATCGTAAATCAACTCGCACATATTAATAGGCAGTGACGTGGTTTGCTCTTGCGGGTTCAGGGTGTCAGCATCTATACCAATTCCGATTCTGAGTTCCTCGATCTCGGCCCAGGCATCGGGCAAAGCAAGGCAAAAGCCCAACGCTGCAATCAATATGGATACAAAAGTAACTGTTTTGATACGCATTCTGATATTTTTCATCTCAGACCTCCTTCGTTTCAGAGATGTTACCATTCTCCTTCGACCAATTTCCCGCCCTGCATAATCAACCGGGGGGCCTTCGCTTTGACCAGAAGGTCGACATTCTCCGGGTTGGCTTCAACGAATGGCTAAACTATGGAGGCCTCCAAAGAAAGAACCCCTTTGGAGGCTCTTACATTGGCACTTTTAGGTGACCTCTAGTCATAACTCTTAGCTCTAGCCTTTTGCGGAAATCTCAGAATAGGTTCATTATAATTCGGTATACTCCAAATTCAAAGCTAAATCTATGGAATTTCCACGAACATGTAGAACCCGCTCCAAACCCATTTTCTAAGATGGGAGAGCGCCAGTTCAAGCCAGCTTGCAGGAGGAGGTTTCAAACCACCTGAAGTTACTAAGGTAACAAGAGGGGTGATAACCGTTCTGCAAGCGTGACGCTTTAGGATCGTTGCAGGTGAAGATCAGAGAGACGAGTTGCGAGAGGTCCTATCGACGAGGTTCAAAGCTGAAGAGGTTGCCCGAATCCTCGGCGGTAACGCCTGGCGGTTCTTCGAAAGTGTGTTGCCAAATGCGTGACTAAACTCCAACTGCGAACACTCAGCTCGGCCAAATACCTGTCTCGTGAAGGGTGTAATAGAACGGTCGTCTATATTTGTCAAGAAAAAAAATCGACCGGGGGTTTTGCCGCTGAAAATAGGCCACAAAAGGTAAAGAGGCGAGGCTCGATTTTCCCCGAAATACCCGCACCAAAGAGAGGAAGTCGGATTTTGTTGACTATGCGGAACAAGTCAGCTAAAAAAAGGAGCGTAAGGAACGACCTCATAGAAAACGAATGGGAGGCCCTTCAATGGAAATTCGGAAGGAACTGCTACCCGCTGACAAATTGAAAC
>CAYFYO010000121.1:0-9497 GCA_964347335.1 uncultured Thermodesulfobacteriota bacterium
TCGGGAGGAGATTATGACTGTTGAGAAAGATCTAGATCTACTCTGCATCAACACGATTAGAACGCTCTCTATGGATGCGGTCGAGAAGGCGAAATCGGGGCATCCCGGTACACCCATGGCTTTGGCTCCTGTGGCTTACGTTTTGTGGACTCGTTTTATGCGATACAATCCCCAGGAGCCCAGATGGCCGGATCGTGACCGTTTTGTGCTCTCTGCTGGTCATGCTTCTATGCTCCTATACAGTCTGTTATTTCTCGCAGGCTACGATCTCTCGTTCGACGACATTCGAGATTTCAGGCAGTGGGGGAGTAAGACCCCCGGACATCCCGAACACGATCCGGATATTGGAATCGAGACCACCACGGGACCTCTCGGCCAGGGATTTGCCAACGGTGTGGGAATGGCCTTGGCTGAGCGACATCTGGCCGCTCGCTTTAACCGACCAGGCCATGAAATCGTCAACCATTACGTTTATGCCCTCTGTAGTGACGGAGATATCATGGAGGGTGTCGCCTCAGAGGCAGCATCCCTTGCAGGGCACCTCGGACTCGCCAAGTTGATCTATTTTTATGATGACAACCATATCACCATTGAGGGGTCAACCGATTTGGCTTTTTCAGAAGATGTGTCCAAGCGTTTTGACGCCTACGGCTGGAAGGTCCAGAGGGTGAATGACGGAAATGACCTGGACGCGATTTCGAAGGCAGTAGAATCAGCAAAGGATGACAAGGAGCGACCGTCCTTGATCGTTCTCCGAACTCATATTGCGTATGGAAGTCCCAACAAGCAGGATACTGCGGCCGCTCATGGGGCCCCCTTGGGACCTGAGGAGGTCCGCCTGACAAAGGAAAACCTGGGGTGGCCCAAAGATAAGGATTTCCTTGTCCCCGAGGAAGGCCTCCAGCACTTCCGCAAGTTTGTCGAAGAGAGAAAGCTTGCAGAAAAAGTCTGGCAGGAAACCCTCAGCGCCTATAAGAGGGCCTTTCCAGATATGGCTCAAGAATGGGAACGATTGATGAGGGGGGAGCTTCCTACGGGCTGGGATCAGGAAATCCCCCAGTTCACCCCGGATCAGGGTCCGATGGCGACACGGGTGGCCTCTGGGAAATTTCTCAACGCCGTGGCCTCCCACCTGCCGGAGCTGCTCGGAGGTTCAGCTGATCTGGCTCCTTCGAACAATACCTACCTCAATGGGCATGGTGATTTCGCGAGGGGGAACTACCAAAAGCGAAACCTCCACTTCGGTATTCGCGAGCACGCCATGGGAGCCACCCTATCTGGGATGGCCCTCCATGGCGGGATTCGGCCCTTCGGAGGAACATTTCTCGTTTTCTCAGACTACATGAGGCCCGCCATCAGGCTCGCCAGTCTCATGAGACTCCCAAACATCTATGTGTTCACTCACGATAGCATCGGGTTGGGCGAAGATGGGCCCACGCATCAGTCAATCGAGCAAATGGCCTCCCTCAGGGCTATTCCACATTTGATAACGATTCGGCCTTCCGATGCCAGCGAAACCGCCGTAGCATGGCGCGTGGCTTTGGAGCATCAAGCTGGCCCCGTGGCCCTAATTTTGACACGACAGGGGCTTCCGATCTTGGATCGTTCGGTTTTTCCACCCGCCGATGAGCTCCGAAAGGGCGCATACATCCTCGGCCAAGAGAAAGGGAAACTCGAGGCTATCATCATTGCCACCGGGTCTGAGGTCCACGTGGCGCTAGAAGGATGGCGGGAACTCTCGGGGGACGGAATTGGAGTGAGACTGATTAACATGCCAAGCTGGGAGCTTTTTGAGGATCAGGATCAGGTCTACAAGCGCAATGTCCTCCCCGAGGATGTGAAAGTCCGTGTGGCGGTTGAAGCTGGCTCGCCCTTAGGGTGGGAGCGCTATGTGGGAGTCGAGGGGAGAGTGGTTGGGATAAACACCTTCGGCGCCTCGGCGCCTGGCAAAGTCCTCATGGAGAAGTATGGCTTCACCGCCGGTCATATTGTCGCCTGTCTCCAGTCTCTCCTTTAGGCGTCCTGATGGCGTAGTTCGATCTCCATGAAATCTTCGGCAATGATCGTTTGGGGAAAGACCTTGCAGGCCTGTTTGAGAAACCTGTTACTCTCTCCACGATAACGGGGCGAGACATGGGTCAGGACGAGGCGCTTTGCCTTGGCGCGGAAGGCAAGCTGGGCAGCCTCGGTGGCTGTAGAATGCCCTCTGGCCTTTGCCTTTTCGACATCCTCAGACAAGAACATCCCGTCATGGATCAGCAGGTCCGCTCCTGAGGCAGCCTGCACGGTTTCTTCACAGGGTCTCGAGTCGACGGCATAGACGATTTTGAGTCCAGGCCTCGGTGGGCCGAGAACTTGCTGAGGGTGCACCTCATCACCTCCTTTAAGCTTCACACTATGGCCAGCCTGGAGTTGCCCCCACAATGGACCCTTCGGGACGCCGAGTCTCGTCGCTTCCCCGACCCTGAACCGTCCGGGTCTCTCGGCTTCCTGGAATCGATAACCCAATGTTGGGATACCATGTTCGAGAGGAAAGGCATCGATCTGATATTGGGATGATACAAGGACCGGCTCCGGTCCAACTTCCTTGACCTCAATCTCAAAGGAGGTATGAAATGTCAGGTCCTCGCAGATATGACGAATCCATTTCGAAACCCCAGCCGGGCCAATGATGGAAAGGGGCTGGGAACGATTGCTTTGGGTCATCGTCATGAGAAGACCCGGAATACCGAGGACATGATCTCCATGGAGATGAGAAACCAAGATCACGCGGATCGGTGCAATGCCAAGGCGGGCTTTGAAAATCTGAGTCTGAGCACCCTCTCCGCAGTCAAAAAGGAATACTTCGCCTTCCCGTGTCAGGGCCAGCGTGGGGTGTTTCCGCTTCTCTGTGGGAATCGTACCACCTGTCCCGAGGAACACCACTTTCATGCAGAACATATAGCAGTTTTAAGAGCGTTTTGAAAGGGTGAACCGGGGAGGTTCATGGCTGTGGTCAACCGCTTGGTGAGAAATTTTCTCGTAAGAGAGTTTTTTTTGAAAAAGGGAAGAAAAAAGACGGAAATCAAAGAAAATGACGAAAACAGGATGTGGAAAACGTTATTAACAGTCGTGGATTAATCGAGCAAGCAACTGAAAGGACAAGACAAATCCTATCTGTCCCGAAAAACCCTGAGTTTGCCTCGCACACGCGTGCCGGTCCGCTCACGTAAGTTTTTTGACAATGGTAAGAAGCGTGTGGAAAAACGGGCTGAGAGGGAGTGGCAAATTCCGGAAAATGGGGTTTGACTCCAATCCTCATTCTCTATACATCTCTATGAGAGCGATCAAGTTTTGTCTCTTCTCGGAGGAGAAAACCCTATTTGTTGACTCGAGAGCCTTCCAGTAGAAACTTTCTGAGCACGTTCTCAAGGGGATGTCCAACTCGATCTGAGGAACCGTCGCATCGATGGAATTCGTGAATCCATTCCATCGAGATAACAAGGGGGGTGAAGATGAATAACCCTGGAGCGAATGCGGGCGTCAAAGTCCAGGAATCTTCTTTTGTAAAGAGGGGGACGCCTTTTTCCCGTAATCGCCATAAGCGAAACGATTCCCGATTCGGCCTGGCCGAAGACGCCCTGAGCCAGCTCCCCCGTGAATCACAGCCAAAAACCATCGTCCATGGCAAGTCCCAGTGGTCGCATTCGCAGCAGATGACGCTTCCCGGGATCGGACAGGATCCGTGCCCACCGTTTGCGAGTCGACGGTTTACTTTCGACCGATTCGTGGTGGGGCCCAGCAACCGATTTGCCTACTACGCCGCATGGACGGTGGCCAACAAAAGAGGAGGCGCTTACAACCCACTCTATCTCTATGGGGAGAGCGGCCTGGGGAAGAGCCATCTGGCGAGTGCCATTGGGAATCACATCTTCCAGGCCGAGCCAGCCACACGCGTACGCTTCGTTACCGCAGAGGAGTTCTTGAGCGAAATGGTTTCATCCCTCAAGAAGCATGAGATGTGGCGGTTCAAAGAAAGATACCGGCGTCAGTGTGACATTCTTCTTATCGATGGTGTCCATTTCCTCAGTGGAAAGCAAAAAACCCAGGCTGAGCTCTCCCATACACTCGATCACCTCTATCACTCGGGAAAACAGATTATTCTGACCGGGAATGTCCCTCCCCATCAACTCAGTCACATGACTGACGGGCTTAAATCACGACTCGGGTGCGGCCTCGTGGTCGACATTCAGCCCCCGGACCTCGAGACACGGAAAAGATTCTTACACCGGAGGGCAGAGTTTGAGGGATTGGTCCTCCCGGAGAACGTTGTCGACTTTCTCGCCTCCCAGACCAGGGGAAGCATTCGAAGGCTTGAGGGGCTGCTGATCAATCTGATCGCCAAGTCTTCACTCCTATCGAGACCATTGGAACTCGAGTTGGCTCAGGAAGTCATTGTATTATTGCAGGGCAAGCAAAATCACAAGGTTACGATTAGCTTGATTCAGAATGCCGTGGCTGGACAGTATCAAATAGGCGTGGAACAGCTCGTTTCTCGGTCGAGGCGAAAGAGCGTCTGTCATCCGCGACAGGTAGCGATGTATTTGTGCCGGAAGCTGACGGACGAGTCCCTCGATACGATTGGGAGGGCTTTCTGCCGTGATCACGCTTCGGTCATCCATTCCATCGCTGTAATTGAGAGAAAGATCAGAGAACAAGCAAGAGTCCGCCTGGAGATCGACTTTCTCGTGGAAAAGCTGGAGCCGCGGGAAAACGTTTCATTCTAATACCCGCTCGGAGTTTTTTGATCTCGATTCGCTTGCAGACATGCGAGGGTGGTCTTCTCCTTCTCCGCCCAAAATTCATGAAGAAAGCGCATTTGAAGGAATGCCCAAAGGGGTTTGAGCTCTTGGAGTTCAGGCGTGGACGGGGAGGTCCGGAGATTTCATGTCAGTTTTCTCGCTTTTGGTCGGTGTGGGTGGTGGCCTAGGGGAAGTTTGACTCAGTGTTTAACACCACAGGCGGAGCAGCCTGCGGGAGAGGGTGTGCAAGAACCGCAGTTCGATGAGGCAGTGCTCCGAAAAGTGTTTCCTACCGAAAAGGCACAAGCCGACATGAGCTTCTCTACCCGAATGCCCTGACACTGCGGGCAGGATATTGTTTCGGTGTCGCCAAGAACCAGTTTTTCAAACTCATTGCCGCATTTGTGACACCGATATTCGTAGATGGGCATGTCAGATCCTTTGCCGAGGAATCATTCTTGGGCCTCGTTCCCGAGTTCCAAAACCGGTATAAGGAACCTTTCCCAATACAATATATACCTGAAGTCTCATCAGAAATCAACGGTAGGATTTCATAAGTATTTGAAATTAAATATATTGGTCATTGGTTCCTCGGCACTTAACCCTCAGTGTCTCGTCTCTGGTCTCTCGTCTCCAGTCTCCAATCTCTGGTCTCTCGTCTCCAGTCTCCAATCTCTCGTCTCTCTTCTCCCGTCCCCAGTCTTTTAGCCTACCCAGACCCTACCGCTCAGGCAACGTCGCTCAGAGGCAGCAGGTTCCCTCAAAAATGGGGACAGGCTATACCCCATCTGATCCATGCAGAGTCCTCACCGACCGGTTGATCTATCCTGTCTGGTAAGGGAATCTTGGTGAGGTGATGATTTTGGAATCATCATGTTGTGATTGAATCTTCTTCCAGAAGGGGGTACGGATCGGTCCGTCTGCCAACTTCCATTTGTCTATCTGGCAAGGCGTGCGTCGGCTCGTCTGGATCACGAAATAGCCGAAAAAGTTGTTGACTCTGGGCCGGGAATATCTATAAGTTACCGTAAATCGTGGTCCAGAAGGACCCAAAAGAGACTCGTGGGCCAAAGAGGAGGAGAAAAAGATGGCGATTCGAGTTGGAATTAACGGCTTTGGGAGAATCGGCCGTCTCGTATTTCGGGCGGGAAAAGGAAACAGGGATCTCCAGTTCGTCGCGGTCAATGATCTCACTGACGCCAAAACCCTTGCACACCTTCTGAAATATGATTCTATCTATGGCCGCTACGACGGCAGTGTCGATGCAAAAGGGGATGCTATCGTCGTGGATGGGGCGGAGGTTAAAGTCCTGGCTATCCGGGAACCAGCCTCGCTCCCATGGAAAGACCTGGGGGTCGATGTGGTTTTGGAGAGCACCGGACGTTTCACGGATCGAGAAAGTGCCTCCAAACACCTTGAGTCTGGGGCCAAGAAGGTCGTGATCTCGGCTCCGGCGAAAAACCCGGACAAGACCTTGGTTCTTGGGGTGAATGAAAAGGAGTATGATCCAGGGCTTCATCATATCCTCTCCATGGGGTCATGTACGACGAATTGCCTGGCCCCGATCGCCAGGGTGCTCAACGAGGAATTCGGCATTGAATATGGGCTCATGACGACCACCCATGCCTATACGAACGATCAAGTCATACTCGACTTTCCTCACAGAGATCTCCGGAGAGCGAGAGCTGCGGCCCTATCGATGATTCCGACAACGACGGGGGCGGCCGTCGCGCTGTCTCTTGTGATCCCGGAGCTCGAAGGCAAGCTCGACGGCATGGCCATCCGTGTCCCAACGCCGACTGTGTCGGTGGTTGACCTGGTCTGCAGGCTGAAAAAGTCGGTTACCCCTGATTCAGTCAATGGGGCCTTCAGGAAGTATGCGGAAAAATCGATGAAGGGAATTCTGGCTGTGAGCGATGAGCCATTGGTTTCGAGTGATTATGTCGCAAGCCCCTTCTCATCTACCGTCGATGCCCTATCCACAAAGGTAGTTGGCAGTACGCTGGCGAAGGTGCTTTCGTGGTACGACAATGAATGGGGGTTTTCAACCCGCATGGCCGAATTCCTCGCGTTCGTGTACAAATAGCAGCGGAAGAAAACCGAGATGCCTATTTCGACGATTGACCAGATCAATCTGAAGGGGAAGCGAGTCTTCGTGCGGGTGGATTTCAACGTGCCCCTTAAGGCCGGAGAAGTCTCAGATGACACGCGGATCGTCGAGGCCCTCCCCACGGTGCGGCATGCACTGGAGAATGGGGCGAGTCCTGTCATTCTCGCCTCACACTTGGGACGGCCCAAAGGAAAACGAGACCCACAATTTAGCCTGCTTCCGGTGAGTGGAAGACTATCGGAACTCCTTGGACAGAAAGTGATTCAAGCCGATGATTGCGTGGGCGACGAGGTCAAGAAGCAGGTCGGATCTATGGGCCCGGGGCAGGTGATCCTGCTGGAAAACCTTCGATTCCACCCTGAGGAAGAGGCCAACGATGACGGGTTCGCGAGAGCTCTGGCCGGGCTCGCCGACGTTTACATTAATGATGCCTTTGGAGCCGCTCACCGGGCTCACGCCTCGACCGTGGGCGTGGCCCATCACGTTGGGATCAAGGCCGCCGGGTTTCTGATGAAGAAGGAGATCGATTATCTCGAGAGGGTCCTCCTTCATCCTGAGAAGCCCTTCCTGACTGTACTCGGTGGGGCAAAGGTTTCCGACAAGATCGGAGTGATCCGAAACCTCCTCGATAAGGCGTCGGTATTTCTGATTGGAGGGGCAATGGCCTTTATTTTTATTCGAGCAAGAGGTAACGATACCGGCAAGTCGAAGGTGGAGGAAGACAAGCTGGAAGTGGCCTTACAGATCCTCGAGGAATCAGAGGCGAAAAGGAGTCGGCTCCTTCTTCCTGTGGATCACGTGGTGGTTGAAAATATCGATCCACAAGCGCGAGCCAAGATCGTCCCGACTGCGGACATTCCCTCAGAATGGTTCGGTGTCGACATCGGGCCAGAAACGGTGAGGCGTTTCGCCGAGGAGATTGAAAAAGCCAGAACTATTGTCTGGAACGGGCCGATGGGGATCTCTGAGATGGATCCCTTCAGTCATGGGACTCGGGGTGTTGCCGAGGCGATTGCACGGAGCAGCGCGCTGAGTGTTGTTGGAGGTGGAGATTCCGTTGCTGCGGTGAGAAAGATGGGCCTGATCGACAGGATGAGCCACGTCTCTACCGGAGGCGGGGCGTCCCTGGAGTTTCTGGAGGGAAGGCGGTTGCCAGGAATAGAGGCGCTGAGAGATCCCTCATAGACTGGGTCGAATTGCTGTTGGGAGCGCCTTGCGCCGGGACCGATCGAGAGACCCCATAGAAAGGAATTTCCCGAACGGGAGGGAGAAAGGCATCGCAAGAGCAGGGGGGAGGGGGAAAAAGAGGTTGTTTTCGAAAACTCGAAACCATCCGAACCGGTTTCAAGCCCCTGGCGATTCAGAAGGGTGATCTTCCTCTGAAATTAGCGAGAGGAGCGAGAGAGACCATGCGAAAACCGATCATTGTTGGGAACTGGAAGATGAACAAGACCGTCGGCGAGGCCATGAATCTCGTGGCGGAGCTGAAACCCCTAATTGCCGATGTATTGGATGTGGAGGTTGCCGTGGCCCCTCCATTCACCGCGCTCCTGGCTGTGAGTCGGGAGATCGAAGGCACCAACATTCAGTTGTCAGCGCAAGACGCGTTTTGGGAGAAAGCGGGAGCCTTTACGGGTGCGATTTCCGTTTCGATGTTGAGGGACACGGGCTGCCGCTTTGTCATTCTCGGACACTCAGAAAGGCGCCAAATTTTCGGTGAGACCGACACGTGGGTTGGCAGAAAGATCAGAACTGTCCTGAGTGAGGGCTTGCGACCGATCGTTTGCGTGGGGGAATCCCTCGCACAGAGAGAGTCGGGAAATGCTTTTGAGGTCGTGGAAACACAGGTCAGAGGGTGCCTTGAGGGACTCTCGTCAGCGGAAATGGCAGCGATCACCATCGCCTATGAGCCGGTGTGGGCCATCGGTACCGGGAGGACGGCCATTCCTGCCCAGGCCGAGGAGATGCACCAGAAGATCAGAAACATACTCGGGGAGATGTTTGATCGAGATACGGCGATCAACGTGAGAATACAGTATGGGGGGAGTGTCAACCCGGATAATATTGAGGATCTGATGAGAGAGCCAGATATTGACGGTGCCCTTGTTGGCGGTGCGAGTCTTCGAGCCGATTCATTTTCCAGGATTGTGAAGCTGAGCCAAAAGTGATAAAATGCTGGCTCAAGGAGTGTTTCAGGTGTTTCCGTCCATCGTTCTGATTGTCCACGTTATCGCTTGCATTGTCCTCATATCGATCGTTTTGCTCCAATCCGGGAAAGGGGCACAGATGGGGGCCGCCTTCGGCGGATCGAGCCAGACGCTCTTCGGAAGTCCGGGGGCCGCCGGCTTCTTGACCAAAATCACGACGTTTATCGCCGTGATGTTCATGACAACATCTCTTTTGTTGGCTTTCTGGTCGAAACCGGAGCGGGTGAGCCTCATCCCTGAGGAACCGGTTGCTGAGGAGACGGCTCCATCGAGTGAAGAGGGACTGCCACCCAAGACGCCTGAATAATGCTCGTTTAGAGAAGAATGAGGGAAGCGATTTTGGGTGTCTTGAGGACGATGCCGAAGTGGTGGAATTGGTAGACACGCCATCTTGAGGGG
>CAYFYO010000122.1:0-9431 GCA_964347335.1 uncultured Thermodesulfobacteriota bacterium
GCTGACCACTGTGGGCATCATTAAGATGGTTCTGTTAGTGATGCCTATTTTATTCGGTCGCCTGTGGATTGATGATGGCGCTCATCAAGATATATTTATCCGATGGATCTGAAAGGAAGCTCAAGAAGGGAGTATCTGTCTGGGAAGCGGCGAAGGAGACAGAACAGAATGATCTTGACCGGATTATTGCCGGCCGGATCAACAATCACTTGGTCGACCTGAATACGACGTTGGAGGGAGACACACACCTCGGTTTCGTGAGTGCCGATACGAGTGAGGGGCTGGAGATCCTAAGGCACTCCACCTCTCACATCATGGCCGCAGCGGTAAAGGAGCTTTTTGAAGGGGTTAAAGTGACCATAGGTCCTGCTATAGAGGATGGGTTCTATTACGATTTCGATTTCTCGAGGGGTTTCACTCCAGAGGATTTGACGGTCATAGAGGAGAAAATGATTGATATTATTCAACAAGATGTTCCTTTTCTGCGAAAGGAGGTGGACCGGGAGAAGGCGATTCAGATCTTCCAGAAGATGGGAGAGACGTACAAGGTAGAACTCATCGAAGAAATTGAAGACGAAAAGGTATCCCTTTACGAATCGGGGAATTTCCTCGATCTCTGCAGAGGGCCGCATGTGATCTCTTCGGGGAAGATCAGGGCATTTAAACTGCTCCGTTCATCAGGGGCCTACTGGCGCGGCGATGAGCGGAACAAACAACTCCAACGGATTTACGGAACGGCATTCTCTTCTAAAGAGGACTTGGAAGCCTATCTCCAGAGATTGGAGGAGGCCAAAAACCGAGATCATCGAATCTTGGGGAAACGTCTAGACCTCTTCAGCACGCATGAACTCGCGGGGGCGGGTTTGATTTACTGGCATCCGAATGGAGCCCTGATTCGCGAGATCATTGAGGATTTCTGGCGGAAGGAACACCGGGAAAGGGGCTATGAGATTGTCTATTCCCCGCATCTCTACAGGTCAGATCTGTTGAAGGTGAGTGGGCATCTGCACTTCTACCGGGATAGCATGTATGCTCCCATGGACATTGAAGGTGTAGACTACTATGTGAAGCCGATGAATTGTCCCGGCCACATCATGATTTACCAGAATGCGATTCGCAGTTATCGGGATCTTCCGCTGCGATACGCCGAACTGGGGACGGTTTACCGGTATGAGCGATCTGGTACCCTGACCGGTATGTTCCGCGTGAGGGGATTTACCCAAGATGATGCGCATATTTTCTGCACACCGGAGCAACTAAAAGACGAAATCCTCGGCGTGCTTGACCTTGCCGATTTCATGATGAGGACCTTCCGGTACGACTACCGGGTATACCTGGCAACCCGACCGGAAAAGTACAAGGGGTCTCAAAGAATCTGGGAGCGCGCCATTGCGTCCCTGGAGACGGCGCTCAAGGAATTCGGGAGAGACTATGACGTCGACGTGGGTGGAGGCGTATTCTACGGACCAAAGATCGATATCAAGCTTATCGATGCACTCGGCCGAGAATGGCAAGGTCCAACGATCCAGGTCGATTTCAATTTCCCCGAAAGCTTCAGTATTGAGTATGTGGGAAAGGATGGTAACCGGCACCAGGCAGTGATGATCCATAGAACGGTTCTCGGATCAATGGAGCGATTCGTGGGAGGGCTCGTTGAGCACTACGGTGGTGCCTTTCCTCTGTGGTTAACGCCAGTTCAAGTGACGGTTTTGACCATCACGGACCGGAGTCGGCCGTATGCCAGAGAGGTGTTAACCCGTCTGAAAGAGGCGGACTTTCGGGTGTTAGAGGACTTCAGAAATGAGAAGTTGGGTTTGAAGATCCGGGAAGCACAACTCCAAAAGATTCCCTACATGGTGGTTATCGGGGACAAGGAGATGTCGAAGCGGACCGTATCGCCGAGGAAATTAGGCGGTGAGCAGGTTGAGAGCATGACGGTTGATCGGCTCATCGACATGATGAAAGCCGAACTCAGAGCGTCAAAAGCCTCATCAGGTAAGGAGGTGGGAGAGCATCGCGAGGAGAGAAGTCAGCTTTAGAGCCAGAAGGGAAGAATTTAGGGTCAACAGATACATACGCGCGAGAACTGTCCGGGTGATTGGTCCAGATGGTGACCAGCTTGGGATTCTGCCGATTGAAGAAGCCCTAAGACTCTCTGGAGAACAAGAACTGGATCTCGTAGAGGTTTCCTCAAAATCGGATCCTCCAGTGTGCCGGATCATGGACTATGGAAAGTTCAAGTATCAGCAGCAGAAGAAAGCCCATGAGGCCAAGAAAAAGCAGGCGGTGATCCACGTGAAGGAGGTCAAACTGAGACCAAAGACGGACGAGCATGATCTCCAGTTTAAGATGCGGCACATCGAGCGGTTCTTGAAGGAGGGGCTCAAATCCAAAGTGACTGTCGTCTTCCGCGGCAGAGAATTGACTCACCCCGAAATCGGAAGGGCGATTCTTGCGAGGATCTCCGAAGAAATGAAAGAATGGGGTATTGTTGAGGCGGAACCAAAGTTTGAAGGGCGAACGATGGTAATGTTGCTCTCGCCTCGTCCTGGGCCAAAAACGGATTCGTAGATCGAAAACGGGGAGAACGAGATTGCCGAAGTTGAAAACGAATAAAGGGGCGGCAAAGCGTTTCAGGAGGACTGCGAAAGGGAAAATCAGGCGCCAGAAAGCCTTTGCCAACCACATACTCACCAAAAAATCTTCTAAGCGAAAGCGGTCTCTTCGGACTGGGGGATTCGTTCACCGGACGAACGAAAAAGAAATCAAGAGGCTGATTCCTTACGTTTAGTCTGTCCGTTGTCGGTTGTCAGTGGTCAGTTGTAACTATCGATTCGAGTCGGTCGATTGAAAATCAAGCGTCCTGGACCCCCTAGATGAATCGCCGTGGACGCGTAAATCCTGGTTTTATTGCCACGGACAACATACGACGGACCACGAGCAGCGACTTTTGGTGAAGTGTGGCCTTTTCAGAGAAGCTGCGAGAGAATAGAGTTCCTGATGAGCAGTGAGTTGAAGGAGATTTCCCAATAATGCCTAGAATGACAAACGCCGTCGGGCGAAAAAAGAGGAAGAAGTCAGTTCTTAAATTGGCCAAGGGATTTCGAGGGGCTCGATCTAAGCTTTTTCGGACGGCCACGGAAGCCGTTGATCGGTCTTTTAGGTATGCCTATCGGGATCGTAAAGCCCGAAAGCGCGAATTCAGGCAGTTATGGATTGCGAGGATAAACGCTGCTGCCCGATTGCACGGAACCTCTTACAGTCGTCTCATGGATGGACTCCAAAAGGCTGGCGTTGGGATTGATCGTAAAATCCTTGCCGATATGGCCGTTTCTGACGCCGAAGGTTTCGCCAAGATCGTGGAAATGGCCAAAGAGAAGACCGTTTCATAAGCATTCCCAGGTATTGCCACTTCATTGGGTTCGACTGTCATAAATCTGCTTCTCTGTTAAAGGTTTTCGCGACAGACAGGGGCTCCAAATGGGAAAGACTCATTCGATGCTCAAGAGGATTGCCCATCTGCAGGAGAGGGCTTTGTCTCGACTCAGTCAGGTGGGATCTCTCGAGGCCCTGAATGACTGGCGGATCGAGTTTCTCGGCAAGAAGTCCGATCTCGTGACAATCCAGAAGAGGATTCGGGAGCTCCCGGTTGAGGAACGGCCAAGCGTTGGAGCGCATTCGAATCGGGCGAGGAAGACCCTCGAGGAGGCCCTTGAAAATCGCAAGGGGGAATTGGATAAGCTGAGGCTCGATCCCCTGCTCCAGGAACGGATCGATGTAACCCTTCCTGGATGGGCGGTAGGCATGGGAAGCCTTCATCCCAGTACACAGGTGCTCCGCGAGATTCAGTCGATCTTTGCAGAGATGGGGTTTCAGGTCTTTGATGGACCGGAGATTGAAACGGACTCCTATAACTTCGAGCTTCTCAATATGCCCGCAAATCATCCTGCGAGAGACATGTGGGATACGCTATACATCAGTGACACGGTCCTGCTACGAACCCATACCTCGCCCGGCCAGATTCGGGCCATGAAAGCATTCTGTCCGGAGCCTATCAGGGTCATCCTGCCGGGAAAGTGCTATCGTTATGAGGCGATCACCTCCAGATCTGAAGTGATGTTTCACCAAGTGGAAGGGCTCGCCGTGGGAAAGAACATCACCATGGCAGATCTGAAAGGCGTGTTGATCGAATTCGGCAGAAAGATGTTTGGCCCGAAGCGAGAGATTCGGTTTCGATGCAGCCATTTTCCCTTTACCGAGCCGAGCGTCGAGGTCGACATGGACTGCCTGGTCTGCGGGGGTTCAGGATGCTCGGTGTGTAAACAGACCGGTTGGGTGGAGATCCTCGGAGCCGGCATGGTGCACCCCAAGGTTCTTGAAAATGGTGGCTACGCCCCAGAGATCTTCAGTGGTTTTGCCTTTGGTATGGGGCCAGAACGGATTTTTATGCTCAAGCACGGAATCGATGACATTCGACTCTTTTTTCGCAATGACCTTCGGTTCCTTGGACAGTTTGAGTGAATGAAAGACCTGCCGACTTCCCTCGCCCCTCGGGGGAAATGCCGTCGGGAACCATGAAATTAGGAGTGTAATCTTCAAAGCATATGCGAGTTCCTTTGAGTTGGCTGAGAGATTTCGTTGATATCGAGGTCCCTGTCGAGTGGCTGGCCGATAGAATGACCATGGCAGGCCTCGAAGTTTCCAAGATAGAACACATCGGTCAGAATTGGGACAGGGACCGAATACGGGTCGGAGAGATCCTCGAGGTGAATCCCCACCCGAGAGCAGACCGGTTGACAATTGCCACAGTCGTATATGGATCGGGCAAAGTGGCTGAGACCGTGAGCGGCGCGCCGAACATCCAGGTTGGCGATAAGGGGGGTAAGGTCGTTCTGGCTCTCCCCGGAGCCTCTTTTCTGGATCCACACTCGGATGACAGTCGCACTGTGGTCCTGAAGGCGACGAAGATCAAGGGAATCCGCTCTGAGGGGATGCTCTGCTCGGAAAAAGAGCTCGGTATCTCGGAGGATCACAGCGGGGTCATGATGCTTGATGCTGATGCGCCCGTCGGCATTCCACTCCAGGATTACATGGGGGATACGGTTCTGGATCTCGATCTGACGCCAAATCTCGGGCGGTGCCTTTCGATTATCGGAGTGGCGCGAGAGGTAGCCGCTTTGACGAGGCAGCATGTCAAGGAGCTCCCCCCAGAGGCCTTCGATCTGACAGAAAAGGATGGGTGGAAATACCTAACAGACCAGGACCCGGCCAAAGCGACGGCGAGTTATGTGAATATTGCGATTCATGAACCCGAACTCTGCCCGAGGTACTCGGCTTGTCTCATTGAGGGGGTGACGATTCGACCCTCTCCGATGTGGATGCAGAACCGCCTTCGGCTGGCAGGGATGCGACCCATTAACAATGTGGTGGATGTGACGAATTACTGTATGTGGGAATGGGGCCAACCCCTTCACGCTTTTGATTACGAGAAAGTCAGAGGGGGAAAAATCTCAGTGCGTCGGGCTCGGCCAGGCGAAGAGATCGTTACACTCGATGGCGTTCTCAGAAAGCTCACAAAATACGACCTTTTGATTACCGACGGAGAAGGACCGGTCGCCATTGCGGGCGTCATGGGCGGATTCGATTCGGAAGTCACGGACAGTACCCGGTCGATTCTTCTGGAATCAGCGAATTTCAATCTAACAAGCATCAGACGCACCGTTCAGATGCTGAAACTTCCAAGCGAAGCTTCCTTGAGATTTGGGAAGGGAATAGACCCCGAGGTGACGATTCCGACGCTGAAACGGGCGAGCCTTCTCGTGAAAGAGATCTCAGGCGCGTCGATCTGTTCGGAGATCGCTGACGCTTACCCTCTCAAGGCCCAGGAAAAACTTATCCACTTAAGCACCGAGGAAGTCAGAAGAATTCTCGGTATGGATTTCTCGACAAAGGAGATCTCTGAGATCCTGGAATCTCTCACGTTTCGGTGCAAGGAGGCCGGTGAATCAGAGACGCTTACGGTAACGGTTCCGACGTATCGACTGGACGTGTCGATCCCCGCGGACCTTATCGAAGAATTGGCTCGGGTTCACGGCTATGAAAAGATTCCGACAACACTATTGGAAGACACCTTGCCCCCTCAGAGAAGAAATCCCTACCTGGAGTTTGAGGAGCGAACTCGGGACATTATGGTTGGGTGCGGTCTGCGGGAGATCATTACCTATTCCATGACGAACATGGACAGCGTTTCGAAACTCTTTCCTGAAATGAAGCGACCCGACCCATCGAAATTCATCGGCTTGGTTAACCCAATCAGCCCAGACAAAGCCTTTATGCGTCAGAGCCTGCTACCCGGGATGCTCGAGACGCTTTGCTTCAATTCGAGAATCTCGGACCAATTGATGTTCTTTGAGATTGGTCGGGTCTATTTTCCCAATCATCGGCAGGAGCTTCCCGACGAACGCCCTCGCTTGGGGATCGTCATTTCTGCTCATGTTGAGAGAACATGGTGGGGGGAGTCGGGAAGTGTGAGGGTCGGGTTCTTTCATCTGAAGGGTATACTAGAGGCGCTTTTCAGGAGAATCGGCATTTTTGGATATAGCTACGAGGCGTTGTCCCGTACGCCCTTTCATCCCGGAAAGAGTGCTATCGTGCGTATCGGGGGGATCGAGATAGGGATTGCCGGTGAACTCCATCCCGATGTAGCTCGTAACTTTGAGTTGAGTGATCAGGGAGTCGTGGCCGCGGAGTTCGATATGGAGGAGATGTTTAGACGGCGCAAGGAGTGGCGCTATGAGGCTATTTCATCCTTCCCTGCGGCCAAGGAGGATCTGGCCGCCGTCGTCGGGGAGGAGATTCTGGCTCAAGAAATCGTCAATGTGGTGATGGAGGCGGGAAGACCGCTGGTGAAAGAAGTCGCTATCTTTGATGTCTGGAAAGGGAAAAACATACCTGGTGGGAAGAAAAGCGTTGCCTTTTCCATGACCTACCAGGCGGCTGACCGGGTCCTCAAAGCGGATGAAATCAAACGGACCCGTGAGAAAATTATCAGGCGGTTATCCGATGTACTCGGCGCCAAGCTGAGAGAATAGTGGTTCTCCTGCTGGAACCCCAAAGCCTATGCTTTTGGTGATGTGCGTTTCCTCTTTAATCGGGCTGGATCCCATTACAAAGGAGGTTATGTCATGACAAAAATTGACATCGTGAGTGGTGTGTACGAGAAAGTTGGGTTCTCTAAGAAAGAGGCCGTTCAGGTCGTGGAGACGATCTTCGATCTCATGAAGGAGACACTGGAGCGGGGTGAAAAGATCAAGATCTCAGGGTTTGGCAATTTTGTTGTGAGGAATAAGAGGGCTAGGCGGGGGCGTAACCCACAGACTGGCGACGATATCGAAATATCCGCGCGAAGGATTCTGACATTCAAACCGAGTCAGGTGCTCAAGAATGCGCTGAATAGAAACTGAGGGACCATCCATTGAGGTCAGGGCAAAAATCCTTTGCTGATAAGATTTACTACCGCATCGGTGAGGTGAGTCGAATCACCGGAGTGAAACCGCATGTCCTCAGGTATTGGGAATCAGAGTTCAAAGAGATCAGACCTTCCAAGAGCCGTAGTCTTCAGCGGCTTTATCGCAAGAGAGACTTGGACCTTATTCTTCAAATAAAGACGCTACTCTATGAAGACGGGTACACCATCGCGGGAGCAAGGGCCAAGATAAAGGAATTGGCCCAGACGGATCGAAAACAGACCACCCTCGATTTTGACAGACAGAAAGCGGAGGCGATCATCCTCGGCCTGAAAGCCGAACTGAAAGGAATTCGACGAATACTGGATTGATCTCCTACCTGGGAAGAGATTTGGAAATCTCTGAAAAAGCCATTTTGCAATGCCGAGAGGCTTTTTCACATATCTGATGCCCTAATGTTTTCTCCGGAGTCGTTAGACCTCACTCGCCATAAATCCTGGACATGGAAATGCTGTTTCTGTATATTGAGAGGGATTCGGGGCGTGGCGCAGCCTGGTAGCGCACTGGTATGGGGTGCCAGTGGTCGCCGGTTCAAATCCGGCCGCCCCGATTTTTGTTTTATGATAATCTCAATAAGTTGCGTCCAGCCAGGGCTTGGACTGATCCTTACCTGCCTCTCTGAGCATAGTTACAAAAGAATTGCCTGATCCCTGCAGTCGCCGTACCTGTTGGCGAAGACCTCGTTGGTATAGTGAGGCTTAAGGCCTCCTTCCTCGTATTCTCCTCCTACGTATCTGATCTTCGAGCATATCGTACTAGATGGCCACGGCTTTTTCTTCCGGTTTCTTCTGGTTTCTCGCCAGGTCAGCAACCTCTTTCCTGATTACTTGATCCGCCCTGATTCGGTCCTCGGTCAACTCCCACCACTATTGGTTGAAGGCTTTCCAATCAGGAAACGAACTGACTAAGATTACTGGAGCGAAATCCACCCAGCCAGGAATCTTTGATTCCCACTTGATTGTGGGGATATCTTCCAGTTCCCGGACATAGCGTAGGAAACCTCTCCCGTGTTGAGCGACACGAGACTCCCTTCGGCTTCAGAAGCAAAACCCTCATCCTCCGGTGACATCTCTTAGGAGGAAAACTCAGGAAACTCCAGGCCTCTTTATTCTTGACAGCATGTCTTGTTCTGGGTAACATGGGCATTCTATGGGTAAACATAGGGCTTTTCGGAGCCTATTTTTGTGTATGTTGGCGAATCTCGATCTATGAAAACTCCTATCAATTTGTCAACTATGAACTAAGGTTTTGGAAAGACTAGAGTATCGTCACTTCTGTCTACCTCATACCGACATCAAGGAGAGACGGGGCTTATGTCAATACTTGAAGTGAAGGGAGTGAGCAAGTACTTCGGCGGTCTTGCCGCGCTAAATGATATCAATCTCACCATCGAGGAAGGCGAAATAAGAGGAATAATTGGCCCGAATGGTGCGGGTAAGACCACCCTCTTCAACGTTATCAGCGGTGTCTACCGACCCACCTCAGGACAGATATTCTATTTAAAGGGCAAACGTATTGACGGCCTCTCTTCAGACAGGATAGCCGAAATGGGACTCGTCCGGACTTTCCAGCGTTCTGCACTCTATCACGATTTTACGGTGCTCAGAAATGTCACTATAGCGCGCCATCTCCATGGCAAGGAAAATATCTTTGGAGTGCTTTCTGGCACGGCTAAGAAAATCGAAGCGGAAAATGTGAAAAAGGCTTTGGACATAGTGGAGTTCATGGGGCTGGGACGCCTTAAGAATGAGCTGGCGGCAAACCTGCCTCACGGTCACCAGAGAGCGCTGGGTATTGCCATTGCGCTCGCCTGTGAACCCAAATTACTGCTGCTGGATGAGCCCCTGACCGGCATGACGCCTACAGAAAAAGCACATATGATAGATCTCATCAGAAAAGTGCACC
>CAYFYO010000123.1:0-9343 GCA_964347335.1 uncultured Thermodesulfobacteriota bacterium
CAGGGTCTCCCTCGCCATCTGAGAGTTCGCTATGGGCGTGAAGGTAGCCAAAGTACGTGTCATATTGGACGTGTGGCACGGGAGGCTCGGCCGGGAGTTCTTCTGGCAGATATTCCATCCCTCCGGCCTCAGCCATCTGGTTGATGGTTCGTATGATTTCTGAGATCGGGACAGAAGCCAACTCACGGGCTATTCTTCTTACCTCCGGATCGACCCGAAAATCAGAGGTCCTGACCCGTCTGACAAAACCGCGGCACTGCGCCCACGTGGCATAAGGACTCTCCCCACGCAAGGCCACGGACAGGACTGTGCTCCGCCTCATCCCAATGTCTTCATTGAGTTTGCGTAGGAGGAAAAACTCCAATGGGTGGGGTGCCCGCCCCTGGGCCAGTATGTAGGAGAGAACAACGTGTTCATTCCACGAAACCGTCTCCACATAGCCCGGTGAATCGAGGAATTCGATCAATCGCTCCATTCTCTTTTGAGCCCACTTGTTCATCCACTGCTGAATCAATCCCGGCTTCTGCGGCTCGAATGCTTCTACGTAGCCAGCACGCGGCAGCGCTGAAACGGCCAGCAATAAGGCTAGCAACCCGACGACGATTGTTCGTTTAATCCGTGATTTCTTCATCGCACCTACCCCCTGTCTCTGGGACCTCAGTCACCCTGTCAAGGGTGTATTGCGAGTTCCAAATACCCACAGGTTCCACCATAAAGAGACCGAAGTGGCATTGTCAAGAAAAAAAAACAGACCTCATGACTTGGAATGGAAATACTGCTCCAAGGAAAGGGAGAAAAGGTATGAGTCCTAATTCTACCTAGGTGGGACTTATCGAAGCGACCGCAATCGCGTCTGCCAGGTCCTTTGGATCTGGTCTGTCTATTTGACTAAAAGACTCCATTGCCTTCAATTGCCTATTGAGGATGTCACTGGTCAATTGAAAATCTCTATCCCTCTCTTTTAATTCCGGGATTTGCCCCCAATTATCACGGAGTTCCAGAAGTCCATCGACCACATTCTCAGGGAATCCAGCCTCTTGAGCCAAACGGGCTGTATTTTCGATGGATTCTCGTGGACTCAAGACCCCCCGGGTTCCACTCCTGGAAACTGTGGCAACACGTTCAGGACGAAAACCGTGCAATTCCTCATATAGGGAAACTTCCTTTTCAAAATTAGCTTTGTAAACCCGGATAAGGTCATACCTGTGGTCCTCTGTCAAGTCGGGCGATATTGCCAATTGCTGAGCGAGCTCCATCAAGATCCTGTGAGCATTTGCCTGGTCTCCTTGATAGATTTTCGTTTTCACATCTTCCCACAATTTTTGAAAGGGAAGCGCACTATAATCACTCCTTGCCGCAAGGTTTTCAATACGAATCAGACAGTAATCGTGTTCTCTCAATGGTTCGATGAATCTTCTGTCCTCACCTATCGATAACCGATTATGCTGAACCCAGAGGTTGTCAATGGCGATTTTATTCTCTGGACAGTTGACGTAAACAAAATAACCTTCCCTGAATTCATTTGAATCTCCCGATCTATCGTTAAACACATCCCGGGTGCCCAACCGAAATTGCACCTGTTTCATGCCCAAGAGGTCTTCAAGTCCACGACTCAAGGGTCGTGCAATATTGAGATACGTTGAGAGGACTCCAAAGTCAAAAGAGTCCACTACGGTTTCGAGAAAACCAAAAAGGCTCTCCGCTAAATTGTCTACCTCGACGCGAAATAAACCAACGAAAAGAGAAACGTTATCACCCGCATAGGGTATAGGTCCAGCAACCCTCGTGTTGTAATATTGAACTTGCTCACCCGCTATGTATTGTTCTATCTCCTTGAGGAGCCTATTGCCGACAAAGAAGGGAATCGTTTGTCTTTCACCTGCGTAGATGAAATCGCTTATGACGATACTTAATGGGACAAATCCTTGCCAATATTCCCTCTTATCCCTGAGAAACATTTCAGACAAACGAATTTGAAAGTAGCCCTTGTGAGGTTCGAAAGCCTTGGATGAAAATCCTTCATCGAGAACATGATTGTCCGGGATTCGGCTGTAAAATTTGTGCTCCGTCCGTGTCCTCATCACTCTATCAATAAACCCGATTAAGTCCATGTCCACTCCTGCGTCCCTATCCTGAGGCCTTAAGCTGCATGACCAGCATGGGAGCCGCCCAGATTTTGTTCTTCTTATGGGCTTCGTGCATACGCTTCCTGGATTCGAGGAAGGCGTACTCCAATGATTTATTTCCCCCTAGGAGATGATCATAAAAGAACGTGGTATATTCCTCAGCCAGTTTGTCCTCAATATCCCACCGGAAGCCAACGATGGCGGGGATATCTTGGCTGGCAAGGGCAAATACGAAATCCTCCTCGGAACTGCGACAGCTACTCAAGTAAACAAACCTGTTTTTTGCGTCTCTCAGCCATTTGCTGAATTCCTCTATATCCATTTCTTTAGGGAATTTTTCAGGGAAGAAAACGAAACCTCTATCGTGGTCGGAGTCATAGTATGAGTGCCCTGCATAGTGCACAAGATGCCATGTGTCACTTCTGAGGAGATCCCTAAGGGTCTCAGCAAAAGACTTATTCTCTCCCCTTTCTTTGTTACTTTCTTCTACCTTTTGTTTGTTGATTCTCTCGATCCTTCCCACCCTCAACTTACCCTGGTTCCCTGTTTGATACTTCTTCAGATTGTCTTCAAGGAAATTGCACTCCCCCTCCAGGTTGCCGAGGGCTTCTAAATTCACCTTCTCATGATTAATTCTCACAGACCCGGTAGTAGACGCCTCGATAATTAAACAGTTCATTGGTCTTTCCCGTGTCTCCTCATCCTGAAATAGAGGGGCTCTTAGACCCGGGAATTCCTTTGCCGTGCGATAGATTGGAGCGTGAAGCATCCAATAGTCATCGCATACGTCGCAGAGTCCAAATAGAGCCTCCAGGGCTATAGGGTGAACCGTTTTTTCAACCATGAATCGAATCCGAACATTTTGCAAACCTCCCAGCTTGCCAGCTTGTTGAAAGAAGAAAGGGCCAACCTTAGGATTATTCTGAAAAATCTGCGTCATCAATTCTTCCCCAATATCCTGCAACTCATCTTGCCAGGCCGGGTGTCCCTCGATGTGCCTGGATCGTTTCGCCAATTTCCCAATCCTCCCTCCGTCAATCGCAAAAGTAGCCCTATCCAGACCACACTCAAAATTCACACCCTGGAAAGAACATTCTCCAGTGTTTCTGTTAAGGTCTAAAGTTATATCAACATCAAGTCTCTTCGCTTTGCCTTTCTCCTCTCCATCGAATCTCCCCAATCCTAAGATTTTCTTGGATTTTTCAATCAAGTCCTCTTGCCACTCTCTCGAATTCTCAAAAACGAACTGGCATTGAAAAAGATCGTCTATTGCTTTGATCACCCTCTCATCTGCTCGACTCAAAAGGAGAATGCTAGGGATCTTTTTCCCTTCCCCTTGCAGTGACTGTACAAAAACGAGTCCACGATTCTCTTCTGTTTGAAGAGGCGTTTTGTGTAAATTCGTGATGAGCAAATCATATTTTCTGCCTGTCAGTTTTTCCCTCGCCTTTGCCTCACTTGGGGTTACTTTAACAGATACATCCTTGCCGATGGTGTCGATTAATAGATCCTCGACGAGGTCTGCCTGCTCTGTATCGTCAAAAATGAGTAAGATTTTAGCACTCATAGTTCACTTCCTTTTTCAAGGGTGGGGAGATCAATCCGGAACTTTATCATTTCCCCTTTCCTCTCTGGTTTGTGAAACGTTCCTTTATGGTTTTTTATGAATTTTCTTATAACAGGCTCACCTAACGCCATCCCCGTGATGGTTTTAGAAACCAAACTCTTCTTCGTAATTTTTTCAAATCCCTCATTCTCAGGCCCTGGGAAAAAGCCACTGATTTCTATTCTGAGTTGGCCAGGCAGATTCGAAACTCTGAACCGAACCTTTTGGTCTTCTGATGCGAATCTCAACAAGTAAGATAGAATCGTCTCAAAACAGAAAGAGAGTTGGAATACATCACCTCGTAAGTAGGGCATGACTTTGTCCAGCTTGAAATTAATCCGATCTAACTCACCCCTTGGAAATCCTGCCTTAACGGTATCGAGCACTTCTGGCATATCTAAGAGCAACTCGTTATAAGGAACCACCTCTTTTGCTTTATCATAAAGGGCAAGCCGGTCATAGGTGAGTTCTACCTTTCGCAATTGTCTTAGGGCCCTGTCGAGTTTGTTCAAGGCCTGACCGTCTTCGCTTTCATCCATAAGCCTGTCTAACCAGCTTTGTGCAAGTGTGAGTGGAGTCGTTGTCTGAGCGGAGATCTCATAATACATCTTGCCCAAATACTCCAGTTCTTCCACACGCTTCTGTATGGATAGGTCCTTAGCGATAAAAACTTTGCCGCCAAAATCCTCTGGTAGCTTGGAGGCGGATAAGAGCACATGTATTTCACCTCCATTTTTGCGGCGCAAGCCAACCTCATAGCTCGGAAGGTATTTGGCCCTCATAATATCCTCAGCCTCAGCCTCATCCCGGAAATAATCCTTAAGTGGGGTACCCATCATTTCCGCTTTCGAGTAGCCAAGGATTCTTCTGGTGGCTGGGTTGACCTGGTTGATATTGCCTATACTGTCGGTGACAATCACGGCATCGGAAGCAGATTGCAGCGTCGCATTGAGAAAATGGTGCAACCAGGATCGCTGGAGGAGTTCGCTCACCTCTCTAATCACGCCGTCAAGGGCTTTCTCCTCGTCTTTTGAAAAGGCATTTTCGCGGGGGTCTTCTATGTTGAGAAGCCAGCAAACTCTGCCATCCCTGATGATTGGCAAGCAGAGCTCCGAGACCGCACCCTTGATGGTTGCCCTGTACACGTCTTCCCACTCGGGATCGTGCACATTACCGATGTTGACAGGATTTTTCTTCTGGTAGACATGGCCGAGAATGCCCTTGTCTAGAGACTGACTGTAATTTCTCGGGAGGCGAAATGCTTTGGACCTAATCCCCTCGCTCAGCAGTCGCGCGACATGATCTGCCTCATCGATGAGGAATAGGGACACGTTCTCCCATTCATAGTGCTTGCCAAGTTCCGTAACAATGATTTCAGCGACTTTCTGAACATTGTTGGCAGCCGACGAAATGTTTCTAATCAGGTTGAGCCGAAACTCCAGGTCTTCCCTTTCCTCGTAGTAGATTGCCGTGAGTACCGCCTTGCTCAGGGGCAAGGCTTTGATCAATTCCACATGCCGCTCATTATACGCATCTTTCTCCCGGCTATAGATGGTTACGGACCCCACAACCTTATCTTCTCGAATGACCGGGTAATGGATGAAGGCATTGAAGCCTGCATTCACAATTTTCATGAAATCTGGATCACTTTTAAGAAACTCCCATCGTTTCCGAGCTAGGAAATCCTCCAGATTCCCGGATTCGATTCTCTTTCGGTTGAGAAATCTGCGAGACTGAGGAGCAATCTCCCACCAGCGTTTCTGAATTTCGAAGCGTCCTGATGGAAGGTATCGCAAAAGCCCACGGGCATGTCTCATGTCAGAACTATAGATTCCAAAGCCGAGAAAATCAAAAGGTATGACACGTTCTACCTCCTTTGCCACTGCTGTGAGAAGCTCTTTCTCGTCTCGAATCGTTTCGATATGTCTATGGATGGCTTCCACCGTCTTCTGAACGGCCAGGTTCCGAACGATAGCCACAGTTCCGATAATATTCCCCCCCAGGTCAGTCTCTGGAGAAGCCGAAACCATCACCGGTATCCGCTTTTTGTCACTGAAACGGGTAACTTCCACTTCGTATTCATTACTCAGACCTCTTTTGCGCTTCTTGAGCTGCTTTTCAACAATTCCAAGATTCTTCTTGTCCCGGAACACATCTTTGAGGGTTTTCTTCTCGAATCTGTCTAGCCCTAACATTTCCAGGGCCTTCTGGTTTAGATAGGTGATCTCTCCACTCCGATTTACTTTCGCAACACTTAAGGGGGACTTATCAAACACTTTATTGCCTACCTCCATCTGCCGAGAAAGATCTACCATGCAGGCGTACCCCCCCCTGTGCTTGCCGCCGATGATAAGCGGACCAATCTCCACACCAACCGGTTTTGATTGGCGATCACTGGCAATCAATCGAAGTTCACGTAGATCTGGTCTACTTCGGCGTTTTGGGGAAAGCGTCTCTCGGACAAATTCCCTCTCTTTGCCTTTAAAGAACGAACTCAGGTGTTTTCCCGCGACCGATTCATGTCCCAGAAGTTGCTTCATTTGCTGGTTTGCATGGACTATCGTTCCTTTTCCATCCATCCGACAAAACGCCCTATCACCACATTCAGTGATGTATTCGTAGACCTCTGAGGTTTCTTTAAGAACTGCTCCCAGGACACTGGACAACCTTCGATGGATGATGTCCATATTGCTTGAGAGACCTGGCCACTTGATCCCGTTTGACCCTCTCAAAGCGCTCTTTATAGATTCTTCGAGACACGAAGCTTCCAGGAAAAAATCGAAAATCGTGTATTCTTTTGTCCTAATCCTGTTGAGAATTGTGTCTAGGTTTGTCCTACCAATTCGCGCTCTGCCTAATAACAGCTTCAGCAATAGGGAAAGCAAATCCCTTTCTTCCTTTTTGTGAGCGAGAATAGCACCTATCTTCTGATCAGACGTTTTACCCCATTTCTTTTTCAGAGCCCCGAGCCAACCATCATAAATCTCGACTTTCTTCAGGTCGATGAGTCTTGCGATCTTTCTAGCATTTGAAGTTTTCTTATCTTGGGAACTCATCGTAACGACCCCCTTTTCTATCCCCTAAATGCCATGAACGAGAGCTGGCCATCCCAAAAGGGAGAGGATTTCCTAACTCCTACCTGGCAATGAATATCTATGGATCGCTGAGAGAACTCTTGCGTTTGCAATGGATGCACTTTATCAATCAATGAAATGCCTTTCTGGGGAGGCCTGAAATCGCCGTGGCGTCATTGCGGGCAAGATCGAAGAGTTGTTCTAAAGGAGAAGGCGTTCGCGTGAAGAGAAGAATGGGAGTTCAGACGGCTCGAGTCAGGTAGGTTGCTCCCCTACAGCTCCAGGTTCTATGAGCAAACGAGGACCCCTCCTAGAAGCTTGCCCTGCCCCCCCCTGTCCATTTCCGTTATCTTTATGTCAAGTACCGTCAACGCCTATCAATATCAGGAAAGGCTGATTCTGTCAAGAAAAAGAACCATGTGACCCGAGACTGACTATGCGCTTAGAATACGGTCAGAGTAAAAGGAAGCTCCCTTAAGAAGTCATGGGGAAACGGCCGTCCTCAACGATACTGTACAGGGGCCGAGTCCAGAGGCTCGTGTGGGGGAGTGTGAGGGGGATGTGATCTCTAACCCCATTGGGTGGGTCCCCAAATTGCCGTTTTGACGGACAATCGAAAGGCCAGGGTGCAATCAACCGGTGTCAAAAATTGTTAAGGACTATGAATTCGTTTCCCAGTAGCGTCAATACGAGACAAACTCCCTTTTTCGTAACACTCCAATATTGTTCGTATTTTCATTGTGAGCCATCCTGGCACATCATCTGCATGAGAAAAAACAAAAGAAATCCTTTGATCAAGCCAAACCATCTGTGAGGGTGGGACGGAAAGCCACGGGACCCAACAGAAGGGTCAGCCGGGTTGCCAGGGGAATCATTAGCAACGCGTAAGGCCGGGCTTTCCGAAAACATGTGGGTGCCCGGTCTTTTGCATGGACGAGGGTGAACATCGACACTGTGCGAAATCTATCGATTGGACTGAATAGGCGGACAAGATGCAAAGATATGTGACCTGGACCTTATCCGTAGGATGCCTGGTTGGAACGTTACTCCTCTTCCTTTTCTTTCCAGATTCGCTACGAAGTTGGTGGGACACCACCTTTCAGGGGGGGATCGTGCGTGGGCTTCCCCATTTATCTGTCCTGCTTCTTGCGATTGCCGCCTTTTGGGGATCCCACGCACGCCAAGACAAGGTAACCCTTCTGGCCCTTCTTCTCATAGGGACCCACGTACTTCTCACGTTTCCTTTTCCAGATGGACCAAACTCTGAAGCGCTCAGACAAGGACTCGCGGTCTTTCTGCCATGGGCGTTTCCCCTCCTGATGAGCTGGCCTGAAGCAAGTCTCAAGAGTCTGTGGGGATGGGGACGCCTTGGAGCAACCCTCTGCATTTGGGTGGGCGCATTACTTTGGGCCTCGAACCATGACCTCTTTTCATTCTGCGCAGTTCATCTGGCCAGGGTCCCCGGCGGGGTAAAAAGCCTCTCACCTCTATTCGCGCTGATAACCCTGTGGATCCTCTCTGCCACGGAGGGACGTGGCATGGGGTTATCCTGGACCGGGTCGCTGATCTCACTGGGCCTTGCCTCCTTACAAGGAGAGACCCTGTGGCCCGCGGCTGTTGCGAACGCTCCATGGCCTGTTTTCCTCTCTTTCAGTACCCTTTTCCTTCTAGGTGGCTTATACGGGGTGACCTGGAGACGAGCCTACCTGGACGAACTGACAGGGATACCGGCCCGTCGGGCCTTTGACGAAAGTCTCCCGAGACTGGGGAGAAAGTACGCCATCGCCATGGTGGACGTCGATCATTTCAAGGGCTTCAACGATCGCTATGGACATCAAATTGGAGATCAGGTGCTCCGATTCATCGCCACCCGTCTCAAGGGGCTGCCCTTCGGCCAGGCCTTCCGCTACGGTGGCGAGGAATTCGCAATTATCATGCCCGGGAGGAGAGTCCATCAGACCCTTTCCATGCTAGAGGATCTTCGCAAGTCCATAGAAACCTCAAACTTCACAATTCGGGGAGAGAACCGCCCTATCGAAAAGCCTAAGCAGAAGGATCGACCTTCTGGCGGAACGGAACAGGTCAAAATCACCGTGAGCATTGGCGTTGCAGGGCGCAGCCCCCTCCATCCTACAACCGACGATGTCGTGAGGGCGGCCGACGAGGCCCTCTATCACGCAAAAAAAACGGGAAGAAACCGGGTTGAGCACAACGGACGTAGAAAAGGTCAGGAGGGGGTTGCAAAGCGGATGAATTGCGTTGTTCAGTACTCGGGGCCATAACGGGGAGGAAGGCGCCAAACGCGCTCCTATCACCAACTCCGATGTATCAGAGAGGGTCGACGTTTTTTTTCTCGCCTTCCGGCTATCAAACCGATCAGCAACGCACTCAAGAATACCAGGGCACCTGCCAGGAACCATCTCACCTTCTGGGAGGATTTTAGGTCCTCATTCTCCTGGGTCAATCTCTGAACTGTTTTCTGCGTCGTTTCCAGGTTGGACTGCAAAACCTCGTGTCTCTCCTTTAATTGGATGAAG
>CAYFYO010000124.1:0-9141 GCA_964347335.1 uncultured Thermodesulfobacteriota bacterium
TCTCGTCCCTCGTCTCTCATCTCTCATCTCTGGTCTCTCGTATTTAGTCCCTAGTCTTTAGCCTTTATCCTTCAACCTATCAGCGTATCCCACCTCTCCTGCGATTCGCTCACGTGCGACAGAGTTCATCATAAATTGAAGTAACTTCGGCGTGGTGTCCCTACCCAAAGGGGTTCCGATCGTGATAGAGTTAGGAACTTAGAACAGTTCCGTTGGCGATGAACACTGAAAGGAGGACTTCATGGAGGAACAGGCTGTGATTCACGTAACCGATCAGGAATTTGACGGAGAAATCCTGAAGTCAGAAACCCCCGCTCTCGTGGATTTCTGGGCGCCTTGGTGTGGCCCGTGTAACGTCATTGCCCCCGCAGTGGAGGGGGTCGCGAAGAAGTATAGTGGCAAGATAAAAGTCGCCAAAATGAATGTCGATGAGAATCGTGCGACTCCGGGAAACTATGGCATCATGAGTATCCCGACCCTGATCCTTTTCAAAAACGGCGAGGTCGTTGAACGCATTACGGGGGCTGTACCCCAATCCCGGTTGGAAGAGGTTGTGCAGAAAATTCTGGAATCGTAGGACGGCAGTTCAGCTCCTAGAGCCTGCGAGGAGAGCCAAAGACAGAAGAAAGGGCCTAGGGATTTTTCGAAATCATCATCGTCGGAAACGATATGTCACGCCCTCCCATAGATTTCTGTGATTTCACGGAGCCTCCTCGCCAAATCGGGCGTGAGCAGATCGGCCGAGACTCGCCATAGCCAATTGCCCTCCAGGGTCGCAGGCCGATTCATTCTGGCTTCCTCACCCAAGCCCAGGATGTCCTGCATGGGAAAGATCACCGTATCGGCGACTGACATCATCACAAGCCTGATAAGCTCCCAATGGAGCTTCCCTGCAGGGACTTCCTTCCCAAGGTAGCAGAAGAGTCTCTTTCTGTCTTCCGGTGTCGTCTCCTTTTCGAACCATCCCCTTACCGTGTTATTGTCATGTGTCCCCGTATAGGCGACGCAGTTTCTCGGAAGGTTATGCGGTATGTAAGGATTCGTGGGTAGATCCTCCCCAAAAGCAAAAAGGAGCAATTTCATTCCTGGTAACTCAAAATGGTTCATCACTTCTCTCACATCTGGGGTGATGACGCCAAGGTCTTCGGCAATGATTGGCAAATATGGGAGTTTCCTGGTCAGATGATTGAAAAAGTCCATGACGGGCGCTTCCATCCATTTGCCGTTGATGGCGGTGTCTTCGGTTGCCGGCACTTCCCAGTAGGCTACGAGTCCTCGAAAATGGTCTATTCTCACAAAGTCGTAGAGTTTGATCGTCTGTTCGATCCGCTGAACCCACCATTCATATCCGCTTTCCCTTAATGCGTCCCATCGATAGAGGGGATTGCCCCAGAGCTGCCCCGTTTCGCTGAAGTAATCTGGAGGGACGCCGGCAACGGCATAAGGCCTCTTTTTCTCGTCGAGCTTGAACAACTCAGGGTGGGCCCACAGGTCCACACTGTCAAAATTCACGTAGATCGGAATATCACCAATAACTTGGATGTTTCGCTGGTTGCAGTATCTCCTGAGGGAATGCCACTGCTTGAAGAAAAGGTACTGAAGAAATCCTGCCTTTTTGACCTTCTCATCAAGCTCCGCTTTGGCGGATTGGATGGCTGCAGGCTCTCTGTCCCGCAAATCCCGAGGCCATTCGTTCCAGGCCTTACCCCCGAAATGAGATTTGAGAGCCACAAACAGCACAAAATCTTCGAGCCAATAGGCATTTTCCGAACGGAACCTCTCGTACTCGTGATCGGGCTTTTTCCGGCGAAAACACTCATAGGCCTCGCTAAAAAGGGTCTCTTTGAAGTCGATGACGGACCGGAAATCGACCTGCTCGGCCGAGAAGTGTGGCGAAGGCTGTAGGTCTTCTTTGCGAAGCAAGTCGTCGTGGATCATCATCTCAGGGCTGAGGAGCAATGGGCTGCATGCGAAGGCCGAAAAACTGTGATAGGGGGAATTATAGTGGGCAGGATCTGTTGGATTCAGGGGGAGGATTTGCCAGAAATTCTGCTTGGAATCCGCAAGAAAATCGACAAATCGGTAGGCCATCGGTCCCATGTCCCCGATGCCGAAAGGTGAGGGAAGGGATGTGAGATGGAGTAGGATACCGCTTCCTCTTCTTTTCATTTTCTCTCCTCGCTTATCATCAAGGCAACAGGAAAATGTCCTAGAACTTTCCCAACGATCAGCCCATGTCTCCCGCCGACAATTTGGTTTGTGAGCAGATTCTTCCACAGGTGCGGCATGTCTCCCGAGGGAGGAATGTGCGTATCGAGCCATATCTCCTGGCCCAGGGGATATTCGCCTTCCTTGACAAGTTTCGTCAAGAACCGTGGGACGACAGTGACTGCCCAGTTCTTACCCTGTTTTCTCGCAAAGGCCACAATATGGTCTCTAAATTCTCCACCGACTTCAAGCGGGATATATTTCCCGCTCTGGAAAATCTCCTGGTTTTCGTTTCTTCCCATCAGGGCCCTGTGTATGAGAAATAGCTTTATCCTTCCATCCTCCTTGGTGTCAAGCAGTTCACTGATCAGACTTAGAACGTCTGATTCGCTCTTTGCCCGGATTTCCCGGAGAATGGTCTTCCTCTTCTCGAAGTCTACGGGTCGGCGGTTATCGGGATCTACGAGACTCAGATCCCAGAGTTCAGTGCCCTGATAAAAGTCGGGCACACCAGGAGCAGTCATTTTGATGAGACTCTGCCCCAGGGAATTGAAAATGCCATAGTGGGAGATTCTCTTCTGGAATGGGATGAATTCTCTCAGAAACGGATTCTCATTTGTCGGTGACAAGATGCTCTCAACGAAAGAAACAAAGATCTCCTCATACTCGGTATCGGGCTTCAGCCAGGCCGTGTGAACTTTCGCCTCTCGAACGGCCTTTACAATATAGGTCTTTATCCGCTCCACGAAGGGAAGATAGTCACGCTCATCGAATGGAAAAGCACCGATCAATGTCTGATAGAGGAAGTACTCGTCATTGCTATCAGGGACGGTTTTGCCAGCGACTTTTCTCTTTTTTTCGCGGTTCAACCGGTTCCATAACCTTACCTTTGCTTCCCATTCCTCTGGTATTTCAGAAAGAACGTTTATTCTTGCCCGTGTATCCTCCCCGCGCTTCGTATCATGTGTCGCTGTCGCATTTATCGAGTATACCCAGTGATGAGCCCTGCTTTCATTGAAGCGGTGAAAATCGCCCACAGAAATGCCAAATTTACTTGGATTCCCGCCGACCTCATTCAGGGAGAGAAGTCGATTGTATGCATACAGGGTTGTGTCCTCAAATCCTTTCGCCATCAGTGGGCCTGTAAATTGCTGGAACCTCCCGACAAAATAGACCCATCGGTTTTTATCATCTTCTGGAAGGTACTTTCCGAGCTCCAACAGGAGAAACCTCTCGATGAACCGGAGTTCCTTAGAAAGCCCCGGGTTAGTCTGAATCGCCATGTCAACGGCAGTCGTAATGTGATGACGATCGGCTGGGGTTGCCCCGTCGTGGTTCACGTAGGTCCGATACACTGGGAATTGTGCCATCACCTCCACAAGGGCACGCCTGAGCCCATAAATTGTGATATCACGCCCGTGTCTATCGGCGCTCGCCGTCGCCTTCAAGAGGTGCGCGAGATTATCGATGTCTCCCGCCATGTGTTTTTCCATGATGAGTCTTTTCTTTTCACAGACGAGATCTTCGTATTTTGATGTCAGGCGCGTCAACTTCGCGTAGAGCCGACTGAACCGCTTTTCGTTCTCCCTTTTGCATAGAATTCCATTGACGGCGTTCATAAAGTCGTAACCCGTTGTACCCTGGACGGGCCAAAAGGTGGGCAGTTCTTCTTCCATATCAAGGATTTTCTCGACGATAATATACAGGTCAGCCACTCTCTCCCTGAGATTTTTCAAGTATTTTGTAGGATCATAGAGCCCATCGATGTGATCGATCCGTAACCCGGTTATGCTTCCCTCGTGGACCAATCTGAGCGCCAGGGCATGGGTATGATCAAAGACTCTCGTATCCTCGATCCGCAGAGATATTAGATCATTGATGTTGAAGAATCTCCTATAGTTAATCTCTTCTGTGGCCACCTTCCAGAAAGACAGTCTGAATAACTGTTCTGAAAGCAGGTCGTTGAGAAGATTGAAACTCTCAGGATCTCCCTTCCTGCCGTTAAAGGCCTTGACATTCCCATCGATGAATCCCTTGATCTTTTCATTCTGAGTATATAGCTCCCAGAGCGTTGTCTTGATGAACTTGAGCTGTTCATCACGTTCCCTCACCTCTTCCCGGGAGGGAAGTGTTCGCAGAACATCCAGAATACCGAGAAAATTGACGAAATCCGGATGATCCCCTCCAAGCTTCCTTTTGAGGGTGCGCAACTGATGCGTTAACAAACCGGGATACGACTCTATCCTCACGGGGAGTCCGAGATCATAATAGTTAACGGTAAACCCATGATTACCATAGCTGAGCTTGATCTCTCCATCTTCGAGTGATTCGCCATAGAACTTCCCGAGAAACGGAGCGAGGAGTCTCCCTTTCATTCCTTCGTTGGGATGATCCCAATCCGTGTCGAAGAAACCAAAGTACTGGGAGTTCTCGCCGTTCTCGAGGACATCCATGAGCATTTGATTCTCTTGATGAAAGGCCATGTGGTTCGGGACCACGTCTTGGAGCCACCCCATCTCATATTTTGTCAGCTCCTGAGACAATTCCTCAAAATCAGACCGAGTCCCCAATTCAGGATTGAATTGGTTCGGATCGACCACATCGTAGCCATGAAGGCTCCCCTTTCTCGCTTTGAAGATCGGTGAGGCATATACATCCGAGATTCCGAGTGCAGCCAGGTAGGGGATAATGCTTCTCACGTGATTGATGCCAAATGAGGAATTGAGTTGGATTCGATATGTCGCCCTTGGAACTCGCATCGTGATTCCTGATGAGACGCTTACGCACGAAGAGGTTAGAATTCACTATTCATGGGTAAATGGGGCTACAGGTTCATGGGACCACCTGGATTGGAAGTTCTATTCGACACGGATCGACACTTTGTCGAGAACGATACCGAAGCGGTCGATCCATTCCCGGGCCCCTGGGTCGCCCTTCTCGAATTTCTCTCGGATAGCAGGATAACTATTTGTCAACAAATCATAACAGATATTCTGCACCTTCCAGAGGTTTACCTGGAAGGGGAGGGAGTCTAATATGGCGAGGGCAGCCTCCAGTTTCTGGAGTAAGCCGATTTTGCTGGGGTTTGCGGAAAAGCGTTCTGCCACCTGCTCTAGGCTGCGCCTGAGGGCGAATTCAAGAGTTTCCGTTTCGAGCGCAACTCCTTCCAGCCTGACCTCTTCCAATAGGGGGTTGATCAGCTCAGGAAAGAACTCCTCCGTCTCGAAAGCTCTCCTGAGCGTTGCATTCAGAACCATTTCAGCGGCGGCATACAACGCTTTGGGCGGAGTCGTTCCCGAATCCCTGAGAAATCGCACGAGGGGGGCATGGTTTTCGTAAAGCTGGCGGTAGATGGCCTCGGCTTCGGCCAGAGTTGATTCCAAGACAATGTTGAGTATCCTGCGCTGCTCGTCACGGAAGAGAGACTTAAGGGCATAGGTGGAGGTACCGAAATGGTTGTCCAGAATTCGAAGCGTCTCGGCAAAGTCCGCACCGGCAAAAGCGTTCGAGACTTCTCTCGCTAATGTCTGATAGGCCTCTTCCCCCTCGTATTGCTTGATCCCACAGCTGAGGTTATGGTCCCCCATGTGCAGGACGCCAAAACAGAGCCGGGCAGATTCGCGCGTGATTTCTGAAGTCACCTTCACTCTTCCGACGGTGAACTTCGTTTTGCCGGCCTCAGAACTCCGATAGTCCTCCTGCTCGACCGTATAGGAATAGACCGACGTTTGTTCGGCATAGTCCTCAAAAAGAGAGCTCATCGCAAAATGGGCGCCAACCTTCTCCAGATCGACTATGGCGGGTTGGACGAATTCCTCGTAGATGCGACGGCCGTTTCGGTATTGGGAAACGTTACTCTTGGCTTTTTCAAGAAGGTCGAGGAATTGAGGCTCAATGCTGTCACCAAAGAGTTGCTGAGCCAACTGAATCACGCGGCCAGCATATTGGATCACCTGGATGGTCTCAATCCCCGAGAGGTCATCGAAAAACCATCCGCAGCTCGTGTACATCAACATGGCATGCCGTTGGAGTTCGAGAAGCTTGATAACCAGGGTTACCTCGGATTCTTCCAACATGCGGACAGCGTGTTCATGCAAGAAAGCTTCTACCCTTTCTTTTGACCGATCGAGGACCAATTGGATATATTCGTTTCTCGCCTCCCAAGGGTCCCTGAGAAAAGCATGAGCTTTCTCCTCATAAGCCACTGCCAGTGTATCGCGGAGCCAGTCGAAGGCCTCCCGAAGGGGTGTACGCCAGTCCTGATTCCAGTCCGGATGAGCTCCTGAGTTGCACCCACAGTCACTGCGCCACCGCTCCACACCATGGCCACAGCTCCATGAGGTGTTTTCGAGGATCTCGACTTCGTGGCTCGGGGGGTGCTGCTCGAGATACCTGCCATGGTTTGTGAGCCGTGCAAGATTTTGAGATTCAATGTAGTTCAACGCATAGGCTAGGGCCATGTCCCCGAATCGATGATGATGGCCGTAGGTTTCGCCATCGGTGGCAATGTGGACGATCTGGGGCCAAGAGCGCTTTTTCGAGAAGGCGTCCACAAGCCGTCGGGCAAAGGATTCGCCACTCCTCAAGAGTCTCTCAAAAGCCACCGCACGGGAGATAGGTCCATCATAAAAGAATAGTGAAATGGTCCGACCTGATGGCAGGCGGAGCAAATAGGCCATCGTTGGGTCGATTTTTTCCCGACCCACATCCTGCCATTGATTGCTACCGATGGGTCGGACTCGTTTGGCCTGATGTGGCGCGAGGATGGTAAACCGAATTTCCTTCTCTGCGAGTATATCGAGCGTTTCGAGGTCCACCGCGGTCTCGGGCAACCACATTCCCTCGGGCTTCCGTTTGAACCGATATTGGAAGTCACGGATTCCCCAGATCACCTGGGTCCTTTTATCCCGTCGGTTGGCTAGCGGAAGGATCATGTGATTGTAAGCTTGCCCGAGCGCTGAGCCATGCCCAGAAAATATCTGTTGGCTCTCCTGGTCAGCTTCGAGAATCGCCTCATAGACATCCGGCGCCATAGCCTCCATCCAACCGAGCAGGGTGGGACCGAAATTGAAGCTGATCTTCGCGTAGTTATTGACAATCTGGACGATCCGCTTCTGTTCGTCCAAAATGCGAGATTTGGCGTTGGTTGCGTAGCATTCGGCCGTAATCCTTTCGTTCCAGTCATGATAAGGATGGGCAGAGTCCTGACATTCGATCGTCTCAAGCCAGGGGTTTTCTCGAGGCGGTTGATAGAAATGACCATGAATACAGATGTACTGCTCCATGGGTTCACATCTCCCTTTCTCTTATGAGAAGGACAAATGCAAGAGGAGGCAGGGTGAGAGCGAGCCGCCCATTTGAAACCATTTGGTCTGAAACGGAACCTCCTGGGCCTTGCCACTTCTGCTCAGCTGAATCCAATTCCTTTTCCCACTTCCCTTGAGGGAAAGGTACGGCCAGGGAGGCTGTCTGTTCACCGAAATGGAAGATGGCCGCGATCTCCTCTGTGCTGCTCCAACGCCTCATGATCAACACCTTTTCCCCATCGTACCCATGCACTTCCATATCCTCCTTGCTCAGCCGGGCGAGTGCAGGAATTTCTTTCCTGAGCTGAATGAGCTTACCATAGAATTCATGGAGTATACGATGGTTCCCTTGTCTGCTTAAATCGTGTTTCAGTCTGGCACTCAGAAAGGTACCTTCGCTCTGAGGATCCGGTTGTTCCTCCTTCCAATCGAAGGTCGCAAATTCTTTACGGCGTCCCTCCCGAACCGCCTCAATGAGGGCTGGATCAGAATGACTCACAAAATAGCGAAAGGGCGCTGTCTCGCCGTATTCCTCGCCCATGAACAAGAGCGGGATAAAGGGGGAGAGCAGCACAACGCCAGCGGCGAGCTTCAATCCCTCGAAAGAGACCAAATCGCTCAGACGCTCTCCGCGCACACGGTTACCTACCTGGTCATGGTTTTGCGCGAAAATGACGAACTGGCTTGCTGGAATGTGCCTCGATGAATTGCCATGTCGGCGTTTGCGATAAGGGGAATACTGGCCAGAGTAAACGAAACCCTCTTGAAATGCTTTGGTGAGGTCTTCGAGATGGCCAAAATCCTGGTAATATCCTAATCGTTCACCGGTCACGAGGGAGTGGAGGGCATGATGAAAATCGTCGTTCCATTGTGCATCCAGACCATATCCTCCAAGCTCCCTCGTTCGGATCACGCGTGTATCGTTCAGGGCACTTTCAGCAATGATGTGAACCTGCCGGTTGAGTCGCTTTCCGCTCTCATGGACCGCCACCGCCAACTCCTCAAGAAAAGGCGTGGCTGAAAAATCCAGGATGGCGTGAACAGCATCGATTCGTAAGGCATCCACATGGAACTCTGTGACCCAATACAGGGCATTCTCGATGAAATAGCGGCGAACTTCGTCGCTGTAAGGCCCGTCAAAGTTGATCGCAGGTCCCCAGGGGTTTGTGTACCGCTCCGTGAAATAAGGCCCAAAATCCCCGAAATAGTTCCCCTCTGGGCCGAGGTGGTTGTAGACCACATCCAGCACGAGGGCAAGGCCCCTTTGGTGGCAAGCATTGACGAGTTGTTTCAGCCCCTTCGGGCCACCGTAGGAGTTCTGCACCGCGAAAGGATAGGTCCCATCATAGCCCCAGTTACGATCGCCAGGGAACTGGGCCACCGGCATGAGCTCGACGGCCGTGATCCCAAGATTCCTCAATTCGTCCAAATAGGGGATGATGGCCTCGAAGGTCCCTTCTGGGGTGTAGGTCCCCACATGGAGTTCATAGAGGATGTAGTTTCGGAGGGGAAGACCGTCCCATCCCTCATCGTCCCAACGGAAATGGGAGTCAACGACCTGTGAGGGACCGTGGACACCCTGAGGTTGAAACCGAGAGGCCGGATCAGGACGCTCCTTTTCTTCCTC
>CAYFYO010000125.1:0-9004 GCA_964347335.1 uncultured Thermodesulfobacteriota bacterium
GGAGACTAAAGAAGAGAGACGAGAAGCCAGAGACGAGAGGCCAGGGACGAGATTAAAGGCTAAATCCCCAATGACAGATGACAAATAACAGATAACCAATAGCCAATCCCCAATAACCAATAACGAATAACCAATGACAAATAACCAATGCCTCTGAGGCGTGCGTCTCCCCAAACCTTTTACCTCTTTCCCTAATTCCGCGCGCGCAGAATCGGCGAATCCGCATAAGGGGCACCGCGTGAGCTTAGGAGCCAAGACCCAGGAGGCTTCATTTGAGAATCAGAGATACCGGCAGAAATCAGTAACTTGTCACGCATATCCTTTAAGAAATGGGGCAACGCTTCCCTAAAAACTATTGACCAAATGAGAAGAAACCATTATAAGGATATTCTTCCATCGCTAGCTGATCGACTCGCCACTCGTATCGGACAGATTCTCATTGCTTAGCCAGCAGGATTCGTGAATCATCGGGGAAAGGAGTCACTGAGATGCGAAAGGGGAACAACAGAATCTACATCATTGATGTCACCAACAGGGACGGAGTTCAGACCTCAAGACTGGGCCTAGCTAAGCTTCAAAAGACCATGATTAATATCATGCTGAACGAGATGGGCATCTACCAGAGTGAATTCGGTTTTCCCGTCACCCGTCATGAGACCCACTACCTCAATGCCAATTTAAGACTCGCGAAAATGGGGGTTCTCAAACCGATCATTCTGAGCGGATGGATTCGAGCCATTGTGGGAGACGTCAAGCTCGCGCTGGAACTCACCCAGGTCGAGCATCTCAACATTTCCGCCTCAACATCGAATCAGATGATCAACGGAAAATATCGGGGCAAAAGGTCCGGTGACGACGTTCTGAAGGATATGACGGAGGCCCTCGACTATGCCAAGAGCCATGGGATCAAAACGGTGGGGGTCAATGCCGAGGACGCTTCGAGAACAGACCTGAGTTTTCTCATCAAGTTTGCCAAAGCTGCGAAAGAACACGGGGCAGATCGTTTCCGATACTGCGATACCCTGGGATTCGACGACCCCTTTACCATCTATCATCGAGTGAAGAGTCTCGCTCAAAAGGTGGAGCTGCCCATCGAGCTCCATTGCCACAATGACCTTGGCATGGTGGTGGGAAGTTCAGTGGCAGGCGCCAAGGCTGCCATCGATGCAGGCGTGGACGCTTACATCAATACCTGTGTTAACGGGATGGGAGAAAGGGCGGGAAATGCTGACCTCGTGTCCGTCGTTCTGGCCATTCAGAAATCGAGCGGTTTTGCAAACAAATACGTTCTCGATGAGCGGATCGATCTCGCGAAATCATGGCAGATTTCGACCTATGCCTCCTACGCATTTGGTGTAAACATTCCGATCAATCAACCCGGTGTCGGAGCAAACGCATTTGCCCACGAGTCTGGAATTCACGCTGATGGAGCGCTCAAGGACCGTCACAACTATGAACTCTACGACTTTCATGAACTTGGAAGAGGCGAACCAGAAATCATCGAGACGGGAAGGCAGATAACGGCGGGAGAGTACAGTGGAATTAAGGGATTCCGGAACGTTTATGAGAAACTCGAGATCCGTTTCCACGACGACAAGGAAGCAACAGAGATTCTCGAGTTGGTCCGATATGCCAATGTCCACACACAGAGGCCGCTCACTAAAAGAGAGCTCCTCTTCATTGCAAATTACCCGGACATCGCCAAAGAGCTCATGACGTTTACGCCTTTGGCTTAAAAAAAGGATAAAGATTAAAGGATAAAAGATCAAGAATCTGAGGGTCCAAGACTACGAATGATCCTCAACCGTTATCGATGAGACCTCGTCTGGTTTTCGTAAGATTGCTGAGCATCGATGATATTTCATGGGCCTCTCTAAGCCAGTCACTACCAATCTTTCTCTCTATGTAGCCAATCTCCATGCCAATACGGATTTGAGACCGTAACTCACCGCATGAGCCCTTCGCATAGGACAGAAAGGTTAGACATTCTTTTTGAGAGTCTCTTTCAAAACCCTCTGCGATATTGCTTGATAATGATAATCCCGATCGAGTTATTTGATCTTTGAATCCATAATCTTTCAGACCCTCAACTCCTTATGAATCTGGGCACTCAACCGTGCAGCCCTTTTCCGGACCTCAAGGTCCTCAAATTTCATACCGGTCCCCTGCCCCCTTGTCCGTAGTCCTCTAGCCATTCTCCTTTAGCCTTTGTCCTTGTTCCTCTACCTTCTGATGGGAAGGCCTGGGATAATATCTGCCAGGTTCTTTGTTCTGATCACCAGATCAGCCGCTTGACTCAGCTGAGAAGATGAGGAGTTAAATGCGACACAGAACCCGGAGGCGGCAAACATCCCGAGGTCGCCCACGCTATCCCCAATAGCGATCATCTCGGAGCCTTGAACAGCGAGTCTCTTCATCGCCTCCTTCACCCACATTCCTTTTCCATTGTGTGTTACATGAATCCTGACTTCTCCGGTCACCACCCCTCTCTCTACGACAAGCTCATTCGCAACAGCGAAATCGAGACCCAAATCCCGCTGGATTCTCTCAACAAGGATCGAGAGCCCGGAGGAGATGCCTGCGAGCCGCATCCCTTTCCCCCGCAGGTATGCCAGCAATCGAGCTGCGCCCGGATGATACGGGACCGAGTCAGTGATGCGTCTGACCTCTTCGATCCTCATTCCCCTCCAGACCCGAGCGTCCCGTTCACAGAATTCTTCGTAGGAGATTTGACCGGCAATAAAGAGATCCTGGAACTTTTCAGCATGGCCTTCCCAGGTACCAAGAACCCGATGGATATACTCCCAGATGCTCCGCTCCGTCGTCAGCGTACCATCGATATCAAAAACGACGGCTTTGAATTCACTCATCCACCTCCCCTAATTTGGCATCGATCTCTCTCAAGAGCCGATCGATGCGATCGGCTTCCCGCTTGAGGTGATCGAGATACTGGACCCCTTTCTCATCCATACGATCTCTGTATTTTTTCAGGAGCAAGTTGGCAAAACCCTGAACGCTGATCACTGGAGTTCGCAGATCATGGGATATGGCCTTCGCCAGGGCCTCGAGCTGTCTCTGACATGACTCCAGGTCTTCGGTTTTCTGGCGCAGTTCATCTTTCAGCCTCTCCATCTCAGAAATATCGGTGTTGACCTCTCTTTTCTTTTTATTCATCGGTATATTGATTCTGGCTTCTGACACCTGACTTCTGGGCGCATTCACTATTTGATCCCTAAACTGCGCTCGATCGATCTGATCTCTTTGAGGGAACTGCTGATACGAAGGGACTGCTCCTTCCGCCACTGTTCGTATTTCCTCAGCCTCTTGGTCAGCCTCGATATGACCTTTTCCATCGCCGAGGGAGTCGGACCTCCAGCCACCCTCCCTTCTGCCAGAATTTTCACGGGATCTTGCCACCGGGCTATATCCGGTGCTCTGAATCGCAGCCTAAGACCCATCTCACCCGCAGCTCGTCTCAATTCGGCGAGGCCGACCTTATCTTTTCCTCTTTCTTCCGCAAACCGAACGGCCTTCTCCACCAGCACTTTTCCCTGCCTGAAAGGGAGATCCGACTGTTTCACAATCGACTCGAGCAGGTGGGTCGCTCCAATGAATTCCCTCCGAGCCTGGGCTTCCATCGCGGCCTCATCGACGCTCATAAACTCGATAATCTCTTTCATCATCGGGACAGCCGGTGCGCATTCGGACACCATATCCATGATCAGATATTTCGTCCATTGAGAGTCCTTGTTATAACCCACCATGGTGGCTTTCCCAATGGAAATGAGACTCGTCAAGATACCCTGAGCAAGCGAGGCCTTCGCTCTAATCACTTCAAGGGGCCCAGGGTTTCTCTTCTGGGGCATAATCGAACTTCCATCGCTGTGAATCTCGTCCAAACGGATCATCCCGAATTCTGAGGTACTCATGAGGATGAAGGTCTGAGCCATGGTGCTCAGATGGTTCATTGTCATACATATCGCAAAGGCCATATCGGTTTCAGGCTCCCATCGGTTGGTGATGGGGTCAGTTGAATGCTCATGGGGACCATCAAAGGCAAGTAATTTCGATGTGAGGTTCCTATCGAGGGGAAACCCCGTCCCGTACCCCGCAGCCCCACCCAGAGGATTCTGATTAAAGAGGCCATACCAATTGATGAGGCGATGAATGTCTCGCTCCAGGGGCATCGCCAAGCCAGCAAGCATGTGACCAAACGTTGTTATCATGGCATGCTGATGATGGGTGAAACCTGGCATCACCGTCCTTAGGTGCCTCCTCGCCCGGGTAGCCATGGTCCGGAGTAGCGCTATCAAATGACCCACGAAGCTTACCACCTGATCTCTGAGGTAGAGGCGCATATCCGCAGCGATCTGGTCGTTTCGGCTTCGGCCTGTGTGAATTCTACCCACAGCTTCAACGCCGAAACGCTCGATGAGCTCGGTTTCTATATTAGAGTGGACATCTTCTCTGGTGGCATCCAGCTTGAAATTTCCCCGATTGTACAGGGCCTCCAGTTCTTTCAGCCCTCTCAAGATTTCCCGGCAGTCGTCTTCCGAGATGATCCCCTGTTTCCAGAGCATAATGCTATGAACCTTGCTCCCCCAGATATCGTAGGGAATGAGCACCTCATCACATGGGGACAAACCTCGCACGTCTCGACCCGATAGGAAATCGAGGACCCGCTGAGGTGTTGCCGTCCCGAGTCTCTCACCCCAGAGTTTCTGAACCTTCATATCTCTTCCCTTCGTCCAAGCTTTCTGCCGCCCGGAGTCGGCAAAATCCCCTTACACCTTTCCCTCGAGCCATCCGATTCTGCAGTTTCTTCTTACGTCAAATGTTGGAATGTACGGTCTAATATCAAGGAGGGGAGTTCCGTCCAACACATCGATCTCTCGGATTCTTAGGATATTTCCTTTTCTCTCTAAAAGTCTCACAACGGATAGACCGAGATGGTTTGGTCTCCTCAAGTCTCTCGTGGCAAAAATCCCATGATTGCGGTTGGCCAATACGGGTCGCACCTCAAGATCTGTCTCCTCTCCCTGATGAAAATACAGGAGAATGATATGGGAAAAACCCTCGACGTCTCTCAATCCCTTCTCATATTCCTGGTCCACTTCGACCCATCCTATTTCGTCGGAATGAAAGGGCTGAATGGGGATCCCCGTCTTTTCGGTAAAGGGCGAATGGATGACGCCGATGGGCTTCAAAAGGATCTCCATTTCTCTCTCCCTCGAAATCCAGTTTTCAGGGGGCGGGGACCAGCGTTTGGCAACAGTTGAAAGCCGTCAGAAATCAGCGGTCACCGGTTAGATGCAGTCAACAGAGTTTAGGGACCCACAGCCAGCCTTTTCCGTCAACCGGCCCCTGTCAACTGTGGACCGATCTTCCAACTCCCTCTCAACTGGTCCCCGCGGACTATTAGAGACTTTCATACCCGCATAGGGATGTCAAGTCCGGCTCCCAAAGATCACGCGAATTGACTTGCTTTAGCAATTTGATTACCATCCGAGCAGTGACATATTCTACCTTCGCTCTCTTCACCGAACATGATCATGCAAAAGCGACTTCAATGGGGTCCAATTCTGATATTGCTCATCCTCGCCATGCTTTGGGGGGCAAACTATGGAGCCATCAAGATAGGTGCCAGGGGGGTAGCTCCCCTTTTCATGGCATTTATCCGTTCCCTGGTGGCCGGCTTCTGTCTCTTCCTCTGGATGCGAATCAAGAACATCCCGCTTTTTCCTCAACGTACACTTGTCTGGCATGGCCTCGTTGTGGGGTTCCTTTTCGGGACCGAATTCGGCTGCATTTACCTGGGACTCAACTACACCCTTGCATCCCGATCATATGTCTTCGTCTATACGCATCCGTTCTTCGTCGCCCTGGGTGCTCACTTCTTCCTCCAGGGAGATCGCCTGAATATCTGGAAGGTTGCCGGCCTCCTTCTGGCCTTCACGGGTGTCTTTCTTCTCTTTGCCAAGGACTGGGGGAAGACGACTCTTGACACGCTTCCCGGAGATCTCCTCCTTCTTGCTGCAGGTGCTCTGTGGGGAAGCACCACACTTTATATCAAACGCTTCCTCACGGAAAAGGCCGTGCCCTTGCAAACCCTGTTCTACCAGCTCCTGTTCTCAGCGCCTTTCTTGTTTTTGTTCAGTATGGGCTTGGAAGATCGGATCTGGCGTGGTTTTTCCCCTGCCGTGGGGATTTCACTCGCTTATCAGTGCATCATCGTGGCATTCCTGAGCTATTTAGTCTGGTTTGAGCTGATTCACCGGTATTCTGTGAGCCTACTGACAGCCTTCACTTTCTTTGCTCCTGTCTTTGGCGTCATTCTCAGTGGTGCGCTGCTTTTGGGTGAGACGATAAGACCGACTCTGATCGTGTCACTCACCCTCGTCTCGTTGGGGATGATACTGGTGAATCGTTCTGCCCCGCCCCATGAAGGACAGGCAAAAATCTGATGCTTTGGATCGACAGGCACAGAAACATCTTGACATAGTGAATGAAATGTATTACATTATGCATTTATGAGGAAAGAAAGGATCTACTCACTCCGGCTCACTTCTGGAATGAGAAAAGCGCTCGGCGTAGCGGCTCGTCGGGACAGGAGGTCTGTGGCCTCCCTGATCGAAAAGATCGTTGCCGATTACCTGGCCAAAGAAGGCATCGGCTGGGAAGAAGATCCCAAACATCATGAGCGCAGGGAACACCCTCGAAAAGATGTTTCTCTTCCGGCTCGCTTAATCATCCAGGGATCTCAAGAAATCCAGGAGGAGACCGAAGCCCTTGTTGAGAACATGAGCCTCGGTGGGGCCTACGTGTCCTACACGAACGGGCAGAGTCTCCCCTGGAAACTCGAGTCAGAAATCCATCTGATTGTCCGCGTCCCAGCGTCTGCGAGTCGTTTGGAGCTGACCTGCCGGGCTATTCGGGTTCTTCGAGACGAACAGAGGGTGGGCGTTGGGCTCCAGTACCAAAAACTCGTGAATGGGGACCTCGACCTGATTGGTCGGTATCTGCAGGACGGCCCTCCAGAATCTTCCAATCCCTCAAATCCTTCGCTGAACTAATACGAATGCATCAAATGTCGTCACATTGACTTTTCAGGACAATACCCGACCACACTCTCTCACCCGCTCCCCGTAGACTTTGCTCAGGGTCGTTCGAGCCCACAGAGTTCCCAAGGGATAATTCTGACTCTGGCCTGATTTTTTGAGAAGAAAATCAGGCCGCCCACTCAGCCCCTCGGGGCAATGCAGATTTCACAACGAATCGCGTGGGGGTACCAAATCAATTATGCATGCGAAACGTTGGCGCTCTTGACCTGAATCGCCCGCTCAGCGATTCAGGTCAAAACTCAGAGATCTCAGTGGGCTCTGCCCCTGCATTTATTCTCATTTTCCTGACGGGCCTCATCGAGGTCGTTCCAAGATTTCTCGGCAGAAGTAAGATGTCTCAGCAGGTCGCCACAACAGAGATGACAAGTCTCTCCGGGTAAACTGTTCTATCCAGGCGATGACAGCGTTTCTATCTCATCCTTTCCTCACCTGTTCAATTTAGAGTCCATCAGGGACTTCGCTCGTGTGCAATTCTGTCCGGGCAATTCTTCCTCAGGCGCAATTAAATCTTTTCTGAAGCCACACCGCAAACACATTCGGGCCACAATCGTTCAGGGTCGATGGAAAAAGTCCGGAAACCTAGACGATCAAATAAGATGAAAAATCTAAGCAGGAAGGTTAGACTCATGATTGGCTCATTTACCCCCGGGCCGCATCAGAACGAAACCTGGAATTTCTGCCAGAAAGGAGAATCCCATGTCCAAAACCGACGAAGACTTGGAAAAGGCCTATTCGGATGAGTGTGAAACCTACATGAGATATCTCGCTTTTGCCCGGCAAGCTGAAGAGGAGGGTCTTCCCAGTATCGCCCACCTGTTCAGAGCCACGGCGGAGGCAGAAACGGTCCATGCACTGAATCAGATCGATGCCCTCGGCGGAGTCGGTTCGACAGAGGAGAACTTGAAACGGGCTGTCCATGAGGAAGAGGAAGACTTTTTCAGGATGTACCCGCAGTTTATCAAAGACGCCCAGACAGAAGATCGGACAGAGGCGGTGATGAGCCTGACTTGGATACAACAGGTAGAGAAGGCTCATTTCACGCTTCTGAAGCAAGCCCTGGAAACCCTCCAGCGAGGTAAGGACTTCGAGGACCAGGAGTACTATCTCTGCACAAACTGCGGATACGTTGCTGTGGAAGCCGCTCCTTCGAGCTGTCCCGTTTGCAAAGCCCCTCAGAGCGTGTTCAGGCTTATCGCGTGAAATGAGGGAGGTCTTGAAATGATTCAGAGAGAATTGCTAGAAATAGAGTAGATCGTATGTACCAATCAACCTTAAGGAGCAGATAGAATGGACAGAAGAATACCGTCACTCGTATTCGCGGTTTTGGTGTTGATCCTGATCGGATGCCAGCATATTTCTAGTCCAGTGAAGCTCGAGGAGGCGTCCATACCGGATCAAACCTACAACGTGACAGTCTACTGGAGCGCCCCATTGTACTCTGCGGTGCTCTTCGATATTCCAGACGACGGTAAGCCCGTTGACATGTTCTACACCTATGCGACGGATCGGGTTGGCACGGACACGCCACAGAAGTATCTGGATGAATTCGACGCGAGTATTCGATGGTATAGAATCTTGAAAATCAGTGAGCTAGACGGGACCGTGAGGGGTTACCTCATGATATCCAATAAACTCGGCTACTTTTTCTATGAAAGGCCAGAAGGAGAGAGGATTATCGTCGACATCTATGACCCTCACCTGGGCGGAGACGCTCCGTTGCGGGCGCCTTAGGTTAAGGTTGCCAGAAGTTCTATGTCCGATTGAACCACGTGTCTGGCAACCAGACGAAGTCTAAGAACCTTGATGAACCCACAGAGCCTGTTGCTCTGTGGGTTCATTTTTTGGTGCGGAGGCTGTTTCTGATTCCTGCTTTGATGCTCCTG
>CAYFYO010000126.1:0-6247 GCA_964347335.1 uncultured Thermodesulfobacteriota bacterium
TTTGTCCAGAGATGCTATCAGGAGGACGCGCATGTTTCTAACTGAAATAGAAACCCAAAAGACTTGTCCGAAAGTTACGAATTGCGTCTGAAATAAACACCGACCTCCACCGAATCCATCTCTTCACATTACCGAGTAATAGCACTTTTCGACACTGCAATCTTGGTCTTCTTTTGAAAAGGAAACGTCACCGCTGTCGAGTCGCTGACTAGCTTTCATCATTTATGACCTGGAGGTCGTCTCACGCCAATTCAAAAAAGGGCTGGGGTCCAAATGGTTTTGAGCCCTTCTGTTTTGCTTCTAAAGTCTCCAAGATATTGAAAAAACGTGCTTCCAGCGTGTCTTACTTTCAAACATCATAGGATGACATGCCAGATCATCCAGATGAGTATTCCAATCAGAAGCATCAGTAGGCTGAGACGGAGAAACCGAGGACCCGACCTCTGAGCACCCCACACCCCAATTTGAGTCGCCGGAATCGTGCCCAAGACGACCCAGACCATCATCTGCAAGTCGAAATGCCCAATAGCGATCTTTCCCAAAAGCCCCGCCACCGCTGAAAATAAGGTAACAACCAGTGACGTTCCCACCGCCTTATGTATTGGCATCCCGAGAGAATAGATCATAAGAGGGATGACGATAAAGCTCCCTCCAATTCCCAGAACACCCGTTACAAATCCCTTCAAAAGGCCTACCAAGACCGTCTGGGGTTTTCGGAGTTGGTATTCTTCCGGGGGTGCCAGCTCCTGCTGCGGGCGAAAGACAAGCATAGTCGCGGCCACTGTAATCAATCCCATATAAAGATAATAGAAGAAATCCTCCGGGAAGACATCTGAAAAAAGAGAACCTCCGAGGGCACCACCGATACCTGCGAGGCCCATCCATATGCCGGTCGGAACATGGAGGTTTCCTCTCCCGTAATGGGCAAAGGAACCGAAGGAAGAAGCGAAAACAATGACGACAATGCTGACAGAGGCGGCCATTTTAATCGACGCATGTCCGACAGAGATGAGCAGGGGGATAAGAACAACGCCCCCACCAATCCCAAGAAGACCGGAAAGAAAACCACCAACAGCACCGACAAACAGAAGGGTCAGGATTTGCATCGAATTGGCTCTTCAGGGTCGAGCCGGCATGGTGCTGGTCGACAGGGATGTAGGGTTGACTGCTGCTGAAAACTACACATATACCACTCGTTGGGCCTACCGTCCATCTCAAAGCCACAGGCAAGGGGACTTGGCATGAGAAGAATCGAAGTGTTATGATATGATTCCAACCGTTTCTGACCTTTTAAGTTGAATCTGGAGTGGGGGTCCAGGACGAGTTTGACTTTCAGAAAGGAGAAAGGGATGAAGAGAAGAGATTTCATTAAGACCACGGTTTTGACAACCGCCCTGATTTCTTCGGGAATCGCCACGGCCGCAGAGCATGAGAGAGAGGAAAGCGCTCAAGAAGATGCCAAACTCTTGAGGCTTCGTAACCGGGAAAACCCGACCGTGATGGAACAAAAGCACGTTCCGGGGATCGAGGCTCCGAGCAAGGTCAAGAAGGGCGAGCTGTTCGATGTTAAAGTGAAAGTGGGCTATCAGAAGGAGCATCCCTCCACACCGGACCACTGGATCACGTGGATCAAACTCCGGGTTGACGGAAAAGAGGTGGCCAGTACGGCATATGAAATCGGAGGCATATCTTGGTCCCACGCCACTTTCAGGATTAAACTGCAGAAAACCTCGACTATTGAGGCTATTGAGAACTGCAATTTGCATGGGACGTGGATTGGTGATCCTCTGGAGGTGGCGGTTTAGACTCTCCTGGAAAGCGCAAGGGGGTGGGAGGGGCAAGAAAATCAATGAAGGCCGGCCGATCCCTACATCTTTTTCCTAAGAAGCGGAGTAAGGCATGGAGCAGCACATTTTCATTGGCATTGTCCTCCTTTTTGCCTCCTTCACCCTCGGAACGACCGGCTTCGGCTTCACCCTAGTCGCCCTGCCCCTCCTCTCCCTTGCTGTGGCTCCAAGATTAGCAGTCCCCTTCCTTTTGGTCTACGCATACGGGATTAACCTCACCCTGTTACTCATACGTTTCAAGAGCCATCTCGACTGGCCAAAGGTGTGGCCACTGATGCTGGGTGCTCTCCCCGGAATTCCGCTCGGGATCTATTTTCTCAAGACCTCAGAGAACGTGATGATCAAGAAGGCTGTGGGAGGCGTCATTATTGTCTTTGTTCTGTGGAATCTCTTGGCCAGGGACGAGAGGAGTTATGATCTGTCTCGGTTCTGGGCCTTTGTCACCGGTTTTGCGAGCGGCATCATGGCGGGAGCCTTTGCCATGGCCGGGCCACCACTCTTGATATATCTCGCTCTCAAACGATGGGAGAAGAATCTGACCCGGGCCACCATGCAATTCTGCTTTTTTTTCACGGGAACATGCTCGCTTGTGGGACAAACCATTGCGAAGGTCCTTACCCTCGATGTGCTGCGACTGAACTTAATTTACCTGCCTATCGTCATCCTCGGCGGTTCGATGGGTTACCTTGCCTTCAAGAGACTCAGTTCACAGGTCTTTAACAAAATTCTCCTTTACGTCCTACTGGCAGTTGGGCTGTTCCTCGTCTTTTCGTGATGCCTATCCAAGGCTGGGCACACCTTCAATACCCATCTCACTGAGCATCAATCCCATGCAAGGATGAAATGAAATGCCGAGGTGTTCACGGTCATGCGATGCGCTTCTGGATACGAGGAGATACGGGCGCATTGACGGCATTTTTAGGTTTTTGGCCGCTCAAGGCGAGGATGACCTCCGAAGCCGCTCCGAGGGTCATCCGTTTTCTCGCCTCATAGGACCAACCGGCCTGGTGGGGTGTCGCAAGCACCTTCGGATGACTCGGGAGATCCCAATTTGATGGGGGTTCTTCCTCAAAGACGTCGAATGCAGCTCCGGCGATATGGCCGCTATCCAGTAAACTCTTTAGCGCCTCGGTGTCCGTCATCTCTGCTCTTGCCATATTGATGAGATACGAACCCTTTGGCATCATTTCCAGTCGATGACGATCGAGGAGCCCTATTGTCTCTTCTGTCAGGTTTGCGTGTAGAGAGAGGTACTGTGAACGAGATACTAACTCATCTAGACCCACTCTTGTTGCCTTGACCCTTTTGAAGACCAAATCCTTCTGGTAAGGGTCGTAGGCGATAACCTCCATTCCAAAGGCCTCGGCCAGACGCGCCGTCTGCTGCCCTATCCTTCCGAGGCCGAGGATACCCATGGTCTTTCCCGAAAGCTCCCACCCCCACAAAGACGGGTGCCTCCACTGCCCCTTTTTCATGCGGCGGTCCCCTTCAACGATCGCCCGTGACAGGCAGAGTACAGCGCCCATGGTGAACTCAGCAACCGCATTCGCATTTGCCCCGGGAGTGCAGGTTACATAGATACCAAGTTGGGTGGCCGCCTCGACATCGACAATGTCGGTCCCACTCCCATGGCGAGCCACAACCATCAGATCGGGACACCGTTTCAAAAGATTTTCCTTGATTCTGAAGATACCCAAGCACAGGCCATGGCACGTGGGAAGCAATTCAGGGACGCTCCCTTCGTAGGGTTCCTCGGCGATGAGGACCTCACACCCTGCCCCTTTCAACATCTCAACCTGCTCGTCAATCACGGCAGGGGCAGCGATCATCACACGGGGTTTTTTGTTCATCTCAGCCACTCTTCTGACGCCGTAGAAGGCCGCTCTTCGGTGCTCAATGATCCCTTTTTTAGATGTCAGTTGTCCGTTGTCAGTGGTCAGTTGTTAAGCCGTCAGAGAAATCCCTGCAGCCCACCCGATAACAAATTGCAGATTCCTTTTCAGGATCCTTTGATACCGAGATGGACACCGACTCCACCCGAGAATGCTTCAGGCGTGCAGAGGATACGGGGGCGCTTTCCGAGGATCTTGGTTGCACGTTCCATCGCCTCCCCAAACGTATGGGTCGGGGTATAGCCCAATCCCCGGGCGTACTTCGGAGCCTTGCCCCCCGGCATAAACACAGCCGTGGTCCGTTGGGCCGTCACGGCGCCACCACTGATCATCGACATCGCATGAAAGGGATGGTACGTATAGGCGTTCGAGTATCGATAGCAGTAATCCGGATTCGTCGATATTTCCTCTGCCGTTGATGAGCTCAAAAAATCCGCCGGCTCACAGTAATCCCGCATCGCCTCGTAGGTCTCTTCGTATGAAGGGAACCACGAATCGTTGAACCAACCATCACAGATGGACGGGGCAATGATGATCCCGCCTTCCCTGAAGGCCCGCCAAGCTCTCGAAAGTTGTCCAGCTATGGCCAGGGTCATCAGGATCGGGTTTGTGCCCATTCCTGGCCCGTAGTGGAAGTTCCGGGGTAGGCCGAAAATGAGGATATCGGCTGGTTCAGGCATGTCCAGGGTGATGTTTGTCCGTTTATCGGCAAGAGGCCATGCCGCCCTCTGGACTTCCTCCAAATCCCCTGCCCAAACGCCCAGAACCTGGGACTTTTGGCCCACCACCGCATCCACGGCAAAGAATTTCTTTCCCATTCCCCGTTCCATGGCTTTGCCGATCGAGTCGAACTGCTTTCTCATATACGAATCCGTAGATGCCCCTAGCCAATCATCCCGGTGCATGGTCGACGGGCAGTGGTGAGAGGCGATCGATCTCCACCCAGAGAGACCTGTGGCCACCATCTTATAACCACCGCTATACCCTCCATAGGGGTTCCCAGCACAATGACCGATGACGATCGGAAGGTCTGACTCAGCGATCAACCGATTGCAGACGACCACATTTCCCATCTTATCTTTCCCAAAATCCAGCAGATCAGGAGAATCGGCATCGTGGTTAACGATCCTGTCTGGCCAGAACTGGTCCACAATCGCTCTACCGAGATACCACTGCCACTCCTCCAGGGTGTTTTTCCGGTGGAGTCCGACCGCACATAAAAGCGTGATGTTCTCGACCTTTGTCCCACCCTTGAGAAGCTCTTCAACGATAATCGGGATACTGATCTTTCGATGGGCCTTATCATGGACTCCACCCTTAACCCGGTCAGGAAAAGCAATGACCACTTTCACATCAGGACCCCCTAAGTTCTTGAGAGGCGGAAAGCCCAGAGGATTGGCCAAGGCTTTCCGGGTTGCTTCCACAGGGTCAATCTCAGGGGGATCAGTATATGTCTCCCCATATTTCACAACCGTGGCAGATTTCGGAAGCTTGATGGGCAGCTTCCCGTCACCGTAGTCCAGGAACACTTCCTTCATGAATCTAGCCTCCTATCTTGATCCCTAACACCTTTTCGTACACCTTAATCCCTGCAGAAGTATCCTCCTCTCCAAAACCGAGTGACCTTGCCAGTTCATTGAGTTGTTGGCAGTCCCTGAAGCAAATCGACGGAACACCACTCCTATGGGCCATCTCTATCCCAAGGCCCATGTCCTTATGTAAGTAATCTATGGCAAAGGCAGGGGAAAAATCCCTTGCGATCACCTTCTTTCCGAGTTCAATAAACAGGTTACTCACCGTTGCCGCACCTGACTCGGCCATTGTCTCGTAGAGGACCTTAGGGCTTATTCCAACCTTAGCGCCAATCGCAAACATCTCTGCTGTTGCCGCGTTGATCGCTCCAAACATGAGGTTATTGAGCAGTTTGACGATGTGGCCCTGACCCGAGGGCCCGACATGAATCAATCTCGAGGCGATACATTCTAACGCCGGTCTGGCCCTCTCCAGGAATTCCTTATCCCCGCCAACAGGAAGCGTCCAGTGTCCACAGCGGTGGGGTCTCCCGAGGATAGGCGTATCCAGGTAGGCACCACCTTTTGCCGAAACTTTTGCGGCGAGATCCTGGGTCGTGAAAGGGTCGATGGTGCTTGTGTCAGCGACTACTTGGCCCTTGGAAAGTGTATCCAAGAGGCCCGAGGGGCCCTCAACCACCTCACGAACATCTGCCGGCAAAGGCAACGACAGGATGATCACTTCGGCCTCACTTCCCACAGCCGCAGGGCTAGATACTCTTTTGACCCCTACCTTGACGGCCCGTTCTTCAATTTCAGTTCGAATGTCTCGCCCGTAGACCTGGTGCCCAGCCTCAATCAGTTTCTGAGACATGGCATACCCCATCGTCCCCATCCCAACCAATCCGACTTTCATGGACTGCCTCCTTTCTTACTGGGAAGTCTCTGGATTTGACCGCCTTCCACTCTTGAATACGTACTATCAACCGATGTCCGG
>CAYFYO010000126.1:6257-8962 GCA_964347335.1 uncultured Thermodesulfobacteriota bacterium
AGCGTGCGCCGCCGGCCGTGAACGGCCGCCGTCACCCGACCCGCCCTGAGCAGGGCCCAAACAACCCCTACGTACTATCAACCGATGTCCGGGATGTCAACCAGGTTTGTCTGGGAAATGCCTGCCTACCCACTCAGCCTCCAGGGCCGAATTTCCTTGACAAAAAAGAAGGACCCAACCTATACTCGGGGAAATATCGAAGGACATTGGAAAGGAGGGCATTACCATGTTTGATCGGAAAAATGCGCTGCATTTTCTCATCTATTTTACAGTCATTTGTTTTCTGACCATAGGCGCGACGGTGGGTGAGGCAGCGGATTACCCAACGAAGCCGGTCAGTATTGTCGTTACCTATGGAGCTGGCGGTGGAACGGACGTCATTTTTCGGGCTGCGTCGTCTGTGATCCATCAGTACTGGGGGCAACCCTTGATTATCGTCAATAAGCCTGGAGCCGGAGGGACCGTCGGAACGAGCTATGCGTCAAAACAGAAGCCCGATGGATACACGCTGTTGGCAGCCCTACAGGGACCCCTCATCATCAACCCGCTCCAGGTAAAGGTTGACTACACCTTCGAAGATTTCGAACCGCTCGTTCAGCTCGTCAGTGCACCACAGATTATGGTGGCCAATATCAATAGTCCCTGGAAAAACGCCAAGGAGATGATTGATTACGCAAAAGCCAACCCAGGAAAGGTCAAGTTAGGAACAACGGGTTTTGGAAATCTCCCCCACCTGATGACCCTTCGGTTGCAAGAATTGGCTGGCGCAAAGTTCACTATTATTCCTTTCAAGGGGAATGCACCGGCACGGAAGGAGGTCCTGGCGGGACACATCGATGGTCTGATTTCGGTTATTCAGGACGCCTCATATGTCAAAGCGGGAACGCTCAAGGGCCTGGCGGTCCTTGGCGAAGAGAGATTTCCTGGTCTCGATGTACCCACCTTTGTTGAGCAGGGATATCCCGATATGGTGGCCGACGTCTGGTGGGGGGTTGCTGCCCTGAAGGGCACGCCTGAGCCAGTGAAGGCGAAAGTTGTGGAAACCTTTGAAAAAGTCGCGAATGACAAATCTTTCAAAAGTATGATGGGAAAGATGGAGATGCCCATCGTCTATATGGCCCCCAAGGAGTTTAACGAGAAGTGTGCCAAATTGCAGGCCTTCTTTCCCGGCTTTGTGGAGTCCATGGGCCTACTGAAGAAATAATGGAATGGGGGGAAGCGGCATGAGGCGAATTCATCCTGATGCGATTGTCGGGGGGGTGATCCTCGTTTTCTGTACTATCGTCTATCTCGTTATCCCTCTCCAGATCAGGGAATTCCCCCGATACAGTGCACCTACAGGTCTGTCTCCTGCTGTTTTCCCCAAATTCTCCGTCCTCCTTATCGCGGGATTCAGCGTCGTTCTCATCATCTCTAGTGTCCGATCGATGGGGACCTTTTCGAGGAGAGATCGGCGGGCACCGTTAATGGGGAACCGAGTGAGGGTGGCCACAACGTTCGCTGCCCTTGTGGCCTATGTCTACCTCCTCGGGATCGTCGGCTATCTTATGCTCACCCCCTTAGCCTTGGCCTTCCTCATGTGGTACTTTGGGGAGAGACGGTGGTTCGTGATCTTCTCGGTCGTGATTCTGACCACAGCAGGCCTTTTCTGCTTTTTCCGTTACCTTATGTACATCATCCTGCCTGAGGGCATCTTTCTTTCCTAGAAGGCTTTCCATGTTGGAGAACTTCCAGCTCGGTCTTCAGGTCTTCTTTCATTGGTCAAACATATTTGCCGTTTTTGCCGGCGTGACTGCCGGGATATTTATCGGGGCCATACCCGGTCTTACGGCGACGATGTCTGTGGCTCTGCTCGTGCCTGTCACATTTAAAATGAACCCGGTGGCCGGACTCGCGATGCTAATCGGTGTCTACAAGGGCGGAATCTACGGAGGCTCCATCACGGCGATCCTCATCAACACACCTGGCACTCCCGCAGCAGCGGCAACAGCGCTGGATGGCTACCCGTTGGCGAAGAAAGGAAAGGCTCTTAAAGCATTGAAAATGGCGATCTACGCCTCGGTTATTGCCGACGTCTTCAGCGACATCGTGCTCATCCTCGTTGCGGCTCCTTTAGCGATTGTCGCCTTGAAACTCGGTCCCCCCGAGTTAACGACCCTGCTCATTCTTGCCTTAACCATTGTCGGATTGGTCTCTGGGAGATCTCTAATCAAAGGCTTACTCGTCGCGTCTCTCGGCTTACTATTTTCAACGGTAGGAATGGACTTTATGACCGGAACGACCCGTTTTGCCTTCGGGTCTCTTGAAATGGCCAAGGGTCTTCCACTGATTCCTGTGCTGATCGGCCTTTTTGCCATCCCCGAAATTCTCGTCCAAGTCGAGAAGAAGGTCCTGGGACGAGAAAGCGTGGTATTAAAGAAATCCCCGAGAGCCGAAGATAACCGTGTTAGCCTCCAGGAGATGAAGGGCTGTGGCAAGACCATTTTCAGATCGGCAATCATCGGGACGTTTATCGGTGCAATCCCAGGTATTGGATCCGTCATTGCCTCTTTCATCAGTTACGGTATGGCAAAGCGGGCGTCAAAGAATCCCGAAGAATTTGGTGATGGTTCGCTGGAAGGAGTTGCAGCGGCAGAGGCTGGCAACAACTCCGTCTGCGGCGCAACGCTTATCCCGCTGTTGACGCTTGGCATTCCGGGAGATTC
>CAYFYO010000127.1:0-8778 GCA_964347335.1 uncultured Thermodesulfobacteriota bacterium
GTCGCAGGGGTGGCGACACCTTAATCGCTTTTGTTCTGTAACGGAAAGGAGGGTATCCAATGAGAGGGAAATGTATAATCGTTTGTAGTTTTCTTGCTATGTGTCTCCTTCTTTTGACTGGCATCTCCTATGGGGCGGAGCCGCTGAAAAGGTATGAAGGCACGACGGTGACTGTGGTTCTCCACTCAGGCCACTTTGAGGTCCCCTGGCGGGCGCGGGCCGAAAGGATCAAGGACATGTTTGGGATCAAGCTCGAGGTGGTGGGGATCACTGTGGGGGACCTGTTTGACAAGGAGATGCTTGAGCTCTCCTCTCGAACGGGTGCATACGACCTTCTGATGTTCAACCCTGCCTGGATGGGAGAGTTCGTTGACTATCTGATGCCTCTGGATGAGTACATGGGCAAGTGGGACCCTGCCTGGGGGGACATTCACCCAGGATTCCAGAAGTGGCAGAACATGTATGGGGGCAAACGATACTCGATGACCATGGATGGTGACATCCTGATGCTTTACTACCGGAAAGACCTTTTGGAGGATCCAAAGGAGAAGGCAGCCTTCAAGGCGAAGTATGGATACGACCTGGGGCCACCGGAAACCTGGGATCAGGTCATCGACATCGCAGAGTTTTTCCAGAGGGATACTGACGGGGATGGTAAGGTCGATTTCTGGGGGTATGCAGACCAGGGAAAGCGAGGGAGATCTTTCTACTGGTATCTGCTTCGCTATCTCGCCTATAGCTCTCCAGATCCCCACTTCTTTGACACCAGTACGATGAAGCCGCTTATCAATTCAAGCGAGGCGGTAGAGGCCCTCGAGAACTACGTCAAGGCGGTAAAGCTTGCTCCCCCGGGGGTTCTGGGTTGGGAGTGGGATGAGCTTTACAACGCCTTTATGCAGGGAAAGCTTGCGATGAGCATCCATTGGCCGGATGAGGGCAAGCGCCACATCGAGTTGGAGAAAGCGGTACCAGGTGCCCTCATGGGATACGCCGTGCCGCCCGGGGTGCGCAAGGCCGGAAAGCTCCATCAGCGCAGCTCCACTGGCGGGGGGTGGATCCTTGGGCTGGCCAAGGACAGCAAGAACCCAGAGGCGGCCTACATGGTGATGTGGTATATGCTTGGTCCCGAAGTGAGCCTCGGCCTCGTGCTTGATCCTGGCACGGGGCAGGATCTGTTCCGGACTTCCCATTTCGCATCCGGAGTCACAAAGGTGATTGCCCCCGAGGACTATCTCAAGGTCTACGACGATTGCATCGGTGTCCTCTATCCGGAGTTAAGAATTCCAGGTGCTTTCGAATACTACGATACACTGGACCTCTATGTGCAGAAGGCACTAACAGGGGAGACGACCGCAAAAGCGGCTCTGGACGAAGTTGCAAAGAGATGGGAAAAAATCACGAATCGTCTGGGCAAAGAGAAGCAACTTGAGAAGTATAGGGCTGCCATGGGATTGAGCCAGTGAGGGTTAGGTCGTAGATTACGGGAATAGACCGTCTGTTCCTGTATCGAGTGCTGGTGTGTCAGATTATCTCAGGGAGTGTTCCCAGAGCAAACATCGCGGGGGAAGGGGAGGGCTTCTGTGCCCTCTACCTTCCTTTTTGCGATTCTCTTCGTGTATGGCAAGCAACACTGAATTCCGGGTGTAACGCCCGTCCTTATCTGTCAACCTTGGAATTATGCGTGTATTCGGCAAACCTCCGTTTCGAGGAGATGTAAACCCCTGCTCACAACCAATGCTTTGGGTGAGCGAAGGCCCGTTATGAGACCATTCAAGAAAGGTTATCGGACGTCAAGCCGGCAGTTTGCCTTTTTCACCGTTGTGCCTGCGGTTGTGATCCTTTTTCTGATTACGGTCTTCCCCACGATATACTCCCTCTGGGTCAGCCTCCAGTCCTATTATCTGCCTCGCCCATACGCCTCCGAGTTTGTGGGCGTGGGGAACTACCTTGGTGTTCTCACGGATATTCGATTCTGGAGCTCGATGAAACAGACCGGGCTTCTCCTGACAAGTGCCATATCTATTGAGTTTGTCCTTGGACTCGCCATTGCCCTTTTCCTATTCAGTGAGTTTAAGGGAAGCAAGATCATCACGCCGATTATCCTGATGCCGATGATGATCGCCCCGGTGATCGTGGGCTACATGTGGCGGCTGCTCTATCAGGTGGAGGCAGGGCCCATCAACTACCTCATTGGTCTTCTGGGCCTTGGCCCCTATGCATGGACCTCCAATGTGGCCACCGCCGTGCCTTCCATTGTGATCGCCGACGTGTGGCAGTGGACCCCCTTCGTGGTGCTTGTCCTTTTGGCCGGCCTAACCTCACTTCCCCAGAATGTTCTGGAGGCAGCCCAGGTGGATGGCGCCTCAGGCTGGCAGAGGTTAATCTACATCATTCTCCCCATGCTTCGGAGGGTTGTGGCCATTGTTCTCCTCCTCAGAATTCTCGATGTGTTCCGTATGTTCGATAAGATCTACGTGATGACTCACGGGGGGCCGGGAAGTGCAACGGAGACGGTAGGCTTCTACGCCTATCTCAGCGGGTTCAAATACCTGCACATTGGTTATGCTGCGGCGATGTCATTTCTTCTCCTTTTTGTCACCGTATTCATATCTATAACAATCGCCAAAACGATCCACGGCGAGGAGTGAGAATCCGTGAAACGAAGCCTTTTGCAACGGATGAATCTGTACCGTAATTTCTTCAGGTACCTCATTTTTGCAGTGATTTTTGCGGCCTTTATTTTTCCTATCTACTGGATGGTTCTCACGTCCTTCAAGCCAGCTGACCAGGTCATTACTTACCCTCCCCTGTTCTACACATCTCGGCCAACTCTGGACGGCTACAGAGAGGCCCTTGAGGCAAGGGGAAACGTGGTACTGAAGAACAGCCTGATTATCGCTGGCGCGGTTACCCTTATCTCTTTGGTTGTTGGGTCGTTGGCCGCCTACAGCTTCGCTAGATTTCGCGTGGGAGGATTCCACCTACCGTTCTGGATCCTGTCCACCCGAATGACGCCCGCAGTGGCTGCCATAATCCCGCTTTTCCTTCTAATAAACAAACTGGGCCTCATCGATACCCTGGTCGCCGTAATGATTACCCATCTTGTTTTGACCCTTCCTTTTGCCGTCTGGATGCTGAGGGGATTTTTCATGGAGATCCCAGTGCAGCTTGAGGAGGCAGCCATGGTGGATGGAGCCTCCCGGCTGTTGGCGTTCACCCGTATCGTGCTTCCAATCGCTGCCCCAGGGCTTGCGGTTACTGCCTTTTTCTGCTTCATTTTTTCCTGGAATGAGTTTATGTTCGCCCTCATCCTTACCCGAAGGGCAGCGACCACGCTTCCCGTGCTGATTTCCGGGATGTATGCTGCCCATGGGGTCCTTTGGTCTACCATGTCCGCACTCGCCGTTTTGGGAATCATCCCGGTGGTCGTTCTGGCCATTATTGCCCAGAGGTACCTTATTCGAGGAATGACGCTGGGTGCAGTCGATTGAGGGAAATGACCACCAAAAGGATCGAAGGCGAGTTCATCTCTGCTGTCACGGGGACAGCATAAACAGCGTTCTGAGACGACCTAGCTCCATAAGCTGAAAGAAGGCCTTTCTCCGGGAAGAAATACGTCGGGGAACTGCAGTCTGTCGAGAAGGGGAGGGAGATGAAAAAGGCAAGAATCGCTTTTCTTCATGGTCCGAAGGATCTCAGGATTGAAGAGGTCGAGCTATCCGATCCTGCACCGAACCAAACTTTGGTGAAGCTCAAAGCCTGCGGGATTTGCGGTTCGGATGTGGAGTGCTATGAAGGGAAATCTGCAGAAGGTCGATATGATATCGCTCCCTACACTCCCGGCCACGAATGGGCCGGTGTTATTGAGGCCGTGGGCCGTGAGGTCACCACGCTGAAAGTGGGCGACAAGGTGACAGGGGATTGCGTGATGGATTGTGGGATCTGCCGGAATTGCAAGGACGGCCGAATGCCTTCGGCTTGCCTCAATATGAGAGAAGGTGGCTTCCGTCCGGACTCTCCGGGTGGGATGGGTGAATATCTCCTTATAGAAGAGAGATTCGCCCACAAAATCGGTGACGACTGGTCCTATGAAGAGGGCGCAATGGTTGAGCCCTTTTCTGTGGGCTACTTCGGGCTCTGGGGAAACGGCGGGTATATCGATGCGAGTGACGTTGCTGTTATCTTTGGAGCCGGTATGATCGGTCTCTGTGTTCTGATTGTGGCGAAGACCGCAGGGGCGACGACCATTACGGTCGAGCCCATTGAGTTTCGGGCCGAGTTGGCCCAGAAATACGGTGCCGATCATCTGCTCGACCCTTCAGAGGGATCACTCAAAGAAAGGATCATGGAACTAACTGAAGGCCGCGGGGCAAGTGTTCTCGTCGAGGCCTCTGGTAATGACAGTGCCATCGCGTCGCTATTTGATGTTGCTGGTCACAGTGCCAGAATTCGACTCATCGGCCACTCGGTTGGGCGCAAGGTACCGGTTGAAATTGGGCTCACCCTTTGGAAGACGCTCTCCATTACCGGATCGGGTGGTACGAGAACGTTCACACCCAGAACGATTGCCTTTATGGAGAGAATCAGGAGAACTGTGGACCTTCGGGGACTGATCTCAGACCGTTACAGGTTTGCCGATGTGCACGAGGCGTTCCATACGGCAGTCACGGAGAAGGCGAGGGCACTTAAGGTCATGCTGGAGATCTAGGGGCGAGAGAGTTTTCAACTGAAAAAGAAACTGTGGGATGCCTCTGAGGAGGAGACGCGGGGGTGACACTTCTCTTAGAGCCGCTCAACCGACACGAGTGCGACTATCTCAATACGCTAGAAGAGGCAATGGGTGTAATCAGAGAGATCGGTATGTCGAACCTCAAGTTGCTGGCGGACACCTTCCACATGAACATTGAAGAGGTGGATATCGCAGCCAGCCTACGCCGTGCTGCACCGGCGCTCGGGCATATTCATCTGGCGGATAGCAACCGACAACCGCCAGGCTATGGACACCTCGATGTCCGGGGGGTGTTGCAAGTCTTGCGGGACATGGACTATCAAGGATATCTCTCATTCGAAGTACTCCCTCTGCCCAACGTGCGCCAAGCAACCACGGACGCTGTCCATACGGTCAAAAAGATCATGTCGGGTTTACTCTCACCTCATTCCTCCGGGTGAAGAATGACCTTAATGGCGTTTCCCTGCCGAAGCAATTCAAGTCCTTCGTGGACCTTTGACAGAGGGAGTCGATGGGAGACAATGACATCGAGTGGGAGGACTCCGCTCTCGATGATTCTCGCGACTTTCTCAAAGCAGAATCTCCCGATGAAAGACCCATAGATGGTCAGTTCTTTTCGGGTGATCTCACCGACACGAATGGGCGGACGGGCGAGTTCGTCATGGCCAAAATGGATGATCTTGCCACTTTTGCGGGCGAGGCTGAGGGTTTGATCAAGCATGGGTCCAACCGCTTCAACCACGATGTCCGCGCCTCCATTCATCTCACTGGCGACGATTTCTTCGAGATTCTGACTATTGGGATCAATAACAAGGGACGCCCCGCAATCCCGCGCTGCTTTCCGCCGATACTCTGAGATCTCAGATACGATGATCTTGGCCGCCCCGCTGGCTTTGAACAAGGAGATGAAGAGTAGACCGATCGGTCCCGCCCCTAGCACCACGGCTGTCTCGCCGGGCTGCATCCTCACTTTTTCCGTTGCATTGACAACGCAGGCCAGCGGTTCAGCCAAGGCTGCCAGATGGGGCGGTACTTTTGGATCGAGTTTATAGAGACTCTCCTTTGGGACAACGACGTAGCTGGTCATCGCCCCGTCCGAAAAGATACCGATCGTGCTCGGGTGCCATTGTTCCTCCACCAATATGTACAGTTCTTCGCAGAGGTCCGGGTATCCCCGCTTGCACTGCCGGCATCGCCCACAGCCCGGGTGTGGATCAACCAGCACTGGGTTGCCCGGTTTAAAGTCAACCACCTCTCTCCCGACCTCGGCGATCTGGCCGGCAAACTCATGGCCGAGAATCGCCCCTTTCTTTGCGGGATGAGCAGGCGGGACCTGCAAAATATGTAGGTCTGTCCCGCAGATACCGACACCGGTCACCTTGATCAGGACGTCTGTAGTTTTTGTCACCTTTGGGACAGGTCTTTCTTTGAGTACAAGTTTCCCCTCACCTTCAAAAACAGCAGCTAACATGGTATCATCACCTTCTTTTCTTATGCTGAAACTCAATAGGTAATGGTTATCGCCTGTCCCGTTTCAGCAGATTTTAGCAGCGCATCGCAGATAACAGCATTGCGATAGCCGTCTTCAAAGGTAGCCCCCAGAGGCCCAATTTCCTCGTCGTATGCGATAGCATGGAGCATGTGGTGAAACTGATGTATAAAGGTATGTTCCCAACCCAGGATATGCCCCGGCGGCCACCAGCGACCCCCGTAGGGGTGAGAAGTATCGGTGACCAGAACATCCCGTATGCCGTCGATCACCGACGTTGTCTCCTTGCTAATATAAACCCGCAATTCGTTGAGCCGCTCCAGGTTAAACTCCAGAGTTCCCTTAGAACCGTTGACTTCGAAGTAAAGGAAGTTCTTGCGACCAGCGCAAAAGGTGGAGGCTTCCAGAGTGCCAAGTGCTCCGTTGTGAAACTCAAACACGGCTTCGAAGGCGTCATCAACCGACACCCGGTGTTGTTCTGTATGTTCGGCGGCACCGGGTCGTTTGTGAATAAAAGTGCAAGTGCGCGCGATTACACATGTCGGCTCCCCTACGAGAAATCGAGCTAGGTCGATGATGTGGGCCCCCAAATCCCCCACAGCGCCGCTACCGGCCAGTCGTACATCCTGTCGCCAGGTGAAGGGCGCATTGGGATTTAAAAGGGAATCGTCGCAGTAGCGGGCGCGAAAGTGATAAAGGGTACCAAGTTCTCCGTTGCTGATGAGTTCACGGGCCAAAAGAACAGCGGGGATAAAACGATAGTTGAAAGATACCATGTGCTTTACTCCGGCCTTCAACGCCTCCTCGAACATGGTTTTGGCTTCGATAGCATTGCGAGCCAAAGGCTTTTCGCACAATACATGTTTGTCATTTCGGACTGCTGTCACGCATGGTTTGGCATGCAGTTGATTCGGTGTACAGTTGATAAGGAGGTCAACTTCATCGTCGTTGACGAGTTGGCGCCAGTCGGTCACTGTTTTGCTAAAGCCGTAGCGGTGCCGGGCCTCTTGAACTCTGGCCTCATCTCGCCCTGCCAAGGAGACGAGAGAAATATCCGTCGGTGCAGGCCAGAATATGTAACCGACTTTCTTAATGGCATTGATGTGGGCTTTGCCGACGCCAGAGTAACCGAGAAGCCCTATACCGATTCGAAGTGACTGTTGATTATTCATGATAGCCCTCTTTTCGATACGAAGACTCCTTAAGACCAGCTTCTTTCGGAAACGACCTGGTTCCATGAGGAATAAACTGCAGTCTAACACGAGATTTTTTCGGGACGAGCCGCTGACCAACCAGAAAAGCGACAACGGAGATTGATCCCACTTCAGTATCTATCAGGTAATCCACCTGGTTTCCCATGTAGAAAGAATTGTGAACAGGTCCTAAAAACCCTTTTTTCTTTCGTTTACTGTCTCACTCTTATATCCAACATGCTTGTCAACCCATAACATCCTTCACAGTTTTTACAAACTGCTCCGCTTTTTGTTCTATCTCCTCATCGGTTGAGAGGATATTAATTCCAAAACCCGCTCCAAGTCCCGGGTCTACGACGCCCACACTGATATTTATCGTTCGATCAAGAATATCGTCTGTCTGAGGCAACATGTGTTTTTGATAGGGATTATTCCCCTCTCTATCCGTCCAGGCTAATAACTGTTCCATGTTGTTGTAAACATGCCAACCACTTCCAGATACGGTTATTGTTCCTAGCGCCTTTGCCACGGCTTCAGCTGGCTCTTTATCATCAAAAATCACAGTAAATAACGTGTTGCACTCTCCGGGATCGTTAATCTTTCTAAAATGCATATTCTTTATATTAGCATCCGAGACGATCTTTCTAAACTTCCCTTTCTTTTCTCTTAACAAATTCAGGATGTTATCAAGTTTGTTCAACTGCGCATGGGTAAATGCTGCACTCAGCTCATGCATCCTCAAATTCATGCCAATTATAGACCGCTTTCCTATCTCAACCCCCATTCTTAAAGGTTTGTGCCCCTGATCATGAAAGCCAAACGCTCTTTCATAACAATCCTTATCATTCGTTATGACTATGCCACCATCACCACAAGTAATGGTTTTGTTGATATTCAGAGAAAACGCTCCCACATGGCCGATCGAACCAAGAGGCTTCCCCTTATACGTTGCGCCTAACCCTTGACATACATCTTCAAGGACGAATAAGTGATGCTTTTTGGCAAGAGTCATTATTCGATCCATATCGGCAGGATTTCCCAACATGTGGACAGGCATGATTACCTTCGTGTTTTCTGTGATCTTTTCTTCAATGTCATCCGGATCCATTGTCAGAGACTCATCCACCTCGGTTAACACAGGTGTACCACATACCAAGATAATTGCTGAGATAGAAGCGATAAAGGTATACCCTGGAACCAACACCTCAACACCCGGACCAACTCCAAGTGCGACCAGAGAGGCCATAATGGCGCTAGTACCACCGTTTACTGCAATGCAGTATTTGACCTCCCACCTGCGGGCAAACTCCCGCTCCAGGGTCACGACTTTTCTCTTGAAACGAGGATCATCCTCCCGCCCGTATCTG
>CAYFYO010000128.1:0-8700 GCA_964347335.1 uncultured Thermodesulfobacteriota bacterium
CTCTTCGCTGCTCAAAAGCTTTTTTCGACAATTCTAAAGCTCGGCTCCACTGCAATCCAAACCCTATTCCCACTCGCGAATAACTGATTCTCTCGCCCGCTCTCCCCCGCAGATTCCTGCGAAGGATCGCTCAAGCCCACAGAGTTCGCAGAGCGAGAAACCCAGTGCATCCGGTGCCTGCCCCAATTTTCTGAGAGGAAAAATTAGGGTAATTGCTCTGCTCTGGATTGGCCTCTCACCAATCCAGAGCAGCTTTTCTCAGAGGCTCTGTGCACTCTGTGAGAGACCAGAAAGCTCGAATTTGCTAAGAAATCATGGCGAAAAAATCTTGACTTGCGCTCAAAGCTTCCTTTTTCACTTTCTCGTGAATTGCTCTTATAGAACCTTGATCAGAAGGTTCTAAAGGAATTGAGCAACAGGCCCGTCCCTAGCTGCCCTGCGAATGGCGCCAGGATCAACGTGAGACCACGGGAGCGAAGGGACACGAGGGTCTTACGGAACTCAAAATTGGTATGAAAAACAGAGGGTTAAAGATTCCCTTCTTTGAAAACTCAGGAAAATTCTCTATAGAACCTCTTGACTTTTGTAATTATATGTAATACAAAGAATACGAAAAGGATACTCTGGTTAGAAATCGACATGACGCGTAATCAGACAGGATTTACACTCATTGAACTTCTCATCGTGGTCAATATTCTGGCCATCCTTGTCGGCCTCGCATCGATATTCTATTCCGAGTACGGCGATGAAGCGAGAATAGTCGAAATCTACGGGGTTTTTCCTCAGATTATCCGGTCCCAGGGGCTCTATGCGACCCAGCACAGCCGGTATTACACGGCTCGGAATCATGATGAACTGAGACCCCGTGGCGTGGATCTCTCTGAGATCCGGTTGTTCGCCTACTCGACATTCCCCACCGAGGCTTCTTTTTCAATCCGCGCCGACACGACAGATTGGGCCCCTGGAGGATGGGTCCTCTTCAGCATGAGAGGGGATCCACAGTGGAGTTCCGATGGCGTCATCATTAAGCGGCGGTGGTTACCTGAATAGCGGACCCTACTCTTTTTCTCTGGCGTCAATGATCAGATTTTCTAACATTTTCCAGGCCCGATCGACTTTCTCCTGCTCAATCCGCTCTCTTTCAAGACGTCCGTCGTCATTTCCCGTCTGGTATAGGGTTGAATCGTTTCCCCTTTTCATCCTCAACCTCCCAGACCCCGGTCTGGGGATGCCCCGTCCCCTCGGCTTCTTGTTGGAGCATAAGTTGAATTGTTTCATCGCTGACGCCAGACTTCTTCAAATAGGCTATCTCCTCCGCCGTAAGGCACCGGGCTTGCCGAAGGGGGACCGCCAGAAGCATGACAATCAAAAAAGCAACCGAGACCGCACGCCGTGCGCCCCTGACTCGGCAAACTCCGTTGACAAGGCACCGAAGTTGCTGATATAAGATAGAAAATCGCATAGAATACCCCCTGAGAAAGCGAGAAAACTCATTGTTTGTGAGAACCTCCCATCTTTCTTTTTTCTTGACCCTTGTGGTCTGTCCGTTTCTTCTCTCCCCTGCGGGCTGTAGCCTCCAGAAAGCGGCTTCCCCTCCACAGGTTGACTTCTGCTGATTATGACACGTCGAAAGAGACCCCTCAGAACCAGATAGCCTCACTGAATCGGCAATATGAAGAGTTGCAAAACCGAGTGACTCGCAACCGACAAAGAATAGAAGCCCTAGAAAAAAATGATCTCCCTGCGCCAATCTCTCGAGGCAATCGGTCCTGCCCCCTCCTCCCCAAAAAGCACGGAGGAGAAGAATCGTCAGCTGAGTGATGAGTCCGAAAGCGGCGCCTATCCCTCCGACTTAAAACAGACTCTCCTGATGCCGTAAGGCTTTACCGTTCAGCTTTTGAGCCCTATTTCTTTCAGGAGAACTACCCCGTTGCCATCTCCCGATTTCGGGAATTTCTACGAACCTTTCCTCCTAACGAGCTGACCGATAATGCACTCTACTGGATGGGGGAATCGTACTACGCCCACAAGGATTTTGAAATGGCGATCCCAAGCTTTCTTAAGCTGATTGAAAGTTACCCTTACGCGGACACGGTCCCCGAGGCCCTGTTTAAGATCGCCCTCTCTTACAGCCAGTTGAAGAATCCCGCCCTGGAAAGGGAGTTTCTCATTCGGGTCATGGACAATTACCCATTCAGCGAAACAGCGAAAAAGGCCAAAACCAGGCTCGATGAACTCGAGTAGACGGCCGCCTCCTTCCGATTTTCAGTATAGCTCAAGTACAGAATTATTGGGTGAAAAACAGCAGAATCACATCTGACCGGTCTTGTTTCTCCGATTACGAATCGATTCTCGCATCCGTTTAAAACCGTAACGAACGATCTGCTCCCGATCCATTTCGTCGATAACAACGTATTTCACGGCGATCTCGAATTCGCCATTCTCCTTCTGTCTCACCCGCGTTATCTCTCCCAGGAAGACGACCGGAACTGGTGGTGACAAGGGAAGCACAATCCGGATCGCAAGCAGTTTTTTCGCCTCCATCTTCTCCCGAACCGTAAACCGAATACCAGAACCACTGATATTGACCTTGATCGGGCCATCTGACTGAAAATCCCGATCCTCCGTCAGGATGGAGAGGATCCGATCCAGCTTTTTGTTCATGTCAACAAGGAGGCAAAGCAATTTCGGATCGTGGGAGCCCTCACCCATCTCATCGGCTAAGGTCTCAAGGGAGCTTTGACCATTTCCCATCTCGTCTCGGATCCTGATCAGACAACCCTCAGGATCGGATTCATAAAGGGCCCTTTCGACGATCCGGTAGTGCAAATGGAGAAAGGCAGTGACCCTGACGTAGTTCCGTCGATCGACCTTTCGACAGACGAGAATCGGGAACCGATTCTCCTCGACCACCACGCACGGGAGGTCTAAATCTAAATTAGCGTTTTTCCCAATGATCGTTGCCTCTTTTCCCGCAAAAAAGCTTGCCTGATCTTTACTCTGCCCTGCGATCTCTAACCAGACCAGTCCTTGGTCGTGATCAAACGACTGGATGACCCCCGGGAATTCCCTTTCTTTCAGGCCAGTGGCAACCCTGAGGGCAATGGGCTGTCCCTTTTCGAGCATCTTATTCAAAGATATCTTCCTTCCCAAAATATCATGGCTTGGATAGTCGACCTTCAAAGCGTCTGCATAAGCCGTGCCAGGAAGTATCCGAAAAAAGGTAGGAAAAGTACTTTTTAGCCGTCCTTGCTGAGGTCCGATCCATTCACATGAAGAAAAGCCTCTACCACGCCTCGATCAAACTGAGAACCCGCACATCGCTTGAGCTCATTGATCGCCTCTTCTTGAGTTTTGGCAGATCGGTAGGGCCGATCCGATGTCATGGCGTCAAACGCGTCAGCTACGGCAAGTATCCTGGCAAGGAGAGGAATCTTTTCACCAGCCAGGCCATCAGGATATCCCTGTCCGTCCCACCGTTCGTGATGGTTTCTGACGATCGCTGTTTCCATCGGGAGGAGACCCAAGGGACGAATGATGTTTTGTCCGATAATCGGGTGTGTCTTCACCAGACTAAACTCGTCCTCGGTCAACCCAATCGATTTCTGCAAGACAACATCATGAATGCCGATCTTGCCAATATCGTGTAAGAGACCAGCAAAACGAATGCTTTCAATCTCCTCCCGTGAGCATGACATGGCTCTGGCAATCCTCAGAGCAAGATCTGTCACCCTCTCTGAGTGCCTCTGGGTATAGCGATCTTTTGCCTCCAGTGTGGTCACGAGACATTGAAGGGTATCAATGAGATTGTTGTATAAGGTCTCGTAGAGAAGGCTGTTTTCGATATTCAATGCCGCTTTCCTCACGAGGGTTAATAGCAAAAGAGTTTCTCCCTCATCAAATTGGCTTCCATCGATCTTATCCGTCACATTGAGAACGCCAAAGGTCTCCCCTTTGATCGTGAGAGGAATAGAGACGTAGGATTCTGTCTTGTAGGCCTTTCTCTGGGTCCGAAAAGGGGAAAACTCCCTGTTTTTGACAAGGAGGGGTTTTCCGCTTTTCAGCACCCTACCCGCCACGCCATGCCCTAAAGGGACCCTTGCAGATCCAACGATTTGTTCGTTGAGCCCCCTTGCAGCCTTGATCCTCAGCTCGTTGGCCTCCCTGTCTAAAATCATCAGAGAAGTCCTCTCCGCTCCTGTGATCATGGAAGCCAGATCCACGATTCTTTCATAGAACCGGTCAACGTCGAAGTCAGCGGTTCCCATGGAATCACTGATAGAGTATAGAATCGAGAGTTCCTTGATCTTGCTGTTCAGCCTAGCGCTCAGTGCCCCGCTGGTTTCTTCCTCTGGCCCGACAGTTGTCGTCAGGGCTTCGCCGAGAGAACCTGCCCTTTGAAAGAGTTGCTTTTCAATCACGTGTTCGATCTGCTGAAACCGGAAGGGTTTGGTTATAAAATCAGCGGCTCCATCCTTCATCGTCTGTATTGCACTATCAACAGATGGAAATCCCGTAATCATCACAACAGGAAGGCGGGAATCATGGCTTTTTACCAGCTTCAGCAGTTTGAGGCCGTCCATCCCGGGTAGCCGCATATCAATGAATACAAGATCAAAATCTCGCTCTTGAATCAGGGAAAATCCGGTTTCTCCATCACCCACACAGTCGACCTGGATCTTCCCAATTCGGAGGAGGATCTCCTTCAGGATCTCCCGGACGTCCTGATCGTCATCGACAATGAGAATACGATACTTTTCTTCCATACCCTCGGCTTCTGTCACAGCCCCGGCCAGCTACGTGTCGGCATGAATCGCCCCGAACGGGCGACCTACGTGTGAGAGATGACTCAAAAAACGTGGAAAGGATCTGAACGCGAATCAGGTTCTTTTCAGTCAAAAGGGAGCGTGTGAGCAGCGAGAAGCGATTTCCTCACAAACCAACGCTGATTCTCAAGGAGGCCATTCGGGAGAAGGCTTTCAGATCCCTGCCTCAAAGCTTTTCAAGGATTTTCCGCTTGCAACGATCAAATTCGTCCTGGCTAAGGACCCCCTCGTCTCTCAGCTGTCCCAGTTTCTGGAGTTCGACGAGAATGTAGCCCTTATCTGTTCGTCTCTTCTGCATGGTCAGTGGAAGGGTGGCCCCTGCAACCGGTTGGATATTCGTAAAGGAATCGAGGAAATCTATTTCCTTGGCTAGGGGCATTTCTTTGCCGCTGGGGTTGTTGGTCCCTTTCTTCTTGAGTCCCTTCATCTTTCGATAGAGATCATTGAGATTCTGCATCAATCTCTGATTCTCTTTGATGAGCCGGATCTTTTCGCAAGCATTATGCACCACAACTTTGATCTCGTCTAACTTGAAGGGCCGGGTAATATAGTCGTAGGCTCCGGCTTTGATGGCCTCGATGGCAGTTTCCAGTGATGCATGCCCTGTAATGATGATCACCTGGACATCAGGGTTCACCTCGCGGGCTCTTTTCAACACCTCGATGCCTGTGGCTCCAGGCATTTTGAGGTCGGTGAGGACAAGATCGAAGGGCGCGTTTTCTAGGTCATCAATCGCCTCCAGACCATTTTCTGCAGTAACAATGGTGAAATCATCGCCCTCCAAAAGTTCTTCAAGGACGTTTCTTGAAGGGATATAGTCATCGACTAGGAGAACTCTTAGGGGTTCCATCGTGGAATTCACTTATCTTCCTCGGGAGAAGAGGCCTTCGTCTTTTCAGCCTTGGTCAGCCTGTCTACCACATGGTTTGCAGCCTTTTGACAGATCTGCTCTCTTCTGCCCTCAACTGAGATCTCTACCCTGTCTCGCTCACGAGCTCTCTCCTCGCTATCCTCCATTTCGCTCTCGGCCCATCGAAGGTTTTTGCGATAGGTTTTGAGAATATTTCGAATCCTAAGACATGAGACCGTCATGCCGAGCTCCCGCTCCGAAAATTTCCTCCACTCATTTAAGCTATCGACAAATTGTCCTACAAATTTCGGTGATCCCTAGTTGTGGAGATCGAAAGATCGAGGAGCACCTATCCTATCAGATTTGAACCGTCTGATCCCTTCGTACGCCCGCTTGAACTCTTGAAGACTCTTGGCAGCCTCTCTTTTCTTCTGTCTGCCAGGACACGTTTGCACTCCTCTTCCATGGATTGCATAGCCAAGAGCCTTGATTCAATTTTTGTAAAGACTTTCTTTTAGAATAACCCGATACCGTGTTACGCCGTTTTGGAAACAAACCGAGTACTTAACCGATCTCAAGTAAAGACTTGAGAAGCCATGCGCTAGGCATAGCAGACCGTAATATATCCGCTCAGAGTCAGAGATCATTTGACAAAATCCACACAATCTCGAAAAAATACCCGATTGTCCTCGTTCACATCAAATTCACTACACAAAAAATCGGACAGGTCGGTTACCATGAATTCCGAGTTATTCATCTTTCCCCTCAAAAAGACAGCCTATGGAAAGGCCATCAATGCACCCCTTTATCATCTTTTTAGCAACCTCTTCTCCTTTTACATGGTAGGTCCCATCTTCGATTGCCCTGTTGAGTGTGGTTACCTTTTCGTCTCGCTCGTCGGAGACCCTTTCCAGAAGTCTCCTCATATCTCGAAATTCTCTCTCCCTGACCATTCTTAAGATTTTGGCCCTGTCGAGCCTGGAGGAAATGTTATCAGGCTTCTCACCCTGAGCCATTTTCTACTTCTCTCCATTCTCTCTGACGTGGGCATGAACAAGATCGAGTCTTGTATTTGGAAATCTTCAGATCCAGCCCGATTTCCCATAGGTTACAATATGTCTGTAAGACCTATCGGCATCCAGCGCCTAGAACTTTAATGTCTAAGTCATGTTTCGTAGGCTTCCGGCTTAAAGTGTTCGAAAATTAAGCTCGCAACTTGATTTCTGATGCCTTTCGGTCAATTCTTGAAATAGGCCCTCACCTTTCTTTCTATCAAATCAATGTTAAAGGGTTTTGTAATATAGTCACAAGCCCCCAGTTTCATGGCCTGATTCCAAGAAAAATCCGACCTGAAACCTGTTATAAGAATCACCTCGACGTCAGGGTATCTCGCTTTGATTTGTTTTACCATTTCAATCCCGTCCATGACCGGCATTTTGATATCAGAGATAACCAGAGAAACATGATCCCTCTCCAGGAGGTCGAGCGCCTCTCTCCCGTTCGGGGCAACGATCGATTGGTAGCCGAGGTGTCCTAAAAATTCGGCCAGCATTTCCCTGACACTCTCGTCATCATCAACGATGAGAATTTTCCCTGCACTCATTCTGCCTTATTCCTTATTTATGTGGAGATCCCATCTTACACGAGACTTCTGAATCTATTGACGCAGAGGATTCCGAACCGTGAATGCCGTTGCTCCAGGCCGACTTTCCACCTTAATTTCGGTACCGTATTTACTCATGAGATGCTTGCTTTTGAAGAGCCCAATTCAAATGACAGATGGGCTTCCTTCCGTTTTCGATGATCTGAGCCATTCTGGCGCCTTGCTGGGCGTTATTTTCCGCAATCAATTCGTTCAATTCGATTCAGAGGGCAATTGGACATTTTGACCTCGCACATGTGTCAACAATCAGCCGTCAAGCGAATGTTACAGGGACTTTCCCTGGTCCCAGTGAACGGTTCTTGTTCACCCCTTGTCATCCGTTTTCGGCAAAAGCCCAAGTTTTATCAAGCAGAAGAGTCAGATAGAGAAAATTTCACAATTGGTGCAAGCAAATGCTTTGCCAATTCTTCCCTGTTAAGATTTTGAAATTGAATATGTTTTAGATAATTAGTGTTAAAGAAATGTCAATTCGTTGTCAAAGCCGCGGCCTTTTTGACAGAATAAGGATCCTTTGCTTTGATCCACGACATCTCTAGCCCCCTCCCCCGCCATGGCGGGATCGTTAGAGTCCGCAGAGTTAGGAGAGCGATACCATTAGATTTCTTGGCCTAATTTTTTCAGAGGAAAAATTAGGCCAGATGATCGCACCCACCGGGACGACCTTCCAGCTATAGCTGGAGATGCCTTTGTTTTGGATTGACCCTCTCACCAATCCAAAGCAAGTCATCTCCGTGGCCTCTGGGAGGTCCGCATGTTTCTCAGGGCTCCAAAGACACAGATGCCCAAACCGAGCGAGAGAACTCCGTGCCTTCGCCGGGGGAGACGCCTTTTGGTCTATTAAATGATCATCTTCCAAAACTTACGCTGAGGTTTCTGTTTAAAGATGACGTTCCCTCTAATGAAATCGCCTGGAAAACCTTAATGATCGTGAGTGAAATAACCGAAGTGCTTCTTAGGAAAATCCTTTCCGACCTTGAGGAAGGATGAAGAAGAATGGCACTGAAACTGGAACAAAAGGATTTGCTGATTGCCCAGTTGAACCGGAGCCGTTCAGACTGTCGATTCTGAGAAATTCGTTCTTCCCTGAAATGCTGGCTACCCACCGCCTATGGGAACCTAGGTGCTGAAAACCTGGTTCGTATTCAGGAAGTGAAATCGGAATGATCAAAAATCTCTGAGATTTCTCAGCCTGGCTCTCAGCCGCAAAATTGCTTTGGTATGAATCTGGGAAACTCTGGATTCTGTCAGATTCAAAATTCTTCCGATCTCCCTCATGGTCAGTTCATCGTAGTAGTACAGGGAGATCACTATTCGTTCGTTTTCCGGCAACATCTCAATGGCGTTTCCGATCGCCTCATAGA
>CAYFYO010000129.1:0-8689 GCA_964347335.1 uncultured Thermodesulfobacteriota bacterium
GGCGAATACAGCATTAGGTGTCTGGCAAAAGAACGCCGGCACGGATAGAAGGTCGCTTGAGGCAAATAAAGGCCTCACGTATCAGGAAGCCACCAGCTCGACTAACCACAAAAACAATGGATTAACTCATATAGCCAATAACAAAAAAGGAGCTTGACAAAAGCCGGCCTCATAGAAGGATTAAATCGTCGGAGCGTGAATGAAATTCTTCTTGACATTTTTTATGGTCTCTTGCTAAAAAGTCTTTGAGGTCGATGCAAAATTGCATAATCACCGGAAGGGTAGAGTGTATTTCCGCTGAATTCGTCTAATTCATGATGAACAGCCTCAGTTAGTCTTTAGCCGGCTCGGTTATGACAAGCAGCCTCCAGGGAGAATCCCACATTCGGCAGTCTGACGGGTGTCCTCATCTGAGAGATTCGAGAAGATATATTGAAATACTACCTTACAGAGCATCGCCTCTAAAGCGAGAACAAGGGCCTACTAGCGTACCACGTGATCTATTGATAGCATTGATTTCAGAAGACTCGTCTACCCATTTGAGGATAAAAAAATGAACAGACACATCCAACCTAGCAAGCAACTCGTCGAAATGAAATTAAATGCAATTCTGAAAGCCTCTCATGATGGACTTTGGGTCATCGACAAGGACGGTATAGTATTGCATGCAAATGAAGCGGCTCACAAAATCAATAACCTCGATGGAATTGAGGTTATCGGAAAGAATATCAGAGAATTGCATCGGAATGGGGTCTTTGGCAATCAGAAATTAGCCAGTCTGGAAGTACTTGAGAAAAGAAAGCCGTGTACTATTATTCAGGATCTCCCGAATGGCGAAAAGACGTTGGTAACAGGAACTCCTTTTTTCGATCAGAGAGGTGAACTCACACTCGTGGTCGTGAATGACCGGGACATTTCACATCTTAATAGGCTGGCTGCGGAACTCGAACGGAACAGGACTCTTATAGAAAATCTTGCCTCCCATAAAATGCATGTAAACCAGATTGATTTTTCAGATGTCATCGCAAGAAGTGCCTCGATGAGAATGGCGGTGGACAAAGCGGTGAGGGTCTCAAAGGTTGATTCAACCGTTCTTATTCAGGGAGAAACAGGGGTAGGGAAAAACATTGTTGCTAGACTCATACACGATTGTTCAGACAGAAGGGAAAGGCCTTTTATCTCGATAAATTGCTCTGCAGTTCCCGAGCCACTAATCGAGTCAGAATTCTTCGGTTATGAGTACGGTGCTTTCACCGGTTCTCGAAGAGAGGGAAAAAAAGGGCTGGTGGAGATGGCAGATGGAGGAAACCTTTTTTTGGATGAAATCGGCGACCTTTCTTTGTCTGCGCAGGCCAAACTACTTAAGTTCCTAGAAAACAAGGAGATTTTCCGTCTTGGTAGCAGTAGGCCCAAGAGACTCGATATTCGCCTGATCGCCGCCACAAACAAGAGCCTAAAGGAAATGGTTAGCAAAGGGATCTTTCGTCAAGATCTATTCTTCCGCCTTAGTGTCATATCGATCTTTGTCCCTCCCTTACGAGAAAGGAGAGAGGATATACGTCACCTTGTTGATCTATTCTTGAAGAGAACAAATAAGAAATATCAACTGGATAAGGAAGTTTCCCAGGAGGCTTTAGAATTCCTAACCTGTCTTCCCTATCCCGGGAATGTGAGGGAGTTGGAAAATCTCATCGAACACCTGGCCGTGACCACAGAAGATAAGGTAATCAATGTTTCCGACTTTCCTCTTTCTTTTACAGAGTCTTCTGATGTTCTGAGGGGAGAAACCCTGAAGGATTCTGTTCTGAGATTCGAAATGAAACTTATTACATCGGCGATCAGACGGTATGGGAGTCAGAAAAAAGCTGGAGCAGTGCTAGGCGTCGATCAGTCTACCATAGCCCGGAAGATGGAGAAATTTCGGGAAACCCTAAGTAGCATAGTCCACGAAGGAAAGCACGTAAGAACGCCCAGCCTAGAAGATTGATAAGATCCTCCAAGCCGCTCCACATTTCTCGCAACTCTTGGACTTCTTCACCATGAAGATGTCGGAAGCTCTAACCCGCCTTTGTGACGTGGGGGGAATCCCCGTAGTACTCCTCCCCACACAAGATTCCGTCGGAAAGCAAAAACGGCAGAGCGACGGAGGACAAAGGCGTCTGGCTCTTGCTCACCGTGGTGTCTTGGTATCTCCACCCGCCTCGTACTGGCAAGTCGAGAAGTCGATGAACTCGCCGCATTTCCCACATTTATGTGATCGGTCGAATTCATCCGAGAATATCTCTTTTTTGGCTCCACAGTGGTTACATGCGCAGGTAAAAGCCTTGAGGCTTCTAAATGATTCGAGTCCAAGGCAATGTCGTGGAGTTGTGGCCATCTTCATCCGTCTCCTCATCTCCGACACCTATTCTACCATAAAAGCATAACCCGCGAACGCCAGAGAACGACAGGACAAGGGCATTCCAATTGAGAATTCGAAAAACAACTATTCATTCGGGTCCACCCGTTTCTGGTGGTCATTTTGAGGCTTCAGATGGGCCTCCATTCCACAGAATCATGAAGAATGAAAAGACTGCAGTGCATGGCAGAGATCAACCTTTACAAAATTCTCTGAAAGGCGGAATATTTGATCCGGTCCGGGGTACAATAGAATCAAAAATGGAGGAAAGGAGGAGGTGGAGATGAGGATTAAGGACGTCATGACGGAAAATCCCGTCACCGTAGATGCAGATACACTGGTTATCGATGCGCAAAAGACTATGAAGGAGAAGAATATCCGAAGGCTATGTGTGACCGAAAAAGGAAAGCTCATTGGCATCATCACCCAACATGACCTCTTGAAGTCGTCTCCCTCACCGGCAACTAGTCTCAGTGTCTGGGAAATCAACTACCTCTGGGGGAAGATGAAGGTCAGGGATGTGATGCATAGAAATCCCGTTACGGTCTCGCCGGAAACGACCTTCGAGGAAGCGCTTGTGCTCGGGCAAAAGAACAAAATCGGATCTTTTCCGGTTATCGATAATGGAAAACTGGTCGGAATCTCCACGGAGTCTGACATCGTCCGGCTTGTCACACGAGTCCTCGGCCTGGGAGAAGAGGGTTCCAGAATCACGATTCAGGGAATGGAGCTGAAACTCGGGATGCTATCAAAAATAATCTCTGTGGTGGATCAACATAAGGTTGTCATTTTGAGCATGATGTCATTGCCGAGGCCAGAAAAGAAAGACGTCATGATTGTCCTGAGGCTGAAAGCAAAAGACCTGGACGCGATTGCATCAGACCTAAGAAAAATGGGCCTTTCGGTCGATCTGTCCTAGAATGTTGGGGTGGGTGGTCGGTGAGTGCTCTATAGCTGTTTTTCATCCGCAAAGCTGTAATAGCCGTGGTCTCCGATGATGATATGATCTATAACCCGGATGTTGACGAGCTTGCAAGCTTGGACTAGCTGACCGGTCACGTTACGGTCCTGAGTGCTAGGAGAGGGGTCTCCGCTGGGATGGTTGTGTGCAAATATAACTCCAGCGGCCGAATGGGCTAAAGCGCTCTTCACGACCTCCCGAGGGTTGACCAAACTCTCGGTCAGGCTACCCTCAAAGAGCGTCTGTTCCGCAATGATGCCATGGCGCCTCGTCAAGAAGATGACCTTGAAGGTCTCGCGTCTTCGGTTGCGTAGGTGGGGCGACAGAATCTGATAAACATCCTGGCTGGATCTGATTCTCAGCCTTTTCCCATGACTGGATAGCAACCGCTTTCCGATCTCGAATGCCGCCTTCAGCTGAGCGGCCTTGGCGGGCCCAATACCCTTAATCTGACACAGCTCGGCGACTCCCCTTCCGTCAATTCCCTTCAAGCCCCCGGTTTCTTTGATAAGATGACGGGCGAGACCTATGGCCGATTCCTCTCTAGTGCCGATGCGAAGCAGGATCCCGAGCAGCTCCGCATCTGAGACATTTTCAGCTCCGAATCGAACCAACTTCTCTCGGGGCCTTTCCTCCTCAGGCCATTCGGGAATCTTTCTAGAGTCGTTACCCTTCGACATCAGACGCTTCTTCCACTGGATTTCACGCCGGTTAGGGATCGACAGTCAATTATTCTCTGAACATAGACCCGCAGAACAACTCCGCATCAGCCCACTTCACCGTGGTTCAAACCCTTCTGGCCATTTCATTCTCATCGACCTGTCGACCCTGATGACAACGCTCTAAACTCAATTATCTTCTCCGTCTCGTGATCCCTCCACACTCTCACCTGTTTCTGTCTTGGCCTCTTTTCCAAAGACTCGGGCCACGACGATACTGATGCCATAGAGAAACAGAATCGGACCGGCCATCATAAATTGGGTGACCACATCTGGAGGGGTCAGCATGGCTGAGATGCCAAAAATGATGAGGACAGCGTACTTGAACTGTTTGATCAGGAGTCTGGAGGTGACCAGCCCCATTTTGGCGAGGAAGAAAACGAAGAGGGGCAGCTCAAAGACCGCGCCAAAGGCCAAAAGCAGCTTTGAAGCGAGGGAAAAGTATTCCTTGATTCTGGGGAAAGGTCGAATATGCTCGGTGGCAAAACCCAGGAGAAACTTAAACCCATATGGAAAAACGATGAAGTAGCCAAATAGGGCCCCTCCAATGAAAAATATGGTTGAAAATATCACGAATGGAACAACATATCGTTTCTCGCGGGTATAAAGTCCGGGCGACACAAAGGCCCAGATCTCATAAAGAACCAAAGGGGACGCAATGAAGATACCTGCCAGAATGGCCACCTTCAGGTAGGTAAAGAAGGCTTCCGTGACTCCAGTAAAGATCAGCTTTCCATCAGGAGGGAGCGCTTTGAGAAGGGGGGCCATGAGGACTTCAAACATCTTGGGGGCGAAGAAGTATGAAATGCCGAATCCGATCCCGACGGCCAACGCGGAAGTGATCAAACGCCGCCGCAGTTCCTCCAGGTGGGCCGTGATGGGCATTCGCTTGTCATCCGGGGGCAGGCTCTTCTTTTTCGGTCGACTCTTCTCTGGCATCTGCTTGGTCCACTTCGTCCGGCTTTCCCTTCTCCTTCACTGTCTCTCTAACTTCAGTATCTTCTGCTGTCGCCTCCATCTCTTCTTCAGGCTCCACGGCCTCTTCCTCTTCCGCCCCCGGTTCTGACGCCTGTGCCATCTCTTCGACGATCGTATCTTTGACCTCTTCTAAATCCCTTGTCTCCTCCTGCAGGCTCTCCCTCATCTCATCGCTTGCCCGCTTGAACTCCCTCATGGCTCGCCCAAGGCCCCTGGCAATATCCGGAAGTTTTTTAGGTCCCAAAATAATCAGAGCGAGTCCGAGGATGACCAACAGTTCCGGCATTCCAATTCCGAACATAAGGTCCTCCCAGAAAAGTCCACGAATATATAACACAGGGCCCCTATGAATGCAATAAATGCCGCAGCAGGTCGACCCCTTGTCTATTGAATTTTCGCATACTGGATGTTATAACCCCGCACAAACATCCATTCCGGAATGCTACATACCCATGGACTTTACCGGGCAGCTCAAGTTCGGACTTTCCTTTGTGCTCCTCGTCCTCGTGGGGGGTACCCTCGGGTATTCGTTGCTGGAGGGGTGGGACCCTCTTGATTCCCTTTACATGACGGTAATCACGATCACGACAGTCGGATACGGCGAAGTCAGGCCCCTTTCCCAGGGAGGGATCATTTTCACCATGATTCTGATTATCATGAGTGTGGGAATGGTGGCCTTCGTTATTGTTGGATTGGCTCGGATCATGGTAGAGGGAGAAATTCGAAAACTCTTTGGGAGGAGAAAGTTGGAGAAACGCATTCGTGACCTCAAAGACCATTACATCATCTGTGGCTATGGCCGAATCGGGCGTTACATCTGCAAAGAGTTGGCAGAAAAGCCCTTACCCTTTGTTATCATCGAAAAGAACCCAGGAGTTACGCAGACGATCCAGGAGCGTCACTACGTCAACGGAGACGCGACGGATGACGAAACCCTCAAGAGGGCGGGGATCGATTCCGCCAAATGTCTCGTTGCTGCGGTGGCCAGCGATGCGGACAATCTCTACATCACACTCACGGCGAGGCAGCTCAACAGCAACCTGTATATTCTCAGTCGAGCAACAGACGAAAATGCGGAGAAAAAGCTCATCGCTGCGGGAGCCAACAAGGTGGTCTTGCCATACCTCATTGGTGCCCATCGAATGGCCATGGCCCTGATTCGACCGACTGTGGTTGATTTCATGGAAATCGCCATGCATCGAATGAGTCTCGAACTCCAGCTGGAAGAGGTCAGAGTCAACCAAGTGGGTCGGCTTCCGTCCACAAACCTGCGAGAATCGGGCATTCGGAGCGACCTCGATCTCATCGTCGTGGCGATTAAGAAAGCATCTGGCAAAATGATCTACAATCCCTCGTCAGAGGCCGAAATCGAGGCGGGAGATACTCTCATCACCCTGGGAGAGCGGAGAAACCTCGATAAACTGGAGAGACTCGTGCTAGCCGGAGGGGAGCCTGAGACTCAAGAATAGGCAGAAGATGGAAAGATTCTTTGTGAACATTCCATATTCGATTCTTCGGGCCCGGATCGAAGACCTACTTGCCAGGGCGATCCCCCCCGAGATCGTGCTCGACGCCTCCACGCTCGACACCCTAGACAGGAGAGAGGCCTTACGGCTAGCCGAACGGCTAGAGAAGGAAGGCGTGGATAATACTATCCATGGACCCTTCAGAGATCTGAGCCCTGGGGGGGTCGATCCCAAGGTCTTGGCTGTGACTCGAGACCGGTTCACTCAGACCATGGAGCTGGCTCGGATCTTCAAACCCAAGTGTGTGGTCTTCCATTCAGGTTTCGATCCCTGGCGATTTCATGGCTACGAACACATTTGGTTGCGAAACAGTGCTGAGACCTGGAAACCGGTTGTCGAGAAAGCCGAAGAAATCGATACGATCCTGGGGGTCGAAAACGTGTTTGAAAAAACCCCAGACACCTTGTTGTCGCTTTTTAATGAGCTCAGATCGCCTCGCTTTCGACACTGTTTCGATGTGGGCCATCTCAATGTCTTTGGCGATATGCCTATGGAAGCATGGCTGAGGTCCATGGCCAAACACATTACAGAAATCCATCTCCATGACAATGACAGCCAGTCGGATGACCATCTTCCCCTCGGAAAGGGAAATATTGATTTCCACCTCCTTTCCCGTCTCATCCATCAGCATTTGAAAAACAGACCTCTCTACTCCCTAGAGCCTTCCCGTGAAGAGGATTTTGAGACGAGCATCCGGGGGTTTTTAGAACTCATGACAGAAAGTCGCCCGTGATCCAGGAGCGATCCAGGGAATTTCGGCGGTTGCAGATACGGGGGCTTTGAAAAAGGCCGGTGATTCCTGGTGGCTACACTGGAGTACATAACGAATTGAGATTCGAATGAACGCTCACAGGAAGTTGGGCGAATATTCGTTCGCGGGAAGACCAGAAAGTCTGGAAACTCCAGTAGTTTCATTCTTGACATCACAGGCTAATTGATAGAAGATACACGGGTTGTCATGGCCCAATGAGGGGGTTATCCGTCGGGTTCTTGGGAGAGCCGAGACGACCCGAAATTCGATGGGAGGCCAAAACCCCTGGGTTTTGGTCTCTCTTCATTTTTCCGTCGTCGTCAATCATTGGTCTTCATTTCGTGTTCAAACTCTGGGTATATTAGACATAGCAAAAAACTGGAGAGGGGATGGAAAATGGGTTACGGCTTTTGGGGAAAACTGCTTGACCTGAATCTGAGAACAGGTCAGATCACGGGAAGAGAGATCTCCGAGGGAGACTATCGCGAATATCTCGGGGGAAGCGGATTGGCGGCCAAAATTCTCTATGAGGAGCTGGATCCGAAAGTGGATCCTCTTGCTCCGGAAAACCCAGTGATCTTCATGACTGGCCTTTTGACGGGCACAGTGGTTCCCTGTGCGTGTCGCACCGTAGTATGCGCCAGATCGCCATTGAGCGGTATCTGGAACGAGTCAACAGCAGGTGGATATTGGGGGGCGAATCTGAGGTTTGCGGGTTATGATGGCATTATCGTGAGAGATCGGGCTGATAAGCCCGTCTACCTCTGGGTTTCAGACCAGGGGGTCGAGCTTCGGGATGCGACACATGTTTGGGGAAGAGATGCCTTCGAAACCGATGAAACCCTGCGGCAGGAGACCGATCCGAAGGCCAAGGTGGCTGCGATCGGACCTGCTGGAGAGAAAGAGGTGCGATTCGCTTCGGTGACCTATGAGGGAAAAATGGCCAGAGCCTCGGGGCGGGGCGGAGTCGGAGCGATAATGGGTTCAAAGAATCTCAAAGCCCTCGTGACTCATGGGAAGAAGCGAATTCCTTTGAAGGACAAGGAGGGACTCCACCGACTGCTCAAAGAAGACGTGGCCGTCCTGAAGAAGGGGGCTGCGGGGCTGACCGCCTATGGTACTCCCGGGGGTGTCGAGGCCGTGGAGTTCACGGGCGATTTGGCCATCAAGAATTGGCAGCTTGGAAGCTACAAGGAGGAGGCGAACAGGATTGCTGGTCAAACAGTTCTGCCAAAGTATCTGGATTCTCATCACACGTGTCACGCCTGCCCGATCCGATGTGCCAAAACGATTCAGATTGGGAAGGGGCCATTTCGTGAGATTTCCGGCCATCAGCCCGAATATGAGACAATCGCA
>CAYFYO010000130.1:0-8563 GCA_964347335.1 uncultured Thermodesulfobacteriota bacterium
AGGCGTCCAGGGAGGGGGACCCCAACATCAGCATAGGCGTGCACTTCCATCCGCGCACGTAAGATATTTGCCGCGACCTCCAGCCGCAGACGAGGACTCGTGGCGCAGTTGGGTGCGCATTCGGGTTTTTCCAGCAAGCGGGCTCGGAGTTCGTTCAACAGTTCTGGCGAGGGAATATCCGCTTGCACCTGGCCTGGAAGCGATAGGAGCGATAATACGAGCATGATACCGCCTGTTGTTCGTGCAGCGGTCCTAAAGAATTCAAAGCCGAGTCCACTCCCCCGGGTATACCGAATATCGAGTACACGGATGACCAGTATGGCCAGAAGCACCACACGGAGGAACGCGAGGACCGTGTTCACGCCAGGTGATAGAAAGATGAAACGGATCTCCTGATCCCGCTCCACGGGCCCATTCCAGCGCATGGGAATAGATCTCCACTGCCACACAGGAAGGCCCGGTCCAGTCTGGACGTTTGCATTGGGATCGACCTGTGCCATCTGCGAAAGATCCAATCGGGATATAGACCGCTTCTCTCTGGTAATCGTACTCGGCGTTTTGTAATAGGACTCCTTTTTGGGAGTAGCCCGGTCCAAAGCTTCTTCTTCGAGCTTGCCCTCTATCTCTAATCTTTGCTGAAGCGCCGGCTCTTCAGGAACTCCGGCCGCTCCGCGGGCGATAACACGCCAGGGTTTTTCAAGCTGCGGAAACAGGCCCTGGCGGACCTGAATCACCATGAAGGGGACAGTAAAGGCGATGAGGACCACCAGACTCACCGTTCGATAGGCCTGCACGAGATTTCGCAATCGGCCCGTCTGAAGGACTTTCAAGAGAGCGATCGCTCCTAACAGATGGAGCCACACCCACTTGGGCGCTCCGGGTTCGTGATAGATCACGACCAGCGTGGCCAGCGCCGCGATCCCCCACGGCCATTTCCAGAGTTTCGCAATCGCCAGAGCAATGATCAGGAGAAGAAACAGATCAAGCAATGTCCATTGCTTCAGCCAGGTGTTGGGGATTTGATCTACACCTGTAGCATCCAGCAAGCGCCAGCCAGGGGGTAGATTCAGTGTTCCCTGGACCTGATGAAAATCGTGGTCCCACCCGACAGCGGGAAGAGGCGACAGCCGCTCGGCAATACGGCTGTCTGCGAGGAGCTGAATCTGGCCGCGTCGGACTTCAACGCCGGCACGTTCTGACTCGCCAATGCGTGTGATGAATTGGGGTTGACCGTCCACCAGAACGCGCCCGAGTTCTATGGGCGGGTTCATTTCCAGGCGCCAGCCCCGCGTCATGGTGCCAGTGAGACGATCCTGTATGGTGTAGCCCTCACCCTTGAAATCAAGCCATAAGCTCCGATGAAGGGCGAGCTGGTCTGGAGCAGGATCTGGATCTCCTCGCCTTTTTTCGACGATTCGGAGTGTATCGCCCGGTTGCACCCGGTATGCAGGAAATCGTTGCCACTCGGAGGGTAAGGTAGTCTGCCGTGGATCAATCTGTGTGACATCTTCGATGGTGACGAGGCGGAGATGGTTCCGTGCATCAAAAACCCAGACCTCTTCCTTGGGCCACGGTCCTTCCGTGGGCGAAAGGGATATCTCGTGAACCGGCCCCTTGTGCCGGGCCATGAGCAGAATTGTCCAGCGACCGGGTTTGACTTGAATCCGGAGGCGACCATCGGCCTCAAGCCTTGCAGGCAAAGGGCTACTGAGGGATAACGGTATGTAACCTTCGATTAGCGTCCGTCCGAGGAGCGCCTCACGGGGCCTTCCGGATACGTTGAGATCGATCCGAGTAATGACCGTGAGCGGGATATCGTCCACAATACGTCGGTGGACCCTCAGGCCAATACGTTCCTTCTTTTCTTCCTCCGGAACTTCTCCGACCGCGACCTGTTCTCGCAGCAGGAGGGTGCCTTGGCTATCGAGCCGGGGGAATTCGATGATCCTGTTGTTGATGGTAAGTTCGACAATTCCGGTGTCAGGAGGAATCTGTAATGATTCTGGGAGACTTTCCCACTCAAGAACGCCGCTCACTGTGTGGTCTCCAGGGTCCAGATAGACCGCTGGCCTTCCGCCGCGGTCGGCGACAAGCGCCGTTTGATCATCGACCCGAACCTCCTGAGGCCAGTGCTTTGCGCTGCCAGGTAGGGCGGCCCAACCCTCGCTGACAATGAACCAGTTCAATTTAAAAGCTCCGCCCGTTTCGGTCAGTCTGAGTTCGAGTTCAGAGGGCCAGTCGCAGCGATGCTGGTCCCCTGTGCCATAAAGAGAGGGACAGCGCTTCTCTTCAAATCCATGGAGGACCCACTCGATCCAGGGCTTTAGCGGCTCAGGGACATCCTCGGGTGATATCGGAGCGGCAATAAGGGATCCTCTGGTACCGAACAGGAGAATGAGAAACAGCAAGAAAGGGAATGCCTTTTTCATAGTTTTTTCCAGTCTTTTGATTATTTTGAAATGGGAGACGCAGACGCGCTTGCTGGGGGGTAATACTCGGTTTTCTCTGCAAGATATATACCACCGGGAAGGTACCGGGTGATCGCGCTATAGTGCTCTACTAGCCGTTTGGGAGGAATAAAGGATGACATGAAACGTTGCGGGATGTCATGAAACTGACTCGACAGACTCATCTTGGAGACGTTGAGTTTGTGTAGATGGAAGAAATGATAATTGGCGGTTTGCCTTGGAGTTGACAAGCAGTGTATAATAAAAGGAGCCCGTGCTGGATGGAGGTAGAATAGCAGCTTTGTACCGCACCAAGGACGCTTCCGATAGCACGGGCTCACGTTTTTCTAACAGAATGGGATTCGGGTGTCAAGAGAAAAGCGAGCCAAGTCGTTCTCGTTTCATTGTCACCCATCTTTTATTTTTCTCTGTCAAGGAAGAAGATATTTGGCAAATCGATGACTCCTGCCCGTTTCATCGCCTCGCGCAGATCTTTGGATTCGGCAAACCCACGCGCCTTGGCGTGATCCTCTGATTCGAACAAAATGACCACTTCGTTTGGGTTGTCTGTGTTTCGTAACAGAAACAGGTCCTTCAACCCCGCGGCCTGACGTGCTGTGACGTGTTCGTCAAAGACCGGCTTCCATGTTGTGAAATCCTTGACTTTATGTCGTATCATGACATAACGCATGGTTCATTCCTCCCTATTTGAACTTCCGGATTTAAACTTCCGTTCCGCTACTCTTCTCTCGTCGGAAAAGTAGAACGAAGATCATGTAGTGAGTCACGAGTAAAGCAGGAACAGCGACTGCCGGGATGAAATAGGTGGCGCCTAAATGACCGTCCTAGGTGTTCGGTTTCCATGACCGCTTCCGTTCTTACTTTTGTTTCTGCGAAACCAGGTGAATCACGTTTGCTGGGCTCGAGATCCAGAACCCCTCGAAGCCCTCAGGCAGGGCTTCGATCTCGTCTCTGCGGACAACGCCCGTGCTATCCAAATAGTTTGCTGCCGCACTTACATCGTTGGTGGTTAGCTCCAACCAAATTTCCGTATGGCTGAACTGCTCTTCTCGGTCGAGCCACAAGCGATTCATTCCAAACTCGAAAACCACGCTGGTCACGGCTTCCTCGAAAACAGGTAAACGAAGAATGTCTTTATAAAAAGCAACTGTCTGATCAAAAAGATGAGGCGGAAGCTTCATCGCGATGTTTCTACCTCCTCGAAAATGCGGTTGATTCTGTCTTGACATTTTTGATTCCTCGTGTCGTCTCAACGTGAACCGTGCCGAAGAAAATACTCTTCCCGACTCAATAAAACCTCATACCAGTCTTTCGCGCCTGGAGGAGGAGGGCATATCTTCCTCCATTCGAGATATTTCTCTTCGCTTTCAGATTCCAGATACAGAACGAACTCCTTTTTCCCTTTGATAAAAAATATCTCCTTATAGGAGACACCTTCAACTTCTGCCGTCGTCTGCCTGAGGTGTTCTACTAGGTTTTCGAGTTGGGCAGTGCCCGTGATTTCGTAATCTACGTGCTTTAAAACGACCATGATTTGTTCCCCCCTTTTGATAGAGTGTGCGACGTAGCAGACGTGGCAATTGAGATACTCAACTATACTCTACATGGAACTTCTTGTGGGAAACAATAACCTTTGAGGGACAAATTTGGGGTGAGGTGGATTGGAAAACTACGTGAAAAGGTAGGATCAGACCCTGGCTTGCTTTACCTGTCACCCTCGGTGCGGGTAGATTCACATCACGACATTATTCTACTGACTTGGCGGCTTCAACCATATTTCTTATCTTTTCTTGCACCGTTTCCCGATCCAACATCGCCAAACCGCAATCTGGGGCGAGCATGAGCCGTTGCCCATCGATATGATCCAAGGCTTCGTTCACGCGAGCTGCAATCTCCTCGGCTGTTTCTACTCGAGATCGAGCTATGGCAAGGACTCCCAGGATGACCTGGGTTTTCTTGAACTGTTCTATCAAAACCAGGTCGTTGTGTCGATGAGCATCTTCGATTGAAACCGCGTCAATATCCGTCGCTTCGAGCGGTGCGGCCAATCGAAAATAAACCTTCGGATCGGCCTTTGGGTAACGCTCATTATCGACGCGATCAGGATACCCACAGCATAGATGGACGACCGTCCTCACTCCTTTAGGCAATCCGTGAAAACAGCGCTCCAAATTCTCAATCCCAAAAGCCAACGCCTTTTCAGGTTCTCGAACCAGGACGGGTTCGTCCACTTGAATCCACTGGCAACCCGCCTTTCCCAGAGCTCGAATCTCAGCCTTCAAGGTCTCGGCAAGTGCTCGACCCAGTTTTCGCTCGTCCTGATAATACGCGTCAGCCAACGAGTCCGTGATTGTCAATGGTCCCGGCACAGTGATCTTTACCGGCCTGTTAGTGGCTGACTGGGCAATCTTCCAGTCCCGCGATAGGAAGGAATCCTTCGGTTGGATCGGTCCGACAATGGTCGGTACGGCAGCTTTCCACGATCCAGACCGCATGACTTTCTCGGTCAGACGCGAGAAATCGATTCCCTCCAAATGGCGGCAGTGATAATAGATGTAGTTTTCCCGTCGAATCTCACCATCGGTGGGAACATCAATTCCTATTCTCACTTGTTCTTGCACCACTTCTTGAGTCGCCCGGTCCAGCAACTCCTCCATCTCGGCCTTTTCACCGCGTAAATAGGCTTCATACGTTTCTGTTAAATCCTTTCTATCGGTACTATCCTCTGGAGACCTTTGCGGCACCGGAACATAATCAGGCTTTGGATAGGCACCAATGGTGGTGGTTAACAATGCCATGTTTCTAACCTCGCTGATTTACCCGTCCGGCCCACTCCCGGAAAAGGGCTAGATAGGCTCCATCTTCGAAAACCGGAGAGCCCGCAATTCGGCTAAGAGCGTTTGCGAATCCCAAAGGGGCTCCCTATCTTCAGAGGTTTCATCTTTATGGCTTGAAAGAGAACTCGAGGACTTTCGGCTTTACCAGCCTCTCGAAATCCTTGTAAGCTATTCGGATCAATTCCGTGTGAGAACCTGCATTAAAGGCGATCTCATCGTCTTCGGCCAAGCTCGTTGCCACATACACCTCCATGCCATAAAGATTCCCAAACGGCGGCATGGCACCGACCTCGCACTCAGGAAACATGTCTTTGAAATCTTTTTCAGTAAGAAGTTCAATTTTCTTTGCCCCGGCCGCTTTTTTCAAGCGTTCCAGATCAACCCTGTAGGATGCTGGCAAGACGGCCATTGCTGTTTTCCCATCGAGACTAACTATGACCGTTTTTGCCACTTCCTTTCCCCGGATGTGGGCAGAGGCGGCAATTTCCTGTGCCGTATAGGCCAGCGAATGTTTGACGCTCACGTATTTGATCTTGTTGCTATCCAAAAATTCTTTTAACTTTCGAACTGGCATGATACCCTCCCTCTCCTCTACTCAATGGTCGAAAGACCCTATTTGGTGTACTCGCCTGTTTCGAGAACTAAAGCCAAAGGTTTCTTGACTTTCATTATACAGAAGACGTCTTGGTTACCCAAGAATTAGAAAAGTTTCCTCAATTCTTTGAGGAGATCCTTTTGTCCCTGAGCGACACTGCAGGCGAACTTGCGCTGATACAATCTCGCTTTTTGAGGCATTTTTTTTGGCGCCTGAAAGCACCAGGGTTACAGGCACGGGGTTAACGGCCAAAGGTCAAAGGATATGGGAGCGAAGGGATATGGAGATCGCCTCCTGACAATATCACATCATATGAAAAATCAATGGGTTACTGAAACCTCTGACGAGAAAATGAGGAAACTCCTCAAGAATGACGCTGCTTCCAGCTTATTCGTCCGAATCGATACGCCTAACGCTCTTGATGACAACGGGTTCTGCGGGAACTTCCTGATACGGGCCGCGCCTGGTGGTCTTGACTGTGCTTATTTTCATTACGACGTCTTCGCCCCCAGTGACCCTCCCGAATACGGCATAGCCATAGCCCCGTGGTGTTTCGTCGCGGTGGTTCAGAAAGGCGTTATCTGCAACGTTTATGAAAAACTGGGAGGTAGCGCTGTGGATCTCCCTTGTTCTTGCCATTGCGATGGTACCTGTATCGTTGCTCAAATCCGATGAAGCCTCATTTTCTATGGGTTCATGGGTGTTTTTTCTCTTCATGTCAGCCGTGAACCCACCACCCTGAATCATAAAACCGCTTATGACTCGGTGAAATATGGTGTTGTCATAGAATTTTTCGTCGACATAGCGCAGGAAATTTTTGACGGTCGTGGGAGCCTTGTCCTGCCAGAGCTCGATTGTGATATTGCCCAGAGAGGTTTCCATCAAAACTGCGGGGTTTGATTTTTTCACCTCGCTGTTTTCAGCACGACTCGTGACGGTCATTCCGAAGAGTGCAATGGCCAGAATTACTGTCGCAATTGACTTTCGAATCTGCATGATTTTCCTCCGCAAAAGTAGCATTTATCTTGTGGGTCCATCCATCCCGGCTTCTTTTAGATTCGCGACGACGACAAGGATAGCCTTCTCTGGGTGAAGATAGGATTTTGCGACTCGCCCCACCTCTTCCCGACCCACGGCGTTGATGAGAGAAGGGTATCTGTCAGGATAGTCTAGGCCTAAACCGTGGTATTCAATTTGAGTAATAAAACGTGCCAGTTTTGATTGGGTATCGAGCCTGAAGGGGAAACTCCCTATCAAGTATTTCTTGGCCCTCTTGAGCTCCTCTTGGGAGACCCGTTCGTTCCGAATTCGGTTCATCTGGTTACGCATCACGGAAACGGCCTCCCGAGCCGACGCGTTCTGGGTCTGGAGAACAATCTGGAAAGAGCCAGGGTATTTTGTGGGCTCAAAGTAGCTCGTCACCGAATAGGCAAGCCCTCTCTTTACTCGGATGTCTTCGAACAGGCGCGAGCCGAAACCGCCCCCGCCAAAGATGTAGTTCATCACGCTGAGGGCATAGTAATCCGGATTCCCACGGCTTATCCCTTTGTGTCCGAAGACGATATTGGCCTGGGTAATATTTCGATTGATCATCAGAGTCTTCGCCCCTTTGGCGAATGTGACGGTGAAACTCTCCTGGGGGATCTCAGCTGGAGGCCATTGGGAGAGGCGAGGGGTGAGCTTTGCCTCGACCTCTTCGGAAGTGATATCACCCACAACAGCCAGGATAGCATTGTTCGGGTGATGGTATGTTCTGTGGAATTGAAGAATTTCCTTCCGTGTGATTTCTGGTAGCGATTCCTTTGTTCCTTCCATCGGGTGGCCGTAAGGATTTCCCGAAAACAGTGTCTTCCGGAAAGCCTTTCTTGCGACTACACCGGGTCGCTCTTCGGCAGACTGAATGGCGGCAACTGTTTTCTCCACCTCTCTTTGGATCTCCTCTTCTGGAAATATGGGCTGCGTGATGGCCTCCATCAACAGGTCGAACCCCCTGTCTAGATCCTTCTTCAAGACGCGAAGGCCGAGGACAGTCGTGTCTCGGTTGCTCGAAGCGCTCAGAGAAGCACCCATAAAATCCAACGCCTCGCGGAATGCAGTGACAGAATGGGTGGAGGTGCCCAGTAGAAGTCCCTTCGCCGTTAGGTTTGCCAGGCCCCATTTGCCTGGGGGGTCTATTCGTGAACCCCCATCTATCAAAAGCCGTAAGGTAACCAAAGGCAGAGAATGGTCTTCTACAACCAAAAGGACAAGCCTATTGGGAAGGACCCTTCTTTGGGCTCGAGGCATGGCAAAAAGGTAGCCTTCGCTCAGCACGAGTAAAAGCAATGAGAATATAATTGAGAGAAGATTGATTGAGATCTTTGCGCTTTTTGGCATTATCACACCTTACTCCGGGAGCCATATTACGTCCTGTATTTCGGGACGCATTTGTGCCTCGAGCCAAGCGGGCGGTGAGTGCCTACTCATTCTCTCGAAAAGTATAAATGCATGCAAAACGCAATCTGTTGCAAACCCCCTTTAGAACCTATCGAACCATTTCTGTTTGATTGAAAATCTTTCAGGTCTGGGTTTTCCTTTCTCGTAAGGTAGAGGAATGAGTATCCCCACGGTCTGATTGTCTGGAATCAAATAACGCCTCGCAACGCGCCGGATGTCTTCGGAGG
>CAYFYO010000131.1:0-8331 GCA_964347335.1 uncultured Thermodesulfobacteriota bacterium
GAGATTTCTGTGAGAGAGTCATCGAGGCGGCAAACCTGGATTTCTATAAGGAGATCGCAAGGCTAACTAAAGATTTCGTTTCGGGAGAGGCGGAGCTGTTACAAGCAGTATCCGCTTAACTATCGATATGCGACCCTTCGCGCAACTGCTGGAAGAATCTGTGAGACTGCACGGTCATCTCTGTCCGGGACAGGTTCTCGGGGTCCGGATGGCGATGAAGGGGTGCGCCCTCCTTGGTATAGAAGCTCCAGAGGAGGCTGTTTATTCTCGATCCAAGAAAATGATCGTCTATGTGGAGATCGACCGATGTGCCACAGACGCCATCTCCTCGGTGACGGGATGTAAACTCGGAAAGAGGACCATGAAATTCAAGGACTATGGGATCATGGCGGCCACGTTTGTGAATCTCGAGACGGGTCAGGCCTTTCGCGTCAGTGCGAGGGAAGAGGCAAAAACTCTGGCTACCCGTTATGCCCCGGGTATCGAAGACCGTCATAAGAGGGAGCTTTTGGCCTACCAGATGATGCCGGACGAAGAGCTATTTGAGATTGAGGAAGTGATTGTCAATATTCCCACCCTGGACCTGCCGGGAAGGCCGAGAAAAAAGGTACAGTGCCATAGCTGTGGCGAATGGATTCGGGACGGTCGAGAAAAGCGGGAGAATGGGACCATTCTTTGTCAGATCTGTGCGGGTGGGGCCTACTTTCGCCGGTTTGACGACGATGAGCGACCCACCACAACGATCAACGCTGGGAGCGAATCTTATGCCAAGATTCTTTGGTTAAGTGAACGCGAGGATGTTTCAGAGGAAACTGAGACACTAAAGGCAAAAGCGGCAAAACCGTAACAGGGGCTCGAATGTCTTGCCCATGGTCGTTTATATGAATAATTCCTCTGTTTTTAATGGGGGTTCTCATTATCCTCTGTGTCTTGGGGGCCGTTTTCCTCCTATTCTCAGGGGAAACCGACAAGGATCTGGAGAACTCAGACCTGAGATCGAAGAACCCCTTCTGCCCCAGTACTAAAAGCGAGTTTTTCTACAAAGCCTGCCTGAGGCCTTAGACTGGCCAGTCCTATCGCATCTCGCTATCATCTCTTCTGCGACCGGTCAATCCGGAAAGCACGCGTGTGTCTCACAAGGCGTCCAGAGACTCAGAGAAAACTTCCTCTGGAAATGTTTTTTTCTCCTTTGCTATCTCTGCGCGCTGTATGATGCCCTGCTGAGGATTCGCCTCAAGCGCTTTTCATTAATCTTGTACGTGAAAGCTTGTTTTCCATCGATGAAGACAACCGGAATCTTCTCTTTGAACTCTGCAAATAAATCTTCGCTCAATTCGATGTCGATCTCCTGAAACTCAAAGGGGAATTCCTCCCTTATGCGGTGGAGAACCTCCTTGGCGAGATCGCAAAGATGGCAGTCTTTCTTCCCGTATAACCGGATTGTGACCATGTTCTTCTCGCGGAAATGGCGTTGGGTGAGCTTCGCTAATCGACCCCGAGGAGTTATTCCTCCTAAGGAGCCCGAACGGTACTTTCAGGTGTCTTAGAATAGCCAAGTATGAGTCCGAGATTCCTGATGAGGTTGGGCAGCGATCATTCAAGAATTCCCAAGTATTTGGTTAACCCTCTCAACGATAGCATAGGGGCTGAACGGCTTCGTCACATAGTCCACGCCGTTCAATTGCCAGCCTTCCATCTGGGGAATTTCTTGTCCGATTGCCGTCAGGATGATCACCGGAAGATGCTCGGTATCTCGATTTTCTCTCAGGCGTCGATGAACTTCCCCACCCGATACCCTGGGCATCTTGATGTCAAGAATAATGAGGTCTGGCCTCTCAATCATTGCTAGCCTCAGTGTCTCCTCTCCGTCCCGGGCTGTGAGAATCTCATAACCCTCCTCCTCGAGCACCAGTTTGATGGACTTCAGAATGTTTGGTTCATCATCGGCTACCAAAATCCTTTTTCCGTGCATGTGCCAAACTCCCTCTTTTCTACAAGGATGTTGAGTTGCGACGCTCAGGTCTTTTCTTCTGATTTGGCATTGCTTTGCTCAATATATCGTGAACTGCTCTTATCAAAGTGGCTCTGGCTATGGGCTTTACGAGGTAGCTGGCGGCACCCATCCCCATTGCTACCTTCGAATCCTCCGAACCAGATAGGACGATGACTGGGACATGACTCGTTGCATCGCTGCCCTTCAGAGATTCCAATACCTCGTATCCATCCATACCCGGCATCACCGCATCGAGAAGGATTACAGTTGGCCTCATACTGTTGGCGAGTTCAATGGCCCTTAGACCGTTTTCGGCTTCATGGACTTTGAATCCCTCCTCCTTCAGGTAATACTTCAAAAAATCTCTGATCTTCTTGTCGTCGTCTGCGACCAGAACTGAAATCTTCTCCCTCAGATTCTTTGGATACTGAAGAAGATCATTCTGCTGAAGATTACTTGATAGTTGCGGAGGGGTTTCGCCCTCTTCCGCCGCCGGAAGACTGAAAACCAAGGTGGTTCCTTTTCCTTCCTTGCTTTCCGCCCAGATTCGTCCGCCGTGCCTTTCCACAATATACTTACAGAAATACAACCCCAACCCTGTCCCTGTTTTGTCCCCCACAAAAGGCCGATCGATTCTATGAAATCTATCAAAGACTCGCTCTAAGTGCTCTGAAGGAATTCCAATGCCATTGTCCTTGACCCTAACTTCGACCTCTCCCGGAAGTCGTGAATCTGGATGTAAATGCTTTGCCGAGACTTGAACCTTCCCGCCTTCGGAACTATATTTAACGGCGTTGTTCAGGAGATTGGCCAGGACCTGCATTAAAGTATCCTGGTCTCCCGAGATCTTGGGAACATCCTTTTGAACCCTCTTTTCAATCCTAATATTTCTTCTTTGAGCATAGGATCGATGAGCCGGAACTGATTTATCTATTATTTCACGAATGTCAACGGGTTTTCTTTCTAAATCGATTCTCCTCTCCTCGATTTTGGTAATATTCAAAATGTCGTTTATCAAACGGGTGAGACGGTCAGCCTCCTCATTAATAATGTTCAGAAACTCAACTTTTTGATCGATAGCTCTATCTGGCTTTCTCAATAGGATTTCGGCATAGGCCTTGATCGACGACAGAGGTGTTCTGAGTTCATGGGAAACCAGGGAGACAAACTCCGTTTTCAACCGATCAAGCTCTCTTTCGGACGTGATATCGTTGAACACGCTGACAATTCCAAGAAACTTCCCATGGTCATCGAATATGGGGCAGAGAGAAACCTTTAGAACACGACGTTTTGGCTTCGTTAACTCTACCTCTTGCACCTGGACTTCTTTTTGCCTTGTCAAGGCCGACCGGTAAGCCTCGTAAATATCACATTCCCTACAGGCCACCATTTTTTCAGGATATTTTTCTGCAATCTCATCTCTGCAGTACGTTCCAGACATAAACCAGCAGCGCAAGTCATCTTTTTTGTATGCTGGACATTCTTTTTTATCACAGTTGAAGTATTTCCAGCACCGGATCATCTCATCCGTCGGATGAAGGCCCCCCAGCATATACAGAGGCGCAGTGGTGGGATCTTCGGGCTCCCCAATAATGGATGTCCCCTTAACCTGCTCTTCCTTCACCCCTAACCATTCCTCAGCAGCCGGATTCATCAGCACCACCTTTTGATCTGAATCGAACAAGATCACACCACTGTTCAAGTTGTCTAGAATGGACTTGCTGATGTTTCTCTCCTCTGAAACCTCTCCATATAGCAGGGAGAGTTCATCCATCCGTCTTCTAACCTCTTCCTGAGACTCTCTCAGCTGACCCACCATCCGATTGAAACTTTCGCCTAACTCGCCAACCTCATCCTTGGTCCTGACTGCGACGTTCACCCCCAAATTCCCTTCGGCCACCTTTCTGCTTGCTAGGGACAGTTCCTTTAACGGATGCGTGATTCTCCTTACAATGACGTAATAAAGGAGAACCAGCCCGATTAAGATGACCAGTGTGATCATTGCGTTCTGTAGGAGGATTCTTTTTTTGCTTATCAAGACCTGCTTGAGGGATTCTGAAACCGCATATATTCCCTGATTCTTGAAATTTATTGAAAGGGGTCCAAAAGCGATTTTTATCGGATCATGGGTGTCCGATATCTCCCTCACGAGGATGCTTCCCCGAATTGAAATTTCTCTCATAACCTCTTCATCGAGTATGCCGGACAACGGATTGGCTTCAGTTGATATGCTGACAGTGCTAGAAAATACCTTGCCCCCCTGAATGATCATGAAATCTGCACCAGTCTTCCTCTTCACCTCTTTTAAGAACTGAAGGTCCAGAGGGTATTCGGCAATAATGACCTCTCTCATGCCCCCCGCTCTCTCTATCGGAGCGACAGCCGCTATGCTCAACTCGGCTTTCCCCATGGTGCTTCCTTTCACGAGAGCAGTCGTCCGTATTCCGAGGAGCCCCTTTCGGATGAGTCGTTTCTTCCCCTCGTCACGTGTCAATTCACGGTACAGGCGGATTCTTACGCGGTCTTTTTTCAGGGAATCAAGCAGATATATGAGTACAGACCGACCAACGCTCGTATCGGCCAGCTCATCCGAGAGCTTCGTCACATCTGCCATAAACTGGGCATAGAAGGCTACCTTAGCCTCCTGCTCCTTGATGACTTCATTGAACAGACGGGTGTGGGCGTGAAGAAGATGAGTCGTCTGGGTTTCGACATCCCGGCTCATCCTTCTGGTACTCACAACGGTCTGAGTCACAGCGAAGAATATGACGAGACCCAGGAAGGCCATCAGGATTTTCAGATGAACCGTATTGCCTCTTTTGAGCAACTCTCTGAAAGACATCCCTTCGCTCTCATCGGATTCGGTTTATTGGATTTGTATTCTAAGATGGTCTATTCATTCTTCCCGTACTCATAGTTCTTCAAGTCCAGCCCTAATTCCGTAACCATGTGATAAAGCTCTCCATAATGGTCGTGTGTGGTCTCTATGAATCTGTCAGCCCCGAACTTCCGTAAGACTTGACGCCCTTCCGCTGTCTCCGGGAGACTCAGGAGTATTTCTTTGAATCTCTTTTTGAGATCGACCGAGTATCTTCCGCCAGGATGGGGGCCCTTCGGTGCTTTTCCCCCGGCTTCTTGATGACAATGGAAACAGACAAAATCGATATCCCTTCGAAGGACCAGTGCGTTTTCGGGTACGGGAGCGGACCGGGCGAGGATCTGAATTTCCCGCTCTATCGTGGGGTCTTCTCTCGCGAGCTTCTCAAAAATGAGATCCTTAGCCGCACCGGCGTCTGCCTCTCCGTACAATACTCTCAGTATGGCGACATCGTGACTCCCGACATAGTGGATTTTCCCCAAGTAGTTTTCCAGATTCTCAACACCACGGTTCTTGAAGAACATCCTTGGGAAGAGCTCGCCGGCTGTCGTCGCTCTGATCATGGCAAAACTTCGACCTTCTAAATCCCTCCAGTTCTTTATCCCGCTGTCTGTCCGAGTAAATATAATCCCCCTGTATTGAGAGATCCCATCCTTCAGCGGACGCGCTAGGGCCTCGACGCCGACTTTGGCATGGGTGAGGGCATAGACAAAGCTGCCAAAAAAAGCTGCATTGATCCGACCGGCGATAAATTCATCGACGATCTCTTCATAACTGGACAGATGCCGGAGGCCGATCCTTGTCCTGGTTCCCATCCGTTGAGAAAGATAGTCCACAAGGGGGCGGTATCGTTCTTCTTGCTTTAGGATGTTCCGCTCCGGTATGGTTGCGATGACGAATTCGCTGATAATCGGCGTATAGCCACTACTGTCAATTAGGCGTATTCCTGAATCGCTATAGATGAAATCAATGAATTTCATGACCCCCCTCTTGGGAACGGAGTTGATGACCATACCAAAGGGCCGAGCATAGCGATACTCGTTTCTCTTTACATGAGCTGGGAGGGGGGGCATCCCGTCAACATTCAGAACATTCACGTCTAGATCTGAAGAAATCACCTCTCCGAGCGAGGTGTATCCGATCGAGTAGGGGATGGCTTTCAATGATTCGTTCATTTGGCTTGGGCGCTCGAGAACCGTCGCGACACGAATGATCTTCATCTCCTTGCCGAACAGCTGATTTCTCAGGACAATCTTTGGAGAAGTATGCTCCGGTCTGTCGAGGACACTGATCGGCTTGTTTTCCCCTCCCAGTTGCCGCCAGTTTGTGATTTTTCCAGCGTAAATCTGTCTTAATTGTTCGCTCGTGATTTCCTTTAGCCTAACTCCCTTGTGCGTGACAAACACGATTCCATCCAGTGCCAGGTGAAGATATTGCAAATCGCCTGTCTTTTCAGACTCAGTGAGGCCTCTTGAGAGTAAGCCTATATCCAACTCCCCTTCGCGGACCCCGGCTAATCCTCCTTGTGTGTGTGTGTCTGGGAGAAAAACGATTTCCACTTCCGGATGGTATCGTTCAAATTCTTGGGCCAATAGTCTGACCAGCGGGAGCACAGAAGCAGAGCCTGAAATCCTGACTCGTTCCCCCGGCATTTCCAACTTCCCTTGTGCCCGTTCTCTTCCCTCGTCACATCCGAAGAGGAAGAGAAATGCAAGACCCAAAAGGGTTACCCTCACAGATCTTTCCCTGGAAGTTTCCACCAGGTCGAACGCTCCGAAGTTTGATCTTTTTGCCAGCTTTACTTTACCGTATTGCGTCATGATCATCTAGGCTCAAATTTCCTGTAGATTCTGAGAAAGACGACTTTGTGGAATACCTATCGGCTTTTTGCTCCACGCACGGATTCAACGCAGACCCAACAGGGTATGACAGGGCAACGGAATCTTGGACAGAGTGTAATAAGCTCAAAAATACTGGAACGAACAGGCCAAATGAGGAATTCATACGTGAACGCCGAACAGGTACGATTAATGGCAGTCGACAAAACCAAGCGGAAAGTCCAGGTGCCCAAAAAAAGCTACGGTCTGAGACAGCGATCACAGGCCCGTGTCATTTCCAACACGGCCAACAGTCCAAGAGAATTTGCAATCCCACAGTTTTGGTGTCCCCAAGAGGATTTGAACCTCTGTTTCCCCACAGAGAGCGGGACGTCCTTGGCCTGCTAGACGATGGGGACTCGCGGCGTCCTCAGTCACCTGAAATCCACCCTCTCTCCTTTTGATTGGAACGCGGGCGCCTTTGATGAGGTATATGTTAACTTTCCAGTACCCTCTTCACCCGATAGGTCACCTCATTGAACTGGAAAGGTTTGAAGATAAAATCACTCACTCCCGCTCGTTTCGCCTTTTCAATGAGGTCCTCCGAATCCAAGGCCGTCAGAATGATCACCTTTTTTGGTGGATAGGATTGCTTAATCTTTGAAATCACCTCCAAGCCGTTCATTCCCGGCATCTCCATATCGACAATGAGAAGGTCCATGTATTTTTCGGAAATGCATTTCAGCGCTTCTTCCCCGCTCCCTGCCGGGCAAACCTCGTAGCCCTGTTTCGTAAGGATCTCCTCCAGGGTCCAGAGGATCAAGCTCTCATCATCGACAAGAAGGATTCTTGCGTTTTTCATGTGGAAAGACCATATGGGCACAAGGGTCGCAGGTCCTTGTGAGGGGAATTGATATGGAAAGGATGCAAGGGCTGTACCACAGGATCTACTTCGGACGAGAAAAGACGGGTTCCGGGAAACTGCGCTCAACAGATTCGAAATGTCAAGGTTTTATCTGGGTTCATCGGGTAGGGGCGGGGGAGTGCGGATCGGATCATCGGGACCTGCGAGAAACAGGAGCAGTGTGAAAAGGTGCACCTCGGTGCGCGATATGGCGCACTTTGAAGCCAAATAAAGAATCCCAAGATTAGACAACTTTTTGTTTTTTATAAGGTTTTTGTTGTTTCACAATATGGCACAATCATTGCCATGCATTTTGGTCATTCAGGTGTGTTGACTGCCATTAAGGGGTGCAGTTGGAAACAGCGGGGATATACGTTCTGAGCCGCCTGGTCTAGGCCCGATAAACTCAGGGGAAACAAGTCGTTACAATTCACGGAGCCAGGAATGAGGGTCATAATCTCATTATGCCTTGTGGTATTGATCTTCCTGGCCATTGAATGTCCTTGCAATGCGCTAGAGCTGTTTGGGCGGGCAACGACCGAATTTGCTTGGTGGCAGGACCTCATCGATCGGGACACCAAATTTGCGGCTTACCAGTATTTGAGGGTCGGAGCGCTGGATCTCGTCAAAGACCAGAACATTTCGGTTTTTGGATATGGTCGCTTCGGTTACAACGAGGTCGCCGACGATGAGGACGAGGAGGCCAACGGACGGCTCTACTATCTCTACATGGACTGGA
>CAYFYO010000132.1:0-8276 GCA_964347335.1 uncultured Thermodesulfobacteriota bacterium
CCGGGCAACGCACGTTCCGGGCATGTTTGACCGGCCTGTATTTATCGGCTCGGATGATGATGCGGGCACAGGTTTTCGTTAATAAAATTCTCTGGTACAAGCTTCCGGTAACCGTCATACGCATCTGGAGTCGTCAAACAAGCAATACTACCTGGTTTTCCCACGATGGGTATTTTATGGGGCGACAGACCGAGCCAGGACCTGACCAGGTCACGTTGTCCGTGCATGATCATACGGAAATTGATGCCGTCCCGCTTATATGCCATTGTTGTTGACGCGCGACCATTCAGCCCCGGACATTGCGCGACGACACAGGCGATTTCTTTATCTTTTGCCGCAGTGACAATCACATGCCCACCACTCATCGAGGTGCCCCACAGAGCAATTCTTGCCGGATCAGTCTCCTCGAGGCCTCGAGCATACTGGATCGCTGCTAACCAATCTTCCAGTTGGTAGGGGATCCATATCAGCTGTCGAGGTTCACCATCGCTGTCACCAAAATGCCGGTAATCGAATATAAGCACGGCAAAGCCGGCTTCCTGATAACGAATGGCATAAAGCTCCAAGCCAACATCCTTGGTACCCCCAAACCTATGCCCCATAATGATACAAGGAACTGGAGGAGGCAGATTCTCGGGCAAATACAGCCATGCGCTTAATGATGTTCCTTTGACTTCAAAACGCACATCTTTTCTTGACCGAGATGGTTTTAGGTGCACCTCCTTGGCCAGTTTTTTCGGTTTTTCCAAGGGTTGATCTGGGACTGAAAAGCGAGGGACAAGGGCCACAATCAATAGATAAAGGACGAATATTCCAATAACGATGAGAATGCCTTGAAGAATTATCATTTCCTCCTCTGCTTTGGTGATTGAAAGCGGTTCGGCTCTGTCCGAGGCTCCAGAGGAGAATCAGCCGTCCCTTTGAACGGTTCCGTTATTTTCGCCTGCTACTTCTGACTGCGAACGCACTGACAAAATCCGTGATAGTTAGAGCAAACACCGCCCATCAATGAGAATATGCCCCAGAACAGCGGACGACCGAAGATATGGGAGACAATCGGATCTGACTGCGGCAGGAGGTATATTCCCCACGTCATCAAGAAACACCCGAGCATGATGAAGGCGTGACCGAAAACAATGGAATTGGGACTGCCTTTCCACCAACCAAACCACAGGACGGGCGCTCCAAAGAAGAGCGGAACTGTCGCAACAGGATGGCCGGAAATGATAAGCACGATGATTCCAACAAGGGTGATGCCGACACCTAGAACGAGAGTAACTCGGCTTCTCGGTTTCATTCGCCGCCTCCTCACTTGAGTTTCAACGCCGTTGGACTTTCGGTTTCATGACGATCGTGTGGAGAATCCCATCGAATACGCCATAAAGCGTTAACACAAAAACGGGAATCAATAAAGTCAGGTGGGCCCTTCGAATCGGTCTTGGGGGGCTTCAATGGAGAATCAGCCGTCCTTTTGGACGGCTCCTTTATGAAAGCTGATTTTGTAACGGGGGCGCGCTAATCTCCGCCAAATCATGAGCGATCTGGTCCAGTTGGTCGATCGTTTTTGCTTTCCAGATCAATAGCATGTAGTCGTAATAGGTTCCGTCTTCGATGATCCCCTTTGTTTTGAGTAATTTGAGTAATGCCCGAAGATCATCGAGCTTGTTTCTGAACATCCACGCCTCGCTTTCATCGATTGAGCGCTTTTTGTTGAGACACCACCGCGAGCATCTCTGTCCGCAATTCCAGTGCCAGAATACAGTGATAACCTAAGTGGCTAATATCATTTGATTTTTCAAAATAAGCTTTGGCTTGGATGATGGGAAATGATTAAGTTTTTCACAGAGATCCTAATAAAATATCAAGTATCTGATCTCCCTCGACTTGCATTGAGGATCTGCTTTGATGGGCGGGAGGCACCTTGATGGGAAGCGGGGAGGTCGAAAGGTCCTTGAGAAATCCTCTTTCCTTTTCTTAGAATCTAAATAGGGATAGGAGATCTTCTCCTGCCCGACTCTCTCTGCCAGCTTTACCCCCCTTACCGTTGGCAGGGAGAGTTTTTTGGAGGGGATGCCTAGGACGACCGCTATCGAGACCAAGGCCCCTTGTTTATCAGCAAGGCCCCGGCTCGAGCGAGGACTCGTTGACAAATCGGCAAGGCATCATTTGGATCTTCGTTTTGACAAAACGATCTTTCGCAAATCCGAGGGGAGCAACCTTGGCCTCGATCGGTGGAGCATGCGGTGGCAATTGGGACAGACGATGAGGAGTTCGGAGAGCTTCGGTTTCACCCCTGCGCGTAAGTAGGTGAGTGGGGTTGTGTCGTGGCATTCTGCAAAACCGTATCCAATCTCCCCGTAGGCCTCATGAAAGTCGAAATCGCAGATCGCACAGACCAGGCCCTCTTCAGATGCCTGGACGAATCGCTTCTTTTCTCTGACAGCTCGCTGATCTGTCTCTCGCAGCCGATGAATTCTGGTAAGTATGATCCCCTCGGGAAATTCGTCCTCGGTCTCGGCCATTGCAATTGAGGCCGAGGAGAACCGCCCCGAGTTCGCTCTTATCGCCCAGGCGGTTCTTGCAAGCCGGTCTCGGTCAGAAGCGAACTCGTTCCATATCTCCTCATCTACTTTGGAACCTGCGGCGAGGCCTTTGCCCGAGTAGTCAGGATCGAGTCGAAGAAAGTTGCAGAGCTTCATGTATACGCTATTCGGGTTCCGAAATCTCTCCTTGTCCGGTATTCTGGTGTGAATGGACAATTGGTTGAGAAAATCGCTTAACTCCCTGATCTTCGGATTCCTGTTTGTGGTGTGAAGCGGATTCGCCCGAAAATACAGGTTCAGTGCAAGAATGAGTTCATCTCTCGTCCATTTTGGATTCCGTTTGCTCATCATATCCTACGCTCTCTCCCATTCTAGCCACCTGTATCCAAAAATCAACCAAAATCTCAGGACTTCTGAATCACCACACGGTGAGTTGGATCGCTTCTTGCAACTCTGGTTTTATGTGCTATTAATTGAGATAGGCGTGTGGAATCAAAGAGGCTGCCTCAGGCCATGAGAGCCAAAAAACCGATCAGGTGCCGTGAGTGTCAAAAGGCCTGTGCAGAGGTTGGACAGGCCATTGGTTACCCCAGACGCATCGAGGATCCCGAACCCTTGAGAAAGGGCAGGGCTAGCTACGAGCATCGATACGTCTGTCCCCACTGCGGCACTGAATACATCCATGAGACACGCTCTCGGAAGATCTTCAGGGTCCCCGAGGGCGCCGACTTCAATATCAGGCTCGTCAACGAGGAGGAGGTCATTCAGGTGAATTCGCCCCTCACTCTGATGTTCTGGGGACTGCCACCAGAAAAAAGAGGGATCGAATTGAAAGCGGATGAAGTCGAGGAGTTACAGAGGAGAGCGTGTGAGATACGGGATCGTCTTTCCCGTGATCAACTGAGCGACGATGTTCTCGTGTGGAAGCGATTCAGGCTCAAACCGGCGGAGGGGAAGAAACTCCTGGGGAGGGATGTTTAGCAGGGTGAGAGGACTCAAGGGTGTTATCCTAATCATTTTTCTTACCACTATCCAATGAGAGCCACAGCAAAACCCCCAGGAGCACTGTCGTGGAAATGAGGAATAGATAGACCATGGCTTACCCCCTTTTCTCATGTCGGCGATGGTGAGGTTCGGTTTATCCCCTATATCGGCAATATGGAAACAAAGGTTAACCAAAATCTGAAAACCGAGGGGAATGCTTATGATTCGCCGATGTGAGCCGGGCGATTTCGAGTCGATCTATGAGATTATCAACGACGGCGCTCAAGCTTACAAGGACGTGATCCCCGCTGATCGTTTGAAAGAGCCGTACATGTCCAAGCAGGAGCTTCAAAACGAAATCGATGAGGGCGTTGTCTTCTTCGGACATGAAGAGGCCGGCGAACTGGTTGGCGTGATGGGAATCCAGCACATCCAGGACGTGACGCTCATCAGACATGCCTACGTTCGCACGGCCAGGCAGAACCAGGGGATCGGGAGTGAACTCCTATCTTATCTTCGGGACCAGACGACTCGGCCCGTTCTCATTGGTACCTGGGCAGATGCCGTGAGAAGCATCCGGTTCTATGAAAAACACGGTTTCCATCGCGTTTCTCAGGGGGAGAAGAACCGCTTGTTAGGGAAATACTGGTCGATCCCCGAGCGCCAGATCGAAACATCCGTGGTTCTTGCGGACCGGCAGTGGTTTAATCGTTCAGAGGGAAATCAACGATAGAGTTAGGTGGAGAAAGTAAAAAGGGCAGGATCAAGATAATCCTGCCCTTCAACCTCCCGTTTATTGGCGCAACCTTCAGTGCTCAGAGGGTTTCTGTCGCCCTCTCACGTCAAGTTTCACACTCGTCCAATTCCGTTTGCTCAGTCTAGATCTGGCAAACAGAACTCTCGTCACAACTCCTCCATGAAAGGTTGCAACCCAGGGCACTCGCCTTGGCCATGCATTCTTTCCGTGTCATATTCTGGAACGTTTTATCTCCTGAGGTGCATTCTATAATACATACGCCTCTTGCTTCTCTTCTCTTTTTCATCATGACTCCCTCCTCTCTGGTATAATTATAACAAATGAGAGACAGGGATTTCACAAGCGCACAATTTCCTTGCGCTTTCCCCGAGTATCTGTTTAAATGGGCTTAGCGCAGCCGGTTCTGGTATTGACTGGAGAGGGGTGGAAGGATTTGAATTTCCAGTGTTTGAAAGCCCCCAGTGATCGAGTGTAGAGGAAGGGTCGCTCATGGAGGAGAGAGGTTTTATGGAGATGAAGGAGCTAGTGGAAAAGATCGTCCATGCACTGGTTGATTTTCCCGAGGAAGTTCGAGTCCAGGAGATTGCGGGGCCTCGGACCAATATTCTCGAGATTCGTGTCTCCAAGAGGGATGTGGGAAAGCTCATCGGGAAGGCAGGGAAAAACATCGGCGCCCTGAGAGTCATCGTCGCAGGTGCGGGGAAGGGCAAAAGATATATGGTCGAAGTGGTTGAGGAAGATCGCCCGCCTTCTGAGAATAGGGGTTTCCGTGAGACTTCTGATCAAGAGGTTGATTAAGCCCGCCGCAGAGAACAGAGAGCGTCAGCTCTGAATCGTCTGGCGATTTCCACTCGATTTTCCGGTCAATTCGTTCTCCAATTCCAATGCCATCGGCCGATCGGCTGGCCCCCCGCTTATTCACGTGCGTACTTGCCGATAAACGCTTGCAAAGTCGATTCGGCCACGCCTGTAATGTTTGTTATGGCTGAAAGGCTTGGAAATGCAAAGGTGCTCTCGCCCTCTGCCAGGAGCTCACTGTTGGCGGCATGTATGGTGGACCGAAGAACCACGTTTTTTTCATCCTGGTCTATGATCTCCCCGGCAATGAGGAGTTCTCTGTCTGTCGGTACAGGCTTCAGGTAGCGGACGACCATCTCGCGGGTCAGGCCGAACTTGCCGAGCCGTGCAATGATCGTCCATGCCGCGACCTCGTCGAGGAGGGTGGCGATGATTCCTCCGTGAGCCAGACCGTCAAAGCCACACAGGTGATGAGGAATAGAGAATCTCGTGAAGCAGCCTTTTTCGGAGCGCCAGAAGCGTAATTGTAAGCCATGGGTATTCTTTCGTGAGCAGCCAAAACAGTGGCCAGACCAATAGTTCGGAATCTCGCGTATATTCAAAGCATCACCTCCTTTTGAGCTCGCCCCCCTGCCATTTAAGGCGAAATGACGGGAGAAGTCAACCTGGATCAGCACCCTGTTTGGGGAGTGCGAAGGCCGCTCCCCTTGACGAGAGGTCAAGTGATTCCCCAGATTCAAATCGTGGCCCCAGAGGGTATTGACAAGGCGTTTCTGACCCGAGTTCGAGGATGGGCCGGAGAGGTCATAGGGAAGACAGAGCCCGTACGCGTTCATCCGAGTCTATGTGTCACGATATGGAGGACCATGGAGCAGTTCCAGGCTTTTTGCCGAAGAGAGAAGGAGGGCCTCGGCGTCATTACGGGAGAGGAGATGGACTTCTTGGCGACTCATGATGCCTGGAGAGGATATCCGAGAATCCATATCTGTCAAGAGAGGATCGAGGGAATCTCCGGGCCGATCCTTCAGGGTGTCATACACCACGAGATGGCTCATGCCTTGCACCATGGCACTCCAGAGTTCTATACTTTCCGATTCTCGAAGAGGCTTCAGGCGGCGGGAAACTCCCACGGCTTGGATTTCTCGCGTCTCCAGCAATGCGTCTACTTCCTCTCTGTGGCGATCAAGGACTGGGAGGTGGTCGAGTGGCTTGCCAGGGTAGGACTTGGGTTTAGCCAGATCGCCCTTCTCGAATACGTCGTCTCAGACACCGAGGAGGAGCGCCGGGCCTGGGATGCGGTTTGCGACTTTCCGACCCTTAGAAAGATCGCCTTGGCGGCCTTCCTCAAAACTCTTCTCCCAATTGAAGTCATGATTACGATTGGGGTGGACGGGGCTCAGGCCTTGAAAATCCGCTGGGATAAAGCATACGAATGGCTTTCCGAAAGGGATCGAGGGGCGCTTTCCGGATTGGCTCGATACACGATGACCTGTGAAGGCGGGGCGTTTCAGGATCGACTGGAAAAGGCGGTCCTTCATTTGTTCACGTATGCTTGAAGTGCCGATCGTCTATTTCACAACTCTCATTGGTGAATGGCCAGATGGCGATTGAGCGCAGCGACGGCCTGACCGACGCCGTTTTCGGCTTGAATCTGTTCGCCCAATATAGTTGCCCGGCTTTGCATCGTCTCGCTTGCCGTCGCTTCGTCGATTGCCGCTGCCAAACGGTCCGCCGACAGTTTCTTTCGCGGGATAGGATGCGGTCCCACACCCAACTGCTGCACGCGCCAAGCCCAAAAAGGCTGGTCACCAAAGAAAGGCACGATGATGGAAGGTACGCCCGCACGCAGGCCGGCCGCTGTTGTCCCTGTTCCGCCGTGATGGACGACTGCTGACATCCGTGGAAACAGCCAATCATAAGGGGCCCAGTCAATTCTGATTACATCGTTTGGAAGATCGGTACTGCTCAGGCCACCCCAGCCGGTCAGCAAAACGCCTCGCCTTCGGGACTTTGTCAGTGCTTGTGACGCGAATTCGGTGACTTCCTCTGGGTTGCGGCCGGTCATACTGCCAAAACCGATCGAAACTGGCGGAGGGCCGGAGTCAAGGAAATCGACCAGATCGGCTGGAGGTCGCCAATCAGCGGGTCTCTCCAAGAACCAGTAGCCCGTGACATGGACGTCGTTGCCCCATTCGGGGGGCTTGGGCAAGACGCTGGGGCTGAAGCCATATAGACAAAGGAGGCCTCGCCTCAGCCTCTTTCCGAGCGGATTCCCGAACTGGAGGCAGGGCAGCCCGAGAATTTCTTCGCGCCAGGGGTTAATCAGCTGCCGGACGAGAAGTGAGGCAATCTGCTCACCGAGTGGATAGGTCAATCGATTGTAAATTCCTCCGAGAGGCGATAAGGGCATCGCCATTGGGCTCGGGTAGGACCGCGTGGGATGGACATGTTGCAGATACGCTGGGCAGGCTGGAACCCCGATTCTCTCGGCTATAGAGGTTGCGGCAACAGCGGCCAGAACCGAATAGAGAATCATCTCCGTGTCCTGGCAGGCTTTCCAGTAGTCATTTAGAATCTGCCAAGCCGCTGGCTTCATCGTATCTAGCATCCGCTTCATAAATACATAGGGATTCTGCCCGCTCTCCAGCCACCTTTTTCCTGTCTTGCCTTGCAAAATCGCAAGGGGGTCTCCCTCGACCGGTGAGAAGGCGAGTCCCCGACTGTGAGCAAGGGCGTCAAAACGGGCATGGGTCGCCAGATGGACATCGTGACCAGACGCGTGTAACCCCGCCCCGAGGGCGACGTAAGGCTCCACGTCGCCCCGAGATCCAACTGTCAGAATCGTTATTCGCATCAGCGCTTACCCGATCCGTCGTTTGATAACGATGAAACCCGTCCAATCGTCGATTGATTTGAGGGTAGCCGGAATCATCCGCCCAATTAACTGTCTGTTGCCAGGCCCTCAATCTCGATGCGAGCAGTCCCTTCCCCAGTCATTAAAATGAGGGGATTGAAAAAAGTCAATAGGGTCTTCCCCTTTGTGGTCACCCTCGATGGATAATCCGATGCCTCTGAGTTCCTGACTTTTTTTGATTTCCCTCAAACGCAAGTAGCCTAGACCCCTTTGGCCGTTCCTTCGGATGTTTTTTGCTCATAAACCTTAGGCGAAGCGGAAGATAAGCGCCTTCAACTGT
>CAYFYO010000133.1:0-8265 GCA_964347335.1 uncultured Thermodesulfobacteriota bacterium
TTGGGAACCAGCGAGAAGGGGTTGGGACACCTCATCTAATCTCCACGACCTCGCCCTGCCCGCGAACGATTTCACCAATCTGAAAAGCCTGCTCTCCCATTTCGCTGGCCCTTTTCACGATGGCATTCGCATCAGAAGATCTCACAATCAGAGCCATTCCAATCCCATTATTAAAGGTTCTCCACATCTCTTCTCTCGGAATCTTCCCTCTTCTCTGGAGAAATCGAAAGATGGCTGGCTCTTCCCAACTCCCCCTCTCGATGATCGCCCGCAATCCGGGGGGAATGACCCGTGAGAGATTCCCCGGTATCCCACCCCCGGTGATGTGGGCAATGGCCGAAATGGAAAAATCCTGAACAAGATTCAAAATCGCCTTGACATAGATTCTTGTGGGTTTCAAAAGCGCTTCTCCCAGACGACTCGCCAGTTCATCGATCCAATCCTCTGTCCCGAGTCCAAGCTCCTCGAATACCACACGCCTGACGAGGGAGAAACCGTTACTGTGCAGTCCGTTCGAGGCGAAGCCGATGATACGGTCCCCCGATTTCACTCGAGCTGAATCGATGGCCTTCTCTTCCTCCACAAGCCCGACGGCGAACCCAGCAAGATCGTACTCTCCGGTACTATAGAAACCTGGCATTTCAGCGGTCTCCCCTCCAATGAGCGAGCACTCCGCTTCCTGGCATCCCTTCGCAATGCCCTGGATGATCTGGAAGGCCTTATCCGAATCGAGTTTTCCCATAGAGAGGTAATCGAGAAAGAAAAGGGGTCTCGCCCCAGTTACGACGATATCGTTGACACACATGGCCACAAGATCAATGCCCACCGTATCGTGCCGATCCATTTGGAAGGCGATCTTCAGTTTTGTGCCCACACCATCCGTGGAAGAGACGAGGAGGGGTTTCTTTATGCCACCGAGAGCAAGCGATACGGCTCCCGAGAACCCTCCCAGTTCTCCGCGTACATCCGTACGAAATGTCGACTCTATCAGTCCCTTGATTCGCCGCACAAAAGCATCGCCTGCCTCGATGTCGACTCCAGCTTCTTTGTATGAGATCCTTTTCCTCATATGCTGAAAACCACCCAGGATATCACTGGACACCTGCGCAAAAGGTCGCTCTCCGTTGCTCAGCCTCACTCGAAATGAGCCCTACAGGCCACTTCGTGCCAGAACCCTCTCCCCTATTCGCCGATAACTGATTCTCTCGCCCGCGCCACCGCCGTGGCCGTATCGCTCAAGCCCGCAGAGTTCGCAGAGCGAGAAACCTCATAGATCAGATCCTGCCCCAATTTTTCGAGAAGAAAATTGGGGCAAGTACCACGCTCTGGATTGGCCTCTCACCAATCCAGAGCAGGTTTCCTCCGGGGCTTCGTGTACTCTGTGAGAGACCAGAGAGGGTCAATTTGCGCTGAAAACGCCCTGTTTCAGAATCTCACGGACCTGCCCCAAAATCTATCGAAGAGGGTTGGAAAAGTCAAACGATTGGAACCCGCTGAAAAACAAAGAAATATTGACGCAAACATCAAACCGGTTTATCATTTCCGTCTCCCCAGTTTCCCAAAACGTAAGGAAAAAGGAGCGAGACCATGGGTGGCTATGCGGGTACATTTCTCGAGGTGGATCTCACAAGGGGCACACATAAACCCTTCACTGTGGCTACGGATGTCCTTCAGGGGTTCATCGGGGGAAGTGGCCTGGGGGCCGCACTATTTCTGGATCGTTTCGACCCGGAGGTCGAGCCCCTTTCACCTGAAAACCCCCTCATGGTGATGACTGGACCTCTGACTGGCACGAACTTTCCTGGATCGTCCCGCTTCACGATCTGTGGCAATTCACCTCTGACAGGGATCTGGGGTGAAGCCGCCATTGGGGGAAACTTTAGCCCCAAACTGAAGATGGCAGGGGTCGATGGAATTGTCCTTGTCGGTGCATCACAGACTCCTGTCCTTCTTGTGATCGATGATGACAAGGTGGAGCTGAGAGATGCAAAGCATCTCTGGGAAAAAGATACATACGAAACGACCGACATACTCAAGAGCGACTTGGGGAATGATTTCAAGATTCTATGCATTGGCCAGGCTGGAGAGAACCTGGTTCTCTATGGGGCCATTGCAAATGACAAGGCACACTTTGCCGGTCGTACAGGCATGGGAGCCCTCATGGGCACGAAAAAACTCAAGGCCATCGCAGTTCGGGGAACCAAGAAAATCCCCATTCAAGATCCAGAGGCGTATAACCGGGTCTTTAAGGCCGTGATCAAGAATTGTAAAGAGTCCCTGTTGGCCAGGACTTATCACGAGCTGGGCTCCGACGCCGGCATGGACTTATACATGATGACGGGGAACGTTCCCATTAAGAACTGGACAGTAGGAGAGAACTGGGAGCTTTCAGGAAAACTCGGCGGGCCCGCTCTCACAGAGAACTACCTGGTTCGGACCCATACGTGTTCTTTCTGTCCCATCGCATGCAAGCGCGTGGTCAAGGTGGAAGAGGAGCCCTATCGCGTTGAGGAGGGACCAGGTCCAGAATATGAGACCTGCGCGGCCTTTGGAACGTTGATCCTGAACGACAATCTCGCGGCCGTAATCAAAGCCAACGAGATATGTAATCGATATGGCATGGATACCATTAGCTGCGGGTCGACGATCGCATTTGCGATGGAATGCTATGAAAAAGGCCTTCTTCAGGTTGAAGATACGGATGGCATTGAACTCGAGTGGGGGAACATGCCCGCCGTTTTGGCCCTTCTGGATAAGATTGCCTACAGGAAAGGAGTCGGAGACCTTTTGGCTGAGGGGACTCGGCGGGCAGCAGAGAGGATTGGCAGAAGAGCCCAGGAATTGACGGTCCACGTCAAGGGGCTCGAGGCGCCCATGCATGACCCACGAGGGTACCACGGCATGGGCCTGGCCTTTGTGTACTCGAACCGAGGAGCCTGTCACAACCAGCACATCGTTCGCCAGGTGGAGCACGGGATGGTCAATTTCACTGAGCTTGGGCTCCAGGAGGACTATCAGGGACAATCAAGCGAAGGCAAGGCCGAGATGGTCCTTATCTGCGAGAATTATGGAATCCTTCTCAATGCGCTGTGCCAGTGTCTCTACGTCAATGAAGTCACCGCGCCAAAGGATCTGCTAGGTGCTTTCAATGCCATTACGGGTTGGAGTTACACGATGGAAGATCTTATGGCCTGTGGAGAGCGCATCTGGCTTCTCAAGCGGGGCCTCATCAATCTAATGGGAATTACCAACGCAGATGACCTTCTTCCGAAGCGGATTCTTACGCCTGTAAAAGATGGAGCGGCGGCAGGTTCTGTTCCCGATCTGGAGAAGATGAAAAAGGACTACAAGAAGATCCGGGGCCTCAACGAGAAGGGCATTCCATCCCAAAGAAAGCTCGAGGAAATGGGATTGGAGACCTTGGCCGAAAAGCTTTACCCATGAAAGCACATCAGGGAGGAGGACGATCATGGCAGAAATCACGTTTATGAGTGAAGCGTGGGTTCAACGTTTCAAAGAAGAGGTCCAGAATAGTCCATCCTACAAGGAGGCTGCCAAGACATGGGAGGGCGACATCACCCTGGTTGTCCAGGCAGATCCTCAAGCTGGCATCGAGGCGGACGTCCATCTCTACATGGACCTCTGGCATGGAGACTGTCGGGATATGCGGCTCGTGTCCAAGGAGGAAGCTGAAGCGGCGAAGTTCGTCATAACAGGCCAGTATGATCGATGGAAACAGGTTGCCAAAGGGGAGCTCGAACCCATCAAGGGAATGATGCAAGGCAAACTCAAACTGAAAGGGGATCTCCCGTATATCGTCCGGTATGTCCAGGCAGCCAAAGAACTGGTCACTTGTGCTTCAAAGTTCCCGGCGCGATTCCCCGACGAATAGGCGCGCGTCGCACGGATCGAGTGGAGGCGTGAGCGATGCCCCATGATCTGGAGCTTTCGTTCAACTTTCTCACCCCGACCAAGATTGTTTTCGGACTCCAGGCAACCGATGAGGTCCGAATAGAGATCCGGGCCTTGGGCGGAGAAAGAACCCTCATTGTCACCGACCAGGGCATTATCCAAACAGGGCTCCTGGAGCGAATTAAGGGATCACTCGGCAATCTCTGTGTGGGGGTGTTTTCTGAGATTCCCCAAGATACGGGGGTTCATGTCGTTAACGCAGCCGCTGAACTCGCCCGCAGCCTGAAGGTCGATAGTCTGGTCAGTCTGGGAGGAGGAAGTGTCATCGATACGACCAAAGGCCTAGCCATCCTCCTAAAAGAGGGCGGAAAGTTGGAAAACTACCAGGGATTTCAGATGCTAAACCGCCCCCAGACGCCACATATCTGCATCCCGACAACCGCCGGAACGGGAAGCGAGGTGACCTTCGCCGCCGTGGTGAAGGATCACGCTCGGAATCAGAAGGTCCTCCTTTTTGACTATCACCTGGCTCCCAATGTGGCAATCCTCGACCCGCAGATGGTATCCGGCCTTCCCCCACGAATAACTGCCTTTACGGGTATGGATGCATTGACCCATGCTGTGGAGGCCGTCCACTCCCTTCAACGAGAGCCCATCGCCGACGCGCTCGCCTTGCATGCTATACGGCTTATCACGACTTTTCTTCCGCATTCCGTGCAAAAAGGAGACGATCTGGTTGCTCGGGGACAGATGCAGATTGCAGCGACGATGGCGGGTATGGCCTTCACCAATGCCATGGTCGGTCTGGTCCACGCCATGGCCCACTCAGTGGGTGCAAGGTTTGGCATTCCCCACGGGCTCGCGAACGCCATTCTCCTTCCCCACTGCATGCGCTACAATATGGGCGCCTGCCCGGACCGGTATGCCCTTGTCGCCGAGGCCATGGGGGTAAGAGAGTCAGAGATGTCCGATGAAAAGGCGGGCGAGGCGGCAGTCACCGCGATCGAGGAACTCACCCAGAGAATCGGACTTCCTGGGAGACTCAGAGAAGTCGATGTGCCTAAGAAGGCGCTCAAAGACTGTGCAGAACTTTCCCTTTCGGATGGCTCGATCGTCTACAATCCCAAACCGGTTTATGAGGGCAAGGAAGTACTTAAGGTTTATGAAGCCGCCTGGTAAACGCGGACAAAAGACTCCATGTTTCAAATTGAGATGGCCAATGGGACCGAGCCTGAGGGCCTGCCTGAGATGTTAGCGACCCTCTTGCGACAAAACCTGGAGCAGAGGCCATACAAGCTTCAGGACTTCAACGCGCTCGATATCGTCGTGGGATTGAAAGTCACTGACGCGGAGATTGCCGTGACACTGGTCTTTCAGAAGGGCCGCCTTGTGATTCATAACGGATTGGTGATGGATTCAAATCTGCTTATCACGGTTGACTCGGAAGGGATCTTCGATCTCAACCTTCTCCGAATCAAATTCGGCCTTCCCTGGTATTTTGATACGCAAGGGAGAAAGATCCTCAGAAGCCTCCTGTCCGGTCGGTTGAAGATACAAGGAATCTGGAGCCATCTGGCAAGCCTCATCAAGCTCACCAGAGTCATGTCTGTGTGCTGATGACTTCCATAATCCTCTTTGCTTGCCTCAGGTTTGTCCGAACCTCAAATTGTTAGAAGACCTCGCCCGGATGATTCATGATTCCTTTCGGCTTCATGAACAATCCACCCCTGGGACCCTTCGAGTCTCCTCAAAAAATCCCGAGCTTGCCGAGGGACCTTGAGCAGGTGGGAAACCCCTGTCGAAGCCCGCCACAAGGATTTTCGATTTGTTCGGGGTGCTTATTCGAGAATACGAAGAGTTCCTGAATCATGCGGGCTGGGTGGCCTGGGAAAAGCATTCCCAGGCCCACGCGTCCGGACAGCTATTTTTCCAAATTGGGATGAACAGGACCGGACAAACCGGCATAACCACAACTTCTGGCATCCAGAAATCCGAGCCTAACCCAAATCAGGCCCAGGTGTCCTGGTGGTCAGATGCCTTACGGTTTGACCTCGAGGAGTTCAAAAGGACTGGAGCCCTCCAGGTAGAGGGCATAAGTCGTGTTTTCTTCTGATTCGTCTAAAATGATGACGTGGTTATTTCCAATCTGCTGGATCCTCTGCCCCTCGATTGTCTCACCGACTTTCAGGATTTTACCGTTGATGATGACAAATCCACCTTCACCAACATCCAAAATACCAGTCAAAACCAGTTTTGGCCGTCCAGACCTCCTGGAAGCCTTTTCGTTCCCCGGCTTTCCAAGCACTTGGACAACCGGCGACTCTTCTTCCTGCGAGAAGGGATCTCGATGGACGGCGACAAGATCCGTATCCACAGGCCGAGGAACGTGCCTTTCCCCAGAGTTCCCCTTGACAGCTGGATGATCTTGCTTCAATTCAACGATGTTCAAGGTGAAATGGAGGCGATGGATCAGAGGGTCCTTCTCCTCGTTCTCGATCCGGAAATCTCTGAGACTCAATTGCAAGAGATTTTCCATCTGGTGAACAAAATTGACAAGCTCAGAGTAGCTGGCTTTGGCTTCGATGAGAATGGGATATTCTCGATAGCTCGGATCGTCCTTCTCTTCTACAGGTTTTATGGCCACGAATTGTATCTTCGCCTGACGACCAATTGTGCTAATCTCCTCGAGGAGCTCTGGAATGCCCTTGCTGGGAGAGAGATTCCTTCTCTTGAAAAAATTGACTTCCCCACTCATGATCTCCGTAATCTCAGCGACACCCTCTGCTCCCCCGACCATGGGTGAGAGCGCCTCAACCTGAGCCTCCAGAATCGCCCGGCTGTTCGCAATTCGCTTCGCACGCTTATTTGTTGGATAATAGAGCCAGGTAACGAAAAAGACTCCTAAGAGAATAACGATTGTCGCCAAGATGGCAATCATGTTGCGAGGAGATAATGACACGGCTCCACCTTTTGCTACTCTAACTATCATAGCAAGTTTGAGACAGATGTCAAGGGGGGAAAAAACAAAGAATTCTATTTTATTTCAGTTATTTATACTGTATTGTATCAATTGTCTCTAACTGGGCTGTGAAGGGGCAGGGGTGATGAATCACAGTTTATCTTGTTTTTCTTTTCGGGGCTCATGGGATTGGCCCTGAAGTAGATCCCAGCGCGCGATGCGGCTATCTCTAGCTTGTGCAAAAAGCAGGATTCCTAACCGAAATCCTCTAAGCTCATCCCCCCGCAGAACTCACGATTTCCAAAGCAAATAAACGGAATCCTACACCTCTGAAACCTGGCGAGTGCGTCTTGAACTAAAAAGAAAGGGAGGGCCGGTTTTCACCCTGCCTACAGGGGTCAGTGAAAGGAATTCCTGATTCTCGGAAGACCACTCGATGACAGTGTCTAAAATGTATTTTGTAGGTTTGACCCCGCCTCCTTGCAGACAGAATCACTACTTGACAGGTGATACCGTGATGTGCTAGAACGCGGATATCAGTGATGCCTATCTACAAATATCTACAAACATAACTCCACCCTATCACCCTATTGAGGGAGTTATGAGAGGATTGTACCGGAAGGTGCCCATGAGAAGCTCCTGAGAGGATTTATATTACCTCGGGGGCTTTTTTATTGTTCTCTCTATTCGTTCGACATCACAGCGTTAGGGCGTAGTGCCATAGCCACCCACAAGGTTCAACCAAAGCTCACGACCGTCTTCAGTGCCGATGTAAAAGGTTACAGTCGGCTCATGGGCGAGGATGAACCTGTAGAAGAGTTGGCTGAGGGAGGCGATATTTGCATCTCTGGAACGGTCTACGACAGCATCAAAAAAAAAGCTGTCCCTGGGTTATGAGTCTCTTGGTGAACATACCGTTTTAAACCAAGATATTCGAGAAACGTGGCACCGTTCAACGATTCAAGGAATGAAAAAGCGGAGGCAATTATGAAAACTACAATTCTTGGAAGCCTAATAGGCGTTATATTGATAGTTTGCGGCATTGCGGCGGCTCAGGCCGAGATCAAGGTGGGTATCGCCGGGCCTTTGTCCGGCAGTGCACTCGATACTGGCGAACAGCAGGAAATCGGCGCGCAAAAAGCGTTCGCCCATCTGAATGACAAAGGCGGCCTCCTTGGCCAGGAGATTGTCGTCATTTCAGTGGACGATGCGTGTGAGGCGCGACAGGCCAAGGCGGTGGCGCGACAACTGGTGAGCGAGGGCGTTGTTTTCGTTGTCGGGCACATTTGTTCCAGCTGTTCCATTCCCGCCAGCAAGATCTATGAAAAGGCCGGGATCATCATGATCTCACCAGGCTCAACCAATCCCAAGGTCACCGATGAAGGGGGTCCCAA
>CAYFYO010000134.1:0-8234 GCA_964347335.1 uncultured Thermodesulfobacteriota bacterium
TCAAGCGAGGTCTCTGCATTGAGAGGGGCTGCTCCAGCCCGTTTCCTTCAAGAAGTCTCTCATCCGAAAATAGCTCAATCGTCGGTCCATCGGCAACCACCCGTCCATCATTCAGAATGATCGTCCTGTCGCAGAGATCCAGGACCATATCAAGGTCATGAGTTGCGATGATCTTTGTGTGTTGAAACGTTCGAAGTAGCTGGATGAGCTGCCGGCGAGACCGGGGGTCGAGATTGGACGAGGGTTCATCCATTACCAGAATATCTGGGTCCATAACAATAACCGATGCAATGCAAACCGATCGCTTCTGCCCCTCTGAGAGTCTGTGAGGGGGGCGGTCTTTTAGCCCAAGGCACTTAACCTGTTCGAGCGCTCTCATGGCGCCCTGCTCCACGTCTTCTCTTGGCCAGTCAAGATTTAGGGGACCGAAAGCGACATCCTCAAAGACCGTTGGCATGAAAAGCTGGTCATCAGGGTTCTGAAAAAGAAATCCGATCCTCCGCCGGAGTTCCCTCACCGTTTTTTTCGACAAGACCACCTCGCCGATTCGCACTTTCCCCGTCGTCGGCATGAGGGTCCCGTTTATTTGCAAAAGAAGCGTCGACTTTCCTGCGCCATTCGCACCCACAATGCCCAAGGATTCACCATGGACAGCTCGGAAAGAAATTCCATCAAGGGCTCGCGTCCCGTCTGGATAGGTGTAATGAATGTCATCCAGTTCGATGACGTGGTGACTCACAGGTCTATCCTCATTGCCCGAAGACCTCGAAGGCTAAAGTCCCAACGAGTTGGCTTAGGTCGTTGACCCGAAACAGGATAAATAAGGCCACTGATGCAGACAGAAACGCAATGTCTCGGCCCCCAAATCTCGACCTTTTTAACATTCGGATCTCTCCATCAAAACCACGATTGCACATTGCCCAGTAGACCCGTTCGGCCCGGTCCACGGTGCGGAGAAAGAGGTTCCCGAGGAGCCGAACAAAGAGCTTTACGCTCACGGCCTTTTTACCAAAGTTCCTCGTGCTACTCGCCCGGACGATTCGAAGGGCTTCCTCGGTGAGGACAAAAATGAAACGATAGAGGAACATCAGTTGAACGACGAATATTTTGGGCACCTTCAACCGCTCCAAGGCTCCACATACCCCTGGGAAAGAGGTCGTGGCGATCAGGATCAGCGCCGCGCCGACAGTTAACACAAAGCGAATCATGAGTGATCCGAAGGAAACCCATCCTCCGGTAATGGCAAAGGAACCCAGGTAGACCATAACCTGTCTATCCAACAGGGGGTTGAAGATTCCGATCAGTAAGGCAAATGGTGAGAGAACGACCAGTTTGCTCAGGAGAAAACCGATCGGGAGATTCGCGAGGGAAACCAACATAATTGGAAAGCAGAAAAAAGGAATCAGGCCCGTGATCTCGTGCTTCGGAAAGGAGACTACTGTCACGATGAAGGCCATCGTGGCCAGAAGCTTGGTCCTCGAATCCAATCTGTGGATGAACGTCTCCCCATAGGACAGGCTGTCCAAACGTCCAAGATCAAAGAATACCGAGTCAATTGAAGCCATAGCCAACGTGGAAAAATCAAGTCTCAGGTCTAGAGGTGGTAAGGGCTGATCGCCGTCGAACCCTATCGCGGCCGCCTCCCCCGTCTTCTCACCACAAAACCGAGGATAACGGAGAGACCCAAGGTCATCAAGGCCCCGACAATACCTGCTGTTGTCGTTCCGGAATCGATCGCAGGCCAAGCTCCTTCCTTCCCTGGAGCGGTTTTCTCCCGAGTCGCCGGTTCGTGTTCCCTGAATCCATAATCAGGAAGGATAGCCGTCCTTTCCTGGATCGCTCCCAAAACCGGAATGATCCCTGTGGTCGGTTCGGGGACGCCTGAGGTTCCATAGAGCTTCTCGAGAGACCACTCAAGACCATCGGGATATTTGGAAGCAAACCAGGAGAACACCCCACCCACGAGGAGGGTAAAGACCGCGAGCCCGATAAGAACCTTCTTCACTGAGACCTTTTCCAAACGATCCGATCGGAAAGTCGATTCGAGAATCTCGGGTCGGGCTTTTCGTATGAAAGCGATGAAGCCAACGGTTACCCCTCCCTCGACGAGACCGATGAGTAGATGGATGGGCAACATGACGAGAAGAAAAGATAGGAAGGGAAGTTCACTGATCCCAGACACGAACGTCTGGACAACGAGACCGAATGCCCCCATTTGCATCGCCACCAAAACGGCGATCATGGTGGCGGCCGTTCTCTTCCCGGGTGAGGACTCCCAGGCGACCATTCGCCTGTATATTAACGGATAGGCCACAAAGCACGGCCAGAATCCCAGATTGAAAATGTTGCATCCGAGAGCCAGCAATCCGCCATCGCCGAAAAAAAGAGCTTGGACGACGAGCACTGAGGCAAGGGTCAGGAAGGCGGCATGAGGCCCCAGGAGAATGGCGAGGATCATTCCCCCGCCCAGATGACCACTCGAGCCAGTTCCAGGGATCGTGAAATTAATCATCTGTGCGGCAAAAACAAAGGCACCCAAAACCCCCATGAGGGGAATTCTTTTCTCATGAAATTCTTCCCTGAGTTTTCTCGCACTGTAAATGACCGTACCCCCCGAGACGGCCCAGAAAGTTGCACCGACTTGAGGTGAAAGCAGGGCATCTGCCATATGCATGGCATTTTCTCCTCTGCTCTAGGAGTCTGAACGGAGATTGCCGCAGAAGGATCTCCCCGCCCCTACTTCCGAATAACTAATTCTCTCGCCCACGCCCCTTCGACTCTGCTCAGGGTCGCTCAAGCCTTCAGAGGTCCCAGAGCGATAAATCTGTTACATCATATGCCTGGCCCAATTTTTGAGAGAAAAATCGGGGCAAATGCTCTGCTCTGGATTGGCCTCTCACCAATCCAGAGCGGGCTTTCTCCAAGGCTCCGTCTGCTCTGTGAGAGACGAGAAAGGTCGAATTCGGTGAGAAACTCTCAAAGAGAATATTTTCACCCCGTTGTTGATAGAATTCTGATTTCTGCGATGGTTTAGCCATTTGAGATGCGGAAGCTCCAACAGGAATTCACTCCGCATTTGCCTTCAACTACGAGGTAAATTCTCGCTCAGAGCTGCCTTTTCAACCCCTGAGAGTGTCCCTTAAGCGCGTATGATGGGGTGTTACGATTTTCTTATTTGTAACACACCCATCGCAGGAAATCAATGGTCGAACTCAGACGGAGTTTGAAAACCCAAGATCCATGCTTCTTGACAATCCGCTCGGCTCGCTTGTAGTATTTTGTGATTCGTTGTACCAAGGAATCCCTATCCTGAATGGATCCCTCAGCATACATACCCGCGAACAAGAGCCTCGTTCTCGATGGCGTGACTAAGCGATACGATTCGGTTCCTGTCGTGGACCGGGTGAGTTTCATGGCAGAGGACCAAGAGTTCCTTGCGATTGTGGGTCCCACTGGGTGTGGGAAGACGACTCTGCTTCGGCTCGTTGCGGGTCTCGAAAATCTCGATGCGGGCCATATCTATATCCACGGTCGATGTGTGGACAAGGAGAAGCCCGCTGATCGGGGAGTCCGGATGGTTTTTCAGGATAATGCGCTCTGGCCCCACATGCGGGTCTTTGACAAGGACGTTTATAGCAATCTGAGTTTCTCCTTGAAGATTCGAAGACAGTCACCTCGAAGCATCGAAGAGACCGCCGACGCCATCGCGGGCCGGCTTGGCATTGAAAAAAAACTGTACCCTAGAAAACCTGACCAGTTATCGGCCGGCCAGCAACAGATTGTTGGGATCGGAAGAGCCATGACCATCAAGCCCACGATCCTCCTCCTCGACGAACCCCTCTCTAACGTGGATCCCCAGCATCGTTTGGTCCTTCGGAAACATCTAAAGGACTATCACCTTGAGATGGGAGCGACGACACTCTACGTGACCCACAACCTCGCTGAGGCATTCCACCTGGCAGATAGGCTTGCCATCATGCAAGAGGGAAGGATGATCCAGATCGATGCTCCATCGAAAATCCGAAGCCACCCTGCCAACCAGTTTGTCAAGGATTTCCTGACGTGTTTCAATGTGTGATATCAGAATTCAGAAGTCAGGAGTCGGAAGTCAGAATCTGAAAATCAGGATCCGAAAAACAGGATTCAGAAGACAGAAGTCAGAATGAAAAGCGTACGCCGACTTTTTAAGGACTGACTATTCCGCCGAAGGCCATCTGTCCGTCCTCTTAGAAGAAGTGAACAGGCTGCTTCATGGTTATTCGAATTCTATTCTGACTCCTGACTTCTGTCTCGTGACTCCTTCTTGTTCTTGACAAGGTGACCTAATCGTGATTCCCCCGATTGAAACCCTGTCTCCTCACACTGCAAAAAACCTGGTGGGCATCTTCTTCGATATTGACGATACTTTTACGACCCATGGCAAGATTCATTCTATTGCTTACCAGGCGCTGTGGTCACTGAAAGCATCTGGACTCAGGGTGGTTCCGATCACCGGACGGCCTGCAGGATGGTGCGATCACATAGCCCGCATGTGGCCGGTTGACGGGGTTGTCGGAGAGAACGGGGCTCTGTATTTCTGGTATGACGAACCAGAACGAAAGCTCAAGAAACGCTTCCTCGACTCCGATTCGATCCGCGCCGAGAAGCGGCAACGACTACTGCGCATCCGGGACGAAATCCTCGGTTCGGTCCCTGGAACAGCCATTGCCAGTGACCAGCTTTACCGGGAAACGGATTTGGCCATTGATTATTGTGAGGATGTGAGGCCGTTGGATCGTCAGCGGGTGGACCAGATTTGCCAGATTTTCAGGAAGCATGGTGCGAGGTGCAAAGTCTCATCGATCCATGTGAACGGATGGTTCGGAAACTACGACAAACTCGCCATGACCAAAATTTTTGTTCAGGAACGGTTGGAAGTGAATCTGGATGCAAACAAGGCGCGATTCTTCTTCTGCGGAGATTCTCCCAACGACGAACCGATGTTTCAGTACTTTCCAAACACAGCCGGGGTGAAGAATCTCCTCCAATTTGCTGACCGCATGAAGGACCTCCCCGCCTTCCTGGCAAAGCAGGAGGGGGGAGACGGGTTCGCTCAAATTGCAGAAACCATCATGAGACGCCGATCTGGGTAGTCCTTACTGAAAAATGTGCTTTCGCGCTTTGGCGGAAGCCGTTCTATTCGAGATCTTCCATCTCCTTTTTCTTGCCACGAGTCATGAGATCGACGACCGCCTGGCGGCAGTCTTTCCCCTCAAAGAGTACCCTGTAAACTTCGTCGAATATGGGGGCTTCTACGCCAAGTCTTTGAGCCAATTCTCGTGAAGCGATGGCTGTCCAGACACCTTCGGCCACTTTTTCAGTCGATTCCAGAATCTGCCGAAGCGACATTCCCCGCCCGATCTTCTCGCCCAATGCACGATTCCTGCTGTGCGGAGAAAACGAAGTCGTCATGAGGTCGCCAATCCCCGAGAGACCCGAGAAGGTGAGGCGCTTCGCTCCGGCGGCAACGCCGAGTCGAGCCATTTCGGCGAGACCTCGCGTCAGGAGGGCACTCTTTGAATTGTCCCCGTAGCCGAGACCGTCCGACATGCCCGCAGCCAGGGCGATCACATTCTTCAGTGCCCCGCCGAGCTCGACGCCCGCCAGGTCGTCCTGGGTGTATACTCGAAATGACGGTGTCATAAAGGTATCCTGGAGCCTGCGGGATAGCTGGGGATCTTCCGAGGCGACAACAACCGCAGTCGGTATGTTGCGAGCCACTTCCTCGGCATGAGACGGCCCACTGAGCGCGGCGAGCGCTCCGCCCTCGAGGAACTCAGCCAGGACCTCTGTGCAGCGTTTGAGGGTTTTCTGCTCAATACCTTTTGCCACCGAAACGACGGGGACGCCTCTCGGATAGTGGGGAGCAAACCTTTGGAAAACGTCACGAATAAACTGTGTCGGAACAGCGCAGACAAACAAGTCAGTCCCTTTGCCGGCCTCAAGAAGATCGGCCGTATAGCCGATATCCTCAGGAATCCTAATCCCGGGCAAGAACTTATAGTTCTCCCTCTTTTCGCGCTGCGCTTCCACATAATCGGGGAAGTTACCCCATATTTTGACGCTGAGGCCCTTGGCATGGAGCAAAAGCGCCAGAGCCGTCCCCCAGGCCCCATCGCCGATGACGGTTACGTTTTCCATCGCCAACTCCCCCGTGCCTTCCTCCCTGCACCGCAACTGACCCAGACCCGGCTCATCCGATCACCGAGGAATCACTGCGTGCTCCCTCCGGGAACGGGCGCGATGATGATGTGCCGGATGAGGAAAAGTCAAATGCTGCTCTGGGTGGATTTTTTTGGGAAGAAGGCGAGGGCTATTCGATGACCTCACCGGTTTCCCTGTCGAAAAGGTGGATTCTATTCATGTCTACACTGAGACCGATGGGCTCGTGGACAGAAGCCTTCGTGTGGGGATCGACCTTCGCCGTTAGGTGATGTTCTCCAACCGTAACGATCAAAATAACCTCTGAGCCAACTGGTTCCATGACATCAACGATGGCCTCCAATTTCTCCCTTCCAGGAATGTCGCTCACAAAGGCGCGATCATTGATGTGTTCAGGCCGGATCCCGAAAATGACTTCGTCGTTGAGCCGAGGACGGTATCGCTCTTCCAGTTCCTCGGGGATAGCCAGACGGAAACTCCCACCATCGACGTGGAGCCTTCCGTTCTCTTCAACCACTTTCGCTTCGATGAAGTTCATCGAGGGGCTTCCGATGAATCCGGCGACGAATTCATTCTTGGGATTCTCATAAACCTCCAACGGAGTTCCTATCTGCATGATGTTTCCGTCATCCATGACCACGATCCGGTCGGCCAGGGTCATGGCCTCGACCTGGTCATGAGTCACATAGATAATTGTTGTTTCCAACCGGTCGTGGAGTCTGGCCAATTCTCCCCGCATCTGAACCCGGAGTTTGGCGTCCAGATTACTCAGAGGCTCATCAAACAGAAATACATGGGGCTTCCGGACGATTGCCCTACCCATGGCCACCCTTTGCCGCTGCCCTCCGGACAATTCCTTTGGTTTTCTCGACAGAAGCTCGTCAATTCCCAAAATCTTCGCTCCTTCCTTGACGCGCCGATCAATTTCCACCTTCGGAAAGTTTCGGAGTTGCAGGCCAAAGGCCATATTTTTATAGACATTCATGTGCGGGTAAAGGGCGTAATTCTGAAAAACCATGGCAATGTCTCGGTCTTTCGGGGCCACGTCGTTGACCTTCCGATCCCCAATGTAAATCTCTCCCTCAGTCACCTCCTCCAGCCCTGCGACCATTCGGAGGGTCGTCGTCTTTCCACACCCCGATGGCCCAACCAGGACGAGAAACTCCTTGTCTTTTACCGTCAGGTTAACGCGCTTGACCACGGTGTTTGTCCCGAAACGCTTGGTAATATCGGATAATTTAACTTCTGCCATCGGTCCATCTCCTATTCAGCCAATCTTATCATTTCCTGATAAAGGGGAAAACCCCCAGAATTCCCTGCCCATCTAAAGAAAAGCCTTTGTCCGTGAGAGACCTTGCAGAAGCAGATGGCAAGGATGGTTTCGGTTATAATGATGTTCCAATGCGCCGCCTGTGTCTTTCTTGAAGAGTATATTCCAATCTCCTCATGGAACGCTGACGTGGCAGCAGAAGATGAAAAGAGAACTTGGATGAGAATCGTCCTTTAGGTTGCTCGGAAGACCGAGGAAGAGCGTTTGAATTGAAAGAGGTAAGAAAAAGTAGTCTGTCCCCTCCTCTATTAGAACAGGGCGATACATTTCTCCGGATTCAGGAAGAGAAAGAGTTCATCCCCTTCCTTCTGCGTCATGTTATAGGGTGCCTGTACTCTAATCATGGTGCTGTCTATATGAATGAAGAAGTACAAGATGTTACCCAGATAGGCTCTATGCACGATGACGCCTTTCAATAGATTCTCCCTATCTCGCGGTGGTTCTGTGAATACCTCTATATCCTCAGGCCGTATAGAGGCGTGAACTTTCTCATTCGTCGTGGCCGTCGCAGAGTCTGGCACCCTACAGAGTATCCTCTGGCCAAATTCGGCCTGAATGTAAACCAATCCCCCCTCCTCGAGCACTTCGGATATCTCCCCAGGTATGAAGTTCGTGGTGCCAATGAAATCGGCGACAAATCGATTGGAAGGCTTCTCGTATATCTCCTGCGGAGTGCCGATTTGCACCACGTTCCCCGAGTCCA
>CAYFYO010000135.1:0-8184 GCA_964347335.1 uncultured Thermodesulfobacteriota bacterium
CCGTCATGTTGGGGAAGAGTGCATAGGATTGAAAGACAATGCCGAAGTCCCGCTTCTGGGGGACGAGGTCATTAATGACTTTTCCATCGTAGATGATTTCGCCGGAAGTGGGTGTTTCGAAGCCCGTGATCATCCTGAGGATCGTCGTCTTTCCGCATCCACTCGGCCCGAGGAAGCAGACAAACTCCCCCTCCTGGACCTCCAAGTCCACATGGCTGACCGCCACAAGCGTGCCGAAAACCTTCGTCAAATCTCTGAGTTGCAGGTTCTTTGGCATGATGAACTCCCGCGTCGACCTGAGCCTCTTCAGGACTTCGGCTCTAAAGTGACCCGGGCGTTAGATGAGTCGATGGTTACGGAAAAATGCCGGTCGCAGGTTCCACCGAATCCCATCGAGGCATGGACATCGGGATCCAGGGGATGGTAGCAGAAATAGGGCGGAGATACAACGCCAGTACCTCCGCCCGCAGGTTTCGCTTACCTCAGGAATTTGTCCTGCCAGACCACGAGGATTTCGCCTCGGTTGGTTGCCTGCCAGGGAAAGTCCATGGGGGCGAGTTTGATGGTTTCCAGCTGGGGTAGATCAGCCGGTCCTGGAATCCCCGGTAGCGTCACACCCAGCTTGAACTTGGCATATTCCCGCATAGCGCTCTCGCCGATCGCCCAGTCGAGGAATTTCTTGGCTTCCCGTTTGTTTTTCGCTCCCTTCAGAAGGGCATTGGCTTCGAGCTCATAGCCGGCTCCCTCCTCGGGCAGCACCATCTCGACAGGAAAACCCTTCTTCTTCAGGGAAGAATAAACGAAGGCAAAGGAGCACCCAATGGCATACTCTCCTGCCGCGGTCAGCTTGGCTGGCTTGGAACCGCTCTTAATGTACTGGCCCATGTTCTTGTCGAGTTTTTCGAGAAACTCCCAGGCCGTGTTCTTCTTAACCGGTTTCTGGGCATAATCGGGGTCCAACATCTCGAGCAAACTGGCCACCTGCAAAAAGCCGGTACCCGAACTTGCCGGGTTAGGCATAATCAGCTTGCCCTCGTAAGCCGGGTTTAGCAGATCGTTCCACCCCTTCGGTTTGGGAAGATTACTTTTGGCCATCACATCTGTATTGAGAACAAAGGCCGCCATGTAAAGATCAATCGCCGCCCAGTAGCCGTTTGGATCCTTGAACTTGTCGGGGATCTTTGCCCATCCCTTCGGTTTGTAATTTTCGAGGAGTCCCCGGTCTCTGAAATCCTCCATATTGGTCACGGCCCATCCCCAGATAACGTCGGCCTGGGGGTTATTCCGTTCTGCCAGCATTCTGGCGCCCAGTTCTCCTGTTGATAAACGGATGATCTTGACATCGAGATCGGGAAGTTCCTTCTGGGCTAACTTGAGGTATTCAACCGTTTCCTCGGTTTCGAGCGAGGTGTAAACAACCACCGGCTTTTTTGCGGCAACTGCCGGTCCACTGAGAAACACACAGAGGAAAAGTACGGCGAGGGGAATGATTATCTTTCTCATCTCTTTCATCATGCTCTCCTTTGATTAATGGTTATCTCCTCGTTCAGCGTTGCGGCCATGCCTTCTTTCGGGGGGTCCCTGAGTCTCCTAAACGCCTCCATTTGCATCCCTCCTTTCAAGGTTTTCTGCAAAGATACTCGAAGTTATTTTGGGTCTTCGCTCGATTCTAAAAATGCCGCCTCTTTATATATTCCAGAACAGGAAGGTTGTCAATGTTTTCCATTTGGAACACTGTCTTTGTATGGGTTCAATTCAGATTCTTTGATTTTCCAGGCGCTTTAGGTTCTTGAAAGAAATTCTGCCTTTTTCTTGACACGCTTTTCCATTATCTGATAAACGAATTTCTTCGAACCCTCTTCGGGGTGAGACCCAGAATAAGGCAGTCCGCCATTCACTGAGAAATCCCCAGGGGAACTATTCGATCCGATGGAGAAGAACAGACGCAATCTGGTCATTGCCATTGATGGTCCGTCAGGGGCAGGAAAGAGTACGGTTGGACGGATGCTTGCAGAGAGGCTGGGATATCTCTATGTTGACACCGGTGCCATATATCGAACGGTGGCGTTGAAGGCCAAGCGAGCCTCCATCGACTCGAGCGATGAAAAAGCACTCGAAAGCCTCTGTCGGTCGATCGAGATTCGCCTCCGACGCGACGAGAAGGGGATGCGAGTGGTCTGCAACGGCGAGGATGTGACAGATGAGATTCGAAGGCCCTCGATAAGCCTGCTTGCGTCGGCGGTTTCACGGGTGCCGGGGGTTCGGAAAGCCTTGCTCGAGCTTCAGCGGGAATTTGGTCAGAGGGGAGGGGTTGTCCTCGAAGGCAGGGACATTGGAACGGTCGTGTTCCCGGGGGCAGAGCTTAAGTTCTTCTTGGATGCGGATCCCCGAATCCGAGGCCGAAGACGATACGAAGAGCTCAAAGCCAAAGGTGAGAAGGTGGATCTGGATGAAACGATTCGGGAGGTTGAGAAGCGGGACGCGAGTGATCGGACACGTTCTATTGCTCCGCTGAAGAAGGCGAAGGACGCGATCGTCATTGATACGACCCAACTCGGCGTGGATGAGGTGGTTGAGAAGATGATCGGATTTTATCGAGCGAAATTGGGCGATTGCGGCACGTAGAGGGAGAACCGGTTTGTCTTTCTTACGATTCTATGCTATATTCTTACGAATTGGCGACTCGGGGGTAGTTATTTGATGGGAAAAAACAGCATTCCGTCTGAGAAAGAGGGCAGAGGATTGGCTGACCAGACGGATCGGGAAACGGAAGGCTCCAGGAAGGCGGAAGAGGACTTCCAGAAACTCTACGAAGAAAGCCTGAAATCTGTCGAGGAAGGAGAGATCGTCAAAGGTTCTGTTATTTCGGTCAATGAGGATTTCGTAATGGTCGATATCGGGTATAAATCAGAGGGGCAGATTTCGACCAGGCAATTCCGAGATAAGGATGGCCGGATCACGGTGAGGGAAGGGGACCAGATCGACGTCCTCTTGGAGAGGAAAGAGATTGGGGATGGGCTGCTGGTATTGTCCAAGGAGAAGGCAGATAGAGTCAAGGCCTGGCGGCAGGTTACGCAGGCCTGCCGTGAGGGAGACCTCGTTGAAGGAGAGGTCACTGGAAAGGTCAAAGGAGGCCTTACGGTGGACATCGGGATCACGGCGTTTCTCCCCGGCTCCCAGGTAGATATCCGGCCCGTTCGAAATATGGATCGGTTTCTGGGCCAGAAGCTTGAATTCAAAGTCATCAAATGTAACCGGAAACGGAACAATGTGGTGTTATCTCGCCGGGCGCTGTTAGAGGAACGGCGAAGAGAGCAGAGGGCCGAGACACTGAAGTCCCTCAAGGAGGGCGAGATCCTCGAGGGAGTGGTGAAAAACATCACCGATTATGGAGTCTTCATTGACTTGGGGGGCATTGATGGACTCCTTCACATCACCGATATTTCTTGGGGACGGATCAGTCATCCCTCGGAGAAACTCTCTGTTGGAGATCGTCTCAGAATCAAGGTGCTCCACTATGACGCTGATACCGAGCGTGTTTCGCTGGGTCTGAAACAGATAACACCGGACCCCTGGGAACACGCCCCGCAGGCTTACCCGATCGGTGCGAGGGTGAAAGGGAGGGTTGTTAGCGTTACGGATTACGGCGCCTTCGTACAGCTGGAAGAAGGCATCGAAGGGCTGGTTCACGTTTCAGAGATGTCCTGGACAAGGAAAATCAGACACCCGTCAAAGGTCGTCAACCTGGATGATGTGATCGAAGCGGTCGTCCTCGACATTGATCCGACCAAGAAGCGGATCTCCCTAGGGATGCGTCAGGTTGAGCCGAATCCTTGGACGGTGATCGAGAGCAAGTATCCTGTGGGGACCAGAATCTTGGGCAAGGTCAAGACGATAACCGATTTTGGTGTTTTTGTGGGCGTCGAAGAGGGAATCGACGGGCTCATTCATGTCTCGGAGATGTCTTGGACGAAGAAGATAAGGAACCCCGGCGATTTGTTTAAGAAAGGCCAAGAGGTCGAGGCGGTTGTCCTCAGCATCGATAAGGAAAATGAAAGATTTTCTCTGGGGATTAAGCAACTGGAACCAGACCCATGGGATGAGATTCCGAACAAATACCGGGTTGGAGGCCGGGTGAGAGGAAAGGTGACGAACATTACCGATTTCGGAGCTTTTGTTGAACTCGAGCCAAATATCGAAGGGTTGGTCCACGTCTCCGAATTGAGCAAAGAGAAGGTGGACAGCCCCTCAGACGTGGTAAGCGTTGGAGAGCCCGTCGAAGCGATGGTCATTAACGTGGACCGACGGGAAAGGCGCATCGGTCTCAGCATCAAGAATCTGAAAGATAAGGATCAACAGGACGAATATGAGCGCTATCTCTCTGGACAATCCCCGACGTCCTCCTCCCTGGGTGAGCTCATTCAGAGAGAGATGGAGCGGAAGTCCTATGAAGAGAACCGGAACCGCGAAAAGGGCTCAAAAGATGTGATTCAGGAGGACCAAGAGGATTAGGAGATAGCCCAGTCATTCGAGTGACAAAACCTCACGACCGAACCTCCCAGAAGCGGTTCATTCGACATCTCGGTTTTCGTTTGTGTTGTGCTGTGTTGCATTTGCCATGGAAGTCTATGGGGTTGGCCGATATGATGTTTTTTCAGGCCCAGGCCTCTCATTTTGTCAGCCTCTTGGATCGCACCTCTGACAAAGCGACCCATCCCACCCATCCTCCCATTTGAACCAGCAAAAATCGTGAAGTCTGGAATGGGCCTTCATTCGGGCATCCGAGTGAGGAGTCTCTTACCATTTGGTTTTTGTTGCGCCAATCTGCGAGTATCCGATCGACGGTCCACCCAGCATGATTCAGGAACATGCCTGTTCCCTTTGCTCCCCATTCTGAAAATTTAGAGACTCGCGCTTGGGATTCACCACGGAGATGCAGAGAGCGCAGAGTCACGCTTTGCGGTTTTTTGTTTGTCGGAGGATGCCGACACACAAAAACACCAGCCCCGTCGGGGCAAGGTCGAGTTCACAACGTGCGATGGAGGAAGCGCACCACAACGTTCAGATTCCTGAGGAACGGACTGTTCATGGAGACATCGGGGATTCCTCAATGAGCCGCACTGGGGGAAAACATTGGCAATAATATTGCATGAAAGCGCACGCACCGGCTACGCCAAGTTCCGAAAACATGCCGCTTGCCGAAGGCATTTCTGACCGCTGCGAGAGAGGGAGTTTTCACCATGAGTCAAGCCCAGCCGAATGGAAGTGAGAACTATCGGATTGTCTTTCTTGGAGTTACGGAGGGTTCGGATGCCAACATCCAAGCCTTTTCGGAGAAGCTATCAAAACAGTTTCAAATTCCACTGGAAAAGGCCCTCCGCATTACCAGAAATCCTCCTGTGGTGGTCAAAAAGAGTGTCTCGAGGACTAAGGCGGAGCGATATCGACAGGTCTTCGTCAAACTCGGGGGCCAGGTGAGAATCGAGCAGATAGACAGTGGCACCCAAAGCCATCCCGCTGCGACCGCGACAGGACGTGTCGAAGGTTTGGAGACGACAGCCATCGAAACGCAAAGTCAGGTCGGGGAGGGCCCGGATCCCTCGGTGAAGGGTCAGAATCCAGAGAGAGATGAGGCCATTGCCAAGGCCTATGATGACGCCATCGCCGGAGCCTATGAAGAGGGTTTCACCCCACCGGCCCAGGATCAGTCAAATGCCCCCAGGGTTCAGGGCTTTCAGTGTCCAGCTTGCGGCCAGGAGCAGCAAAAGGGTACCGAGTGTCTTCGGTGCGGAGTCATCTTTGAGAAACACGAGAGACTGGCTGAGACTGTTCGTGATCGCAGGCTCAACCCTGACGAGGCATCTTCCGAGGCAGAACCGATTCCACAGGATATGGAAGTCAAGATTGAGCCTGCCGGATTCTGGATCAGGCTGGGGGCTTATATCGTTGACAATGTGCTCATTACCCTCTTGTCTATCGTCCTGGGCGTTGTCTTTATGTTACTTTTCGGGGTGGGCAGGAACCCGATGGCCCTTGCGTCACTCGGCCCGCTGTTCTATTTGATCTCCCTCTTTCTGCCCTTCGCCTACTTCATCTACTACCTGGGGAAAAGGGGCTATACCCCGGGCAAAGGGTTCCTCGGACTCCAGGTTATTCGACAGGATGGGACCGGTATCTCATACGGAGATGCGACGATCAGAACTTTTTCCTACATTCTTTCCTCCCTCCCCTTTAATCTCGGATTTCTATGGATTGCATTCGACCGAGCCAAACAGGGGTGGCACGACAAGATCGCAAAGACCCAGGTCATCCGGGCGGAAGAGGTTTCGGCGTGGCGCCGGTGGGTCGTTTTCATTCCTGTGATTCTCATTCCGATCCTCGGGATTGTCGCGGCTATTGGGATGCCCATCTATCTGAAGTACAGTTCGCGAGTCGATGTCGCTAAAGCGGTTTCTGAAATGCAAACCGTCAAAAGCCATTTGGAGGGGCACTACTACCGCTATGAACGGTATCCTCGGACCGGCGAGTTTCGAGCCTTCCTCATGAAAAACCTTGGCCGGGTTCCCCAAGACCCTTTCAACTCTGGAAGGCCTTACAGATATGAGTCGGATGGCTCGACCTTCATGCTGTGGAGCATCGGTCCTGACAGAGAGGACAACTCTGCCGTAATCGCCTATGATCCTCTCGTCACCCCGGGGTTTTGGCAAAAAGGTGATATCATTCTCTATTCCGACGCGGAAACCGAGGATAGTGGAGAAATGTTTGAAATCACGCCCGAGGGAACCGTCCCGAGCATCGAACTTTTCGGAGCGACACCTTCCCCACGATAATCCAGTATGATAGAATCATACCGAAATCATCCGAAAGGCCACCGGTGTTTTGACCGCTCCATGGGGAAAGATTATTACACATTCCGACTTCGATGGCGTCGTCAGTGCAGCGATCTGCTCCTTCTCTCTTGGCATCAACGAGGTCGTTTTTGCAGGCCCCATCGCGATGAGTCGAAATGCGGTCCCTGTGTCCGATCGGGACGTGGTCTGCGATCTTCCATTTCCCCTCCGTTGCGGCCTCTGGTTTGACCATCATTTTGGAAACCTTGAAGATCTCCGGCTGAGAGGGTACGATCCCGCCCAGTTGCAGGGTCGGTTTGACCTCAAGGATAGTTGCAGTCGAGTCGTTTACGATTATTTCTCATCAGAGATCAAATTCCCCTCGTATTTCGAAGTCACGGTGCAACATGCCGATACCATCGATGCTTTCCGGTATCGGGACATTCAAGATTGGAGAAAAGAGACACCGGGGAAGGTGGTCGATTGTGCCCTGAAGATGCTCGCCTCCTCGAAAAACGGGGATCTCCTCAGAAAAAAGTCAGTCTTCCTTTTGAGGGACAATCCTCTGGATATCGTCGCAACGAGCCCCGAGATCCAACAGTATTACCAGCTTTACAAACGGCAAGAGGACGGGATGATGACAATTATCCGGGAGGCCTCGTACTTCCTGTCCGATGATCAGAGCCATGAACTCATCGTCGTCGACCTAACCCGGTACAAGAAAAGACCCACTGTGCTCAGAAACCTCGCTTTTCTCCTTTATCCCTCTGCACAGGCCGTCGTGGAAATCCGGAGTCTGTACAATCAGGGAGTCAAGACCAACAACTTCAATATCTCGATCTCACTGAGTCCCAATGTCGACTCCGCTGCTTTTCGGAAGGACCTGGGCGAAATCATGAGGGACCTCAACATCGGTGACGGCCATCGGGGCGCTGCTTCGGGGACCATGAATTGTCGCTCGAAGGACGAAATGATTCGAAGAAAGAAAGAACTCCTGGGGAAGATTCTCCATTTTTGGAAGTCGGTCTAGGAGCGGGGCTGATTTCACTACCCCGGTTGAGGTTCCTGAAAAGGGCGCCTGTCCCTGCCGAACAGCGCTTCCTTATAACATCGGTTGTCAGTTGTTTGCGGTCAGCGCTTATGGATTGTTCAGATCCCCATAAGATGGGCGAGTATCAACTCTCAAAACTCATTTGTGAAAATCACACCAAAACTGATCGTACGTATTAAGATGTCAAGTTTCAAAATATGAAGCACGGGCGAAGCGTCCCGAAAGGGACCAATTCGAAATCCGAAAAAATATCAAAACTCAAATTCTCCAGTTTTCTAAACATGTTTGGCATTTTGGTCATTT
>CAYFYO010000136.1:0-7993 GCA_964347335.1 uncultured Thermodesulfobacteriota bacterium
CAGCAATCAGCTATGGCGAAGGCAGAAGTGAAGACCAGAGGCTTAAGGTTGGAGGTGGAAGTGGAAAGGATGAGGTTGAGGGGAGAAGGCGCTGGAGGTTGGAGGTTTGAGGTTGAGGGGAAAGGATCAAGGTCGATTTGTGAGATTGGTTTCATTGGTTGGATTGGTTCTGTTGGTTGAATTGGTCAAATTGGTTGGATTGGTTAAATTGGTTCATCGAATGAATCAGTGAGAGGGAAATTATAACAGGTTCTCAGGGTTTTAGTCGCCGTAAGACACTCATCCAAGATTGCGCCTCTGTGCGATTGCCAAGGTTCTCGTAACAAACAACAAGGTTGTTTATCGTGACGTAGTCGCTAGGATTCTTCCTGGCCGCCTCTAACAGATAATGCAGCGCCTCTTGTGGTTGATTCTGTCGCAGATAGATGGAACCGATGTTGCTTAAGGCATTGAACTGTCCTGGATTCGTCTCCGCACTCTGTTTGTAAGCTTTTAAGGCGCCTTCGATGTCGCCCATCTTTTCGTAGGCACGTCCTATATTGAACAGGACCATTCCCCGCAATTCAACGAGGGTCGTATAATTCAGGACCTTTTCCCAAGCCCCAATCGCCTCTTTAAGTCGTCCCTGTTTCGCTAACGCCAAGCCTTCACTGTTGAGTCTATTGGCCATCGGTTGGTCTTCGATGATCCGAGAGAGTCTCTCTTCTGCTCGTGAGGGTTCTTTTGGCTGTGTCTTTGGGACATCCCTCTTGGCTCGCTCTCTCTTCTCACCCCATTGGAGTGTCATCACCAGATTGTCCATCAACTCGACGTGGCGACAGTATTCTTTGAACGATCCTGGGAACTGGAAGGTAAAAACAAATTCTGCTATACGTGAGGTCTCTGGATGACTCAACATGATCGAATATCTTCTTTTCCAGAATTTTCCATCATGATATGCCACCGCGAAATGACTGATATCCTCGTGAAACAGCAAATGCACGCCTGCAACACGCGAACCTGGTTTCAAGTTGCTGAAATAATGATTCGCGTAATCACATATCTCGTTGTAAAGAGCTCTGTCATTCTTTTGGCTTAACCCAAGCCGCGCCTCATAAGCTTGGGGGGAGTACTCTTCGCCATATTGCAGGTTCCAAAAGATATCGAAACCCCCCACCTCTCGGACATAACAGGGCCCCCCGCCGTGGAAACTCCTATCCACCAATTCCCAGCCGCTGACATCTATCTTGTAGGTATTTCCCAGGCAATCACCCTCAAAGTAATCCCCTTCCCCTTTAGCGGTGACCTGTACGGCGGGATCTATTTCCCAACCGGTTTCTTGGGTAACGAAGTTCAACAATTGCTCAACATCGCCGGTGAAAACGTGGGTGGGGCTACCCTCTAGCTGGGGGTATTTCTGGCGTGTCTTGGGTTCGTGCGGGATCATGATTTCCAGAATGTTTTTTTCTCCGCAAAACTCTAGGAGTTGCACCATCTCTTTATCGCAATACACAGACTCGGCATACTCATCGTTTGTCAGAGCAATGCCGTATCTGCATTCACGGATCCCCTTGTCGATGGCTTCTTGAAACCGAGATCTCTCGACCAGCAGCACCTGATACTCATTGAACCATACGGCCTTTCCAGACGCCATGAGCCGATCGGTGATCAAACGGGCCATATCAACATTCTTCGTTTTGTAGCTGATAAAGGCATCATACTTTTTTCCGAACAAGCCCATATGAGCCTCCCTTAGGATGTGATTGAAAGGTCCCTCCCCTGGCCGATTCAGACATGGTAGTGGGAGTATTGGTATTAGCGTGCATAAGCTCCCAGATGGAGATTCTTGCTTCAGGTCCATTTCCTGATGAAACCCCTCTCGTGCTGAAATTTAATCCAAACCGGTTTCTTCCCTCTCTTTTTGAACTCCCCCCAACTAACCTACGCTTGCACCAGGCGAGAACGGTTCTCAGTTTATCTGTGTTGCATCGTAATTCTGGCCAGAGTCAACAGCACCCTTTTTCTTATTGTGGCTTGCTTTTACCGATACCCCCGAAGAGGCACTATTGCCACATTCATCTGTAGCCGTAAGCGTTATTACATATACTCGCCCGTCACCCTTACCTGACCTTTCAGCTCTCAACAACACCCGGCCATCGCCAGTGATTTCAGCGTCCGATGAGTGCCTAGCACCGCCAGCTCCAGGAGCTGTAGCCGTTGGCTCATCGCTTGTGACTTGTGTCAAAATAATAGGGTCTTGATCGCAAGCATCGGAAACACTGTACGTTAAACCCACATCGACCATTTTGTGATTGGGTGGCCACAAGTTGTCCGAGCCAACTGATAATTCCGCTATCTCCGGCGGTGTGGTGTCCATCGCCTCAATGGTTTGCACGCAGCTACTGACGTTTCCGCATGCATCGGTAGCGGTCCATGTCCGCCTGATCACGAATACCTCCGGGCATGCACCGGAAATGATCGCATCCGAGAAATCAATCACCGGGGCGGGATCACACTCATCTGTGACCGTCGCAAAACCTGTATTCTCTGGATCGGTTGATTGATCGCACTCCATTGTCGTGTCCGCTGGGCAGGTGATTATCGGGGGTATCGTATCCTGAACAGTTACCGTGGTGGAGCAACTGTCAGAAGCTCCAGCGCTGTCGGTCACGGTGAGGGTGATACTGCATACCACAGAACATCCGGGCGACGTATCCATGGTTAAAGTTGGCGTTGGACTCGTGGGATCGTCGAAGCTGCCATTCGGGCAATCGGTAGTCCAGGAGTAACTCAATGGGTCGCCAGGATTGGGATCGCTGGAACCGGTGCCATCGAGCGGCACCGCTGTGGTCACCCCCTGGCACTCGGCCATATAGGGACCATTGGCGTCGCAGACTGGAGGTTGGTTCACAATTGCCAGCACATCGAGCTTGCCATGTCCCCATTCAACATTAGGAGTAGCGCCAGTAAATACATCGGTCCTAGCTCCCTGTTGCAGCATCGTCTTGATTTGGCCGTGATTCAGGGTGGGATCCCATTGGAGCAACAAAGCACTTGCAGCGGCTACATGCGGGCCTGCAGCGCTTGTTCCGCTAAACCAACGATAACTCCCCAATGTCCCCCCGGAGGCATCCTTTGATTGAGCCGAGGCTATGTCATAGTTCCCAGGCGCTGCAATATCTACGACAGGTTGTCCATCTATTCTCGGCCCGGCAGGACTGAAAGTGCTTAAGTCACCCGCGGGTACTACCACTCCTCTGGTGCTGTATGATGCAACCGTTATGGCGCTGTCTGCGGTAGCAGGCCACGTAACTGTGTTGTCGTTAGACTGGAAGGCCGTCCACAACGCGCCACCCGTCCAGGATGTCTGATCATCCCCTATGTACATATCCACGTGCTCGTTGGCGCCGCTATTATTGGTTACCTGTACTGTCCAACCCCCAGTAATGACATCATTCCTGTCAATGGTAATGTCGTATTTCGCAGTTCCTCTGGTTGAGTCCTCTCGGCGATACCATATTGTGTGGCCGTCACCTGTGGTTGTGGAATGCCAATTGGTATCACCGGGTGCTGCAGGCAAGTTCGCGACAGATGGGGTAGGGGTAGTGATTGTAAACGCTAAATTATTGCCAGTTGTGCGCCACAGAGCTGTCATATAGACAGTATCAATGTCCTCATCGGGAGGGGTTACCGGATTGTCCATAGCGGGAACATTAAAGGTGAAGTTGGTGCTGCCACCAGCGGTTACATCATCCTGAGCGTGTTTATCTTTGTTGCCCAAGTTACCAGCGGGCACAACCTGAACAACGCCCAGTGCAGCTTCAGCATCAATCGCTTGCTCTAAATTGGAAGACCCATCGAGAAATTGCTGTAACCATCCACCAAATTCATATAGCATAACGTCTGCACCGTTAGCCCTGGCCCAAGGAATATACAGGGTAAAGCTATTTTCACGTCTATTCGCAACCAGGAGTTCTGCACTTGGTGCAACCCCTACATATCTTCTATTCCCAATAACCCCTCCGTTTACGATTCCGCACACACTTGTTCCATGTCCATTCGTGTCCGCATCGGTCAGTATGAGGTCAGTTCCTCTTATGCGTTGAGTCCCGCCGGTGTTCAATGTCCTAAAAACCTTACTTGTACCAAGTGCGACCAAGTTCTCGCCGACATCAAGCGCGTTGTTACTATTCATATCGTCTACGGTGAAAAGTAATTCGCCATATGTAGGATCCGTTTCTGCAAAACCACTTACTGTCCCATAATCGCGCTGCCAATTACTATCGGCATCGTTGTATAGCCAATCCATGTCAACTTGGAACACGCCATCATTATTCCCTGCAGGGCCCTGTGCGTCGAAGAATTCCAAGGTTTCATCACCATCTGCGACCCCGTCTCCATCCAAATCAACGGCGTCAATCCCGGGGTCAAATGTACCATTGGTATTCGTATCAATCCACGCATAGGAGCCGCCATCAGCCTTCCAGAAATCAGGATGGAAAACATCGATGCCTGAATTGAAATCCGCAACCGTTATCCCTTCTCCGGTTATATTGTTTCCCCCTGCATCCAGAAACTGCCACATGTCGTCTGCGTTGATCTCAGGAACACTTACATCAAGAGGATCCTCTACGCCTGGCTGCCAAACGGACTCAATACGCAAGACATCAGTTCTCTCCTTCAGGGCATCTACAGAGCCGATGGGCATCTTTGCACCGTAGATTGTTCCTGAATGAGCCACTTCACCATTCACACGCACAAAGATGAATCCCTGCGCCTCCAAACCTGCAATCTCAGCCTCACTTAGCTCGTGATCGAAATTAATACTGACACTGAGGCTTTGTGTTTCCACCATACTGGCTACTTTTTCGCCAAGCTCACTGGCCAGCCTGGGTTGCACTTTTCTCTCTGCAAGTGTTAACAGGAAATCTAGCGTGGAACCAGTCTTGCTGAGATAAGAAGGAGTCTGTGCGTTGGCCGCTCTCATATTACCCGTTCTATTCTCAACGAGCACAAACAATACTGACAAAAGCACCGTTGCCACCAATATGAGAAATCCGAGCCTTGTTACCTTCATTTTCCTCCTCCTTTCCTCTGTTTATGTTTTTCCTAACTTGCAGGGTCTTCCACTCCTGGCTGCCACCCTGATTCTATGCGAATTACGCTCTCTAATTGTGCTAGATCATCTACCCTATCCCAAGGAACCTCAGCACCATAAATGGTTCCCGAATGAGCTATCTCACCGTTGGGCAGCCGTACAAATTCTAACCCTAGTTCTTCTATCGACTTTACGTCTGAGGCATTCAACTCATGAGTAAACCTTATGCTTACGCTTACTGTGTCCCTCATCAGAATTTCCCTCATTTCCTGAGGCACTTGTTCTTCTCCTCTTAGGGTGAGCAAAAGGCTTAGAGTAGCATCAATTTTGCTGAGAAAGGGAGACATCGGCACGCTTTCGGCTTCCTCACATGAAGGGTAAACAGGTGAAAGCAAATTCGCAACGCAAAGAACTATTGCTATTCCAAACACCAATCCTTTCATCTTACCCCTGTGGTTCAGTGCTCCAGCTCCTACCAACCGTTTGAGGGAGCAGTCAGAATCCTTAAACAACTGAGTTGCAAAGCAACACCAAGAAGAGAGAAATTCTCACTCCCAGCAGAAAACAAGGCCCTGCTAATATTGAATTAGGCTGGAGTGTGAATCCCTAAAGCCGGACATTTTATGTTAGAGTATTGGGGACGTTCGTGCAGAGCGTGCATAACTTCCTACATACATCCCTGAGTTCAGGATTGGTCATTGATTTTCTGTGGCCTGCAAACGCCACTGTCGCTTGAAAACGAAAGGCCTATTCCGCTCCTGGAATAGGCCTCCTCGCCGTCTTTCCGTTGAAAATCCGTGCCCCCCAAAATCACGGATTCCATGATTTTGTCTCCAATTTATCGTGACTTTACATTTCCAAGTCTATGGCAGAAAACCCAATCTGTCAAACGGTTGATTGGCTGACGCCAAGCGTTTAGCGATTAGCAGTCAGCAATCAGCTATGGCGAAGGCAGAAGTGAAGACCAGAGGCTTAAGGTTGGAGGCGAAACCGGAGAGGATGAGGTTCAATTTGTTGGATTTGTTTCATTGGTTGGATTGGTTTCATTGGTTGGATTGGTTTCATTGGTTGGATTGGTTCAATTGGTTGGATTTGTTGGTTGAAGGAGCAAGGCGAAAGGTAAAAGGATCAAGGTGCAAGGAGAAAGGATGGAAGGCAGGAGTCAGAAGAATAACCGAAGGGCGTCAGGTTACAGGTTCAGAGATTGGCTCTCAAGATCTTTCCTCTGGCGGAACGATCTTTTTCAAGGCAGTTACAAGGGTGGGCAGATCATCCGTAATCGTATCCCAAACCCGATCAAGATCAATATCATAATAGACGTGGATTAGCCGGTTTCTCATTGCAACTATGCTTGACCATGGGATTTCTTGATGATTATCCCTGCATTCTTTTGTGACCTTTGAGGCCGCTTCGCCAATCATTTCGACTAACTTCACAATAGAGAGTACCAGCATTCGGTCCGCGTCAAGATCACTCCGGGCTTTGTTCTTGACGAAGGACAACGCCTCCTCTGCTGCATCGAGCATATGCCAGATTCGGATCAAATCATCTTTGCGCATACAGGACCTCGGCCGAGTCAAGCACCTCCTGCCGGAAATAGCGGCTCAGTTCTGCTGGGGTTCTCAGGTCTACTTTGCGTTTGAGAATCTTGGAAAGCTCAATCTCCATGCCCGCCAAGCGAATAAAGCCCACTGCCTGTCCCGGCTCAAACTCAATAAGCGCATCCACATCACTACCAGGGCCGAAGTCTTTTCGGAGAACAGAGCCAAAAAATAGGAGTCTGCGGATGCGATATTTCTTACAGAATACCTCTATTTTCTGTTTAGGAACTTTTATATGGGTTCTATTGCTCATCGTAGAACCTCGGTGATATCAATGCTCAGGAATATCGTTCAAAAATCCCGGGAATTACGGCACATGAGCAGTCTGCCCCAGGATTTGCAAAAAATCATCAGGCTTCATAATCCATCAATTCTAGGGCAGAAGGGTAGAAAAAGCAAGGAAAGGGGAAAGGATGGAAGACGGGAGAAGGGGGACGGAGGGGAGGGTTGAGGTTGAGGGGGGAAGGCGCTGGAGGTTGGAGGTGGAAGCGGAAAGGATGAGGTTCAATTTGTTGGGTTGGTTTCATTGGTTGGTTGAAGAAGCAAGGCTAAAGGTAAAAGGATCAAGGGCGATGTGTTGGATTGGTTAAATTGGTTAGATTTGTTGAAATAGTGTCAGGTCTTGACATGAGACAGAAACGCGTTGAGGGACAGACTTTGATATTGATCACTCGAGGCTTTCCTGATCGGATCCGCCTCGGCCCTAACCCATGGAGTCCGAAAAGGGGCCGCTCAGACCCGCGGCCCCATCTCGGTCAACTTGGAATTCCTCTCAATTGATTTTCATTTAGTCCCAGCTAAATCAAAGAAAATAGGTCATCGGCAAAAAACACCTAGTTCATATTCTATCCGATGAGAAGCATATCTTTTTTTCCGAGACTAAAATCGTTTGTCACCTATACCGCCCTTACAGAGTTTAGAACCAGCTCACCCTACTTGTCAGCGCAAGGGCATGAGAATGATCTCAACGCGGCGGTTCTGCTCACGCCCTTCTGGGGTGTCATTGCTCGCGACGGGTTTGTGCATCGAGTATCCGGCCGCAGAGAGGACTTCCGGGTTCACCCCCATCGTGCGGAACATCCGGGCCACGGCAGCCGCCCGCGCCATCGATAGACCCAGATTATCAATGTAGACAACTCTCGCCTCCTCCGAGAGAGGCAGATTGTCGGAATGGCCCTCCACATGGATCCGTGTTCCTGTGAGGTTTTTCAACTCTTCAGCCACATTTTTGAGGGCCTCCCGACCACCGGAGGTGATTACGGCATTTCCCTGATGGAACAGGACCTTGTCTAAGAAGCGAATGTTCAGTTTCTCC
>CAYFYO010000137.1:0-7879 GCA_964347335.1 uncultured Thermodesulfobacteriota bacterium
CAGCCCGAATACCCTATGGATGCTTACATATCCTAACTTCAAACGAGAGGGCTCGGGGCCTCGTTTACCCAATTTGGGAGCCGCAGACACAATCCCATCCCCCACCAGGCCATCAGCCTCTACCCACTGGAGGCTCCCGTATTCCTACCAAAGACAGCTTATCGCTCGACCGCCATATGTTATGGCATTCAACCTCTTGACTCACAAGCCCATTCTCTGCTACGCTCACCCCATCAGAAAGCGAGTTGTTATCACTTTTGAATTCACTTTATGCCTTCACCTTGGATTAGCATTATCATTTGACACCCTTCTGGCACCTACCATATAATCAGTCTTGGAGTCAGTTACTTGGGGAGACATTTACGCTATCTTCGATGGAAGACGATGTGGAAATTGGTTGATCAAAAGAATGTGTAACTTCCCAAGTCATCGGAACAGTAGACTTGTCGTTACGGCCTCAAGGGGTTTCCTGGATGTTCCTAGTATATTTGTGGTGAAAGGTATGATATGGGCAAAAAGGGAGGTTCATGATTTGGCTTCCGGGTTTGGGCGGTGACTCAGTTTTTATGATCTCTAACAGAAGTATCACAAACAGAAAGGGGGAGATATTATGAAAAGCCAAAAACCCAAGAAGGAGGGACTCACTCGGAGGGAATTTATCGAAAAGACTGCCTTAGGGGCGGCCGCCATGGGTGGTCTGACTCTGATGCCGAGAATCTCGGCCATCGCCGCTCCAGAGCCTTTAAAGGTCGCTGTTTACGGAGGCTTCTTTAAGAAGGTTCTCGACAAAGAGCTCTTCGAGCCTTTCCAAAAGGAGACCGGCGTCGCGGTTGAATCCCAGGCGGAGCCCACTGGGCCGGTAATGCTCCAACAGGTCCGAAGCGCTGTCAAGGCTGGAAAGGCGCCTGTGGATGTAGCGATTTTCTCTGTGACGGCGGTCTTACGTGGCTCGAAGGAGGATCTTTGGGCATCCTATTCGGAGTCAGAAATACCCAATCTGAAATACCTGGCCAAGCCGTTTATCCGTCAAGATGCCAAAGGGAGACTGGTTGGGATCGGAGCGTTGTCCTGGTATATCAACCTCGTATACAACTATGATGTCATCAAATACCAACCTGACTCGTACAAAGCCTTTTGGGATCCTCGACACAAGAATCAGCTAGGCCTTTTGAAGCTCGTTGATAACAGTTTTCTCCTCGAGATCACCTCGACGACCTTTTTCGGGGGAAAGAAAATCCTCGATACAAAGGACGGTATCTTGAAGGTCATCAAAAAACTGAGCGAAGTAAAACCCAATGTGAAAATGTGGTACGAAAGCGAGGCAACATTCGAACAGGCTCTCAAAACCGGCGAGGTCCCTATGGGACAATTGTACCATGATGTGACCACGGTCATGGCGAGCAAGGGGGCTCATGTGAAGAGCGTTTTTCCTCAAGAGGGCGGCGTCCTTGACCATGGAGAATGGATGCTTCTCAGTACGAGCAAAAAGGCGAAAGAGGCCCATGTCTTTGTGAATTACTGCTGTGATCCTAAGGTTCAAGACCGGGTTAGCATGGCCCTCGGCACATCGCCGACAGCAAGCCCTCAATATCTTACCCTTTCGAAGGAGGACTACGAGAAGATTGCTGGCCCGGGTCCCGATGCGGCCATCACCCCTTACTACGAACTCTACACCGGAGAAATGGAGACATGGCTCAAGGAAAAGTGGAACGAGATGGTTATTAGTTGATGGGAAGGGACGAGAGGGGGACTCAGGGCTATGGGGCGTGTTGAACTGAGAAATCTCTCTAAGACTTTTCCGCCCGACGTTCGCGCATTGGAGAAGGTTGAACTCACTATCGAGGAAGGGGAGTTCGTTACGCTTCTTGGCCCCAGTGGGTGCGGCAAAACAACTACCTTACGCCTCATCGCTGGATTCGAAGAACCCGGGAGTGGTCAGATCCTAATCAATGGTCAAGACGTGACTGATCTCCCCCCTTATCAACGGGACACCGGCATGGTCTTCCAATCCCTGGCCCTCTTCCCTCACATGGACGTCTTCGGTAATATCGCCTATGGTATGCACGTCCGTAAGCTTTCAAAAGCCGTGATAGATGGCAGGGTGGCAGAGCTCCTTCAACTCGTCAGGCTTCCCGGTATGGAAGGGAGGAAAATTGAGCAGCTTAGCGGTGGGCAACGACAACGGGTGGCCTTTGCCAGGGCGCTGGCGATGAACCCATCGGTCTTTCTTCTCGACGAACCATTTGCCGCTCTGGATAAAAACCTTCGAGAGGAGATGCAAGTTGAGCTAAGGAGATTGCAGAAGCGGATTCGGATAACCACAATTTTTGTGACCCATAATCAGAGAGAAGCTATGTCGATGTCTGATCGGATTGTGGTCATGGACCGGGGACGAATCGAGCAGGTAGGAAATCCTCGGGAGATCTACCTAAACCCTGTTTCCCCATTTGTGGCCAACTTCATTGGGACAACCAACCTCATACCTGCAACCGCTCACACGGTGAGCCATGAGGCCATTCAACTCATGACTCCCGACGGGCCATTCTCCGCCCCAGGGACGGATCTCGATGTGACCGAGGGAAAGGAGTATATTATCTCGATTCGGCCTGAATCGGTTCGACTTACGGTTGAAATAGACAAATCTGAGGAAAACAGCTTCTTAGGCAAGATTGATTTCAAGCGGCATGTGGGGGAACTTATCGAGTACTACATAAATACCCGAGCCGGGCAGGAGATCATCGCGTCTTATCAAACCGGAAGCCCCGAATTTGTCGAGGGAGACACGGTGAGGGTGATTTTTGACCGGGAAGCGTGTCGCCTGTTAGATAAGGCCTATCCGTGAAACGCCAGGGAAGGAGGCTCAGATACATCCTAGTTTATCCCCTCGGGATGCTAGTGGTCTTCTTTCTCATTCCCCTGGCAATGCTTGTCGCCTTCAGCTTCTATCATCATCCTCCTGGGGGTTTTTATGAACCGGCTTTTACTCTCGAGAATTACATACGCTTCTTCACGAAGGCGCTTTATCTCAAAAGATTGGCCTTCACGGTACAAATCTCCTTCCTTACCGCTCTCCTTTGCCTTCTCCTGGGATACCCATTTACTTATTACCTGACACGGATCGCGTCGAAAAAGCGTTTCTATGTGATCCTCGTGATCAGCACATTATGGCTCTCGTATATTATTCGGAGCTATGCATGGACAGTCCTCCTTTCTAGGAATGCCGGGATCAGCAAGCTGTTCGTCTGGACGGGCCTTATAGAACAACCTATGAGTTACACACCTGGCCTTCTCGCCGTGATTATCGGCTTGGTTTACGTTTTCCTGCCCTTCATGATTCTGACCCTTTACGGAAATCTGAAGGGCATCAGTAGGGAATACGAAGAGGCCTCGTTGAATTTGGGGGCTGGACCTTGGAAGACATTCTGGAACGTGACGCTTCCTCTCTCAAAAGATGGTATTACCCTTGGGGCGTTGCTCGTTTTTATTCTCACCATGGGGGCCTACGTGGTACCTTCTATTCTGGGGAAGCCCCAGCAGTGGACAATGGCGATTATCATAGGTGATCAGGCAACCTATGAATCGAATGTGCCTTTTGGGGCGGCCATGGCCCTCGTTCTTATGGTTTTTGCAATTGCGGTTATATGGATAATCGCTAGACTGACTGGCACAAAAAGCCTCTCAATGGGGGCAAAAGCCAAATGACGCTGCAAAGGGTAGGGAGACTCTTTTTGGGAATGTGCTTTGGATCGATTGTTGTCTTCTTGGCCGTTCCCCTGCTGATTGTCATCGCTGTCTCATTCACATCCGATATCTTCATGGTCTTTCCACCGAAGGGACTATCCCTCCAATGGTATCGGGAATTCCTGACTATGTCCGACTGGCGTGAGGCGATAAGAGACAGCCTGGTCATCGCCAGCGGGACCGCCATCTTATCGACCTCCATCGCCCTTGTGCTGGCTTTTGTGCTGAATAGATACGATATTCGTTTTGCCAATTTTATCAAGACGTTGGGGCTATTACCTTTTCTCCTCCCTCCGGTAATCATCGGAATTGCTTTTATGGCTTTCTTTTACTCGGTGGGCTACTCAGGAAAGGTCTTTAATGTCATCATCGCTCATGGTATTTTCTACACCACCCTGCCACTGATGCTGATCTCCTTGGGGTTCGAGTCGGTAAACAAGGAGATAGAAGAGGCAGCAATGAACCTGGGGGCCACTGAATTGAAGGTATTTGCCACAGTTACGCTTCCCCTGATTCGAAATGATATTTTTGCGGGTGTCTTATTCTCTTTCATACTTTCCCTGAACGAGTATTTCATCGCCTTTCTGGTGGCAGGATTCACCGTAACCACCCTTCCCATAAAGATCTTCTCTTCTCTTCGATATTCTTACTCTCCAACCATTGCGGCAGTCTCGGTCTTCTTCATCCTCATCACGACCGTCGTCGTCATTGCAATCAGCAGGTTAACCAAGGGAATGTGGGAATAGGTTATGGCGGTGGAGCGAAAGGAAGGTCGGGACCACTCACCGAGCCACTGACTTTATTGACCTACAGACTTCGTTTTTCTATAATCTCTTAACCATAAAGGAAAACCTTGATAATGGGCCCCTCTCCAATTCAGTGAAAGGGAATTTTGCGACTATGCCATCTACTGCGACTCGCTTGGATAGCTTTACTGAGTCTGTTATTCGCGAGATGACGCGCATTGCTGATGAGTACGGTGCGATCAATCTTTCACAAGGCTTTCCGGATTTTGATCCGCCCGCCGAATTGGTGGCCGCGGCGAAGCGTGCCCTTGAAGAGGGACACCACCAGTACGCCATCACGTGGGGGGCGCTGCGCTTCCGACAAGCTCTGGCGCGTAAACAGCAATACTGGATGGGACTGGATCTCGACCCGGATGCCCACATCGTCGTGACTTGTGGCAGTACCGAGGCCATGATAGTAGCTATGATGACCGCTTGCAATCCAGGAGACAAGGTGATTGTGTTTTCGCCATTCTACGAGAACTACGGTGTGGATACTATTCTCTCGGGCGCCGCACCCATCTATGTACCGCTACATTTGCCAAATTTTGATTTTGACCCTAATGAGTTACGCCATGCCTTTGAAAAGGGAGTTAAGGCGCTTGTCCTTTGCAACCCGTCCAATCCAACAGGAAAAGTTTTCACCCATGAGGAGTTGCAGTACATTGCCGATCTTGCGCATGAATTCAAAGCATTTGTTATCACCGACGAGGTTTATGAGCACATTGTGTACGCGCCGCACACGCATACCTATATTGCCAGTCTGCCTGATATGTTCGAACGGACAATCTCCTGCAGTTCGCTTTCCAAGACGTATTCTATCACCGGCTGGCGATTGGGTTATGTAATCGCTGCACCGGAAGTCATTGCCGGTGCGCGCAAGATACACGACTTCCTTACCGTGGGGGCGCCTGCACCTTTGCAGGAGGCCGCAGCGACTGCATTGGATTTCCCCCGCAGTTATTATGAACAGTTGCGAGTAGAATACACTCGGCGACGCGACTGTTTCCTAAGTTATCTCGATAAGGCCGGCCTCAAACATACTACCCCAGAGGGAGCATATTACATACTGGTGGATATATCCGATCTTGGTGAAGACGACGATATGGCCTTCTGCCGCTGGCTCGCCAAAGAGATCGGCGTGGCAGCAGTACCGGGCTCAAGCTTCTTCAAGGAACCAATCCGGCATCTGATCCGTTTTCACTTCGCCAAGCGAGAAGAAACGCTGGTTGAGGCCGGCGAACGGTTGCTGCGGCTCAAGGAGCGGAGGTGAGCTTGGCATAGCAAAAGCGAGAGCTGCGTCAGATTATTTACCATGCTTCACACCAGGAAGACTACAAAGCATTTCATAAAGCAGATTTGCCGCGACACATGCTGTATTGCCTAAGGGGTCATAAGGCGGTGACACTTCTACCAGATCACCTCCTACAATGCCTAAACCCCGGCATCCTCGCAAAATCTCAATACCTTGTACTACGGTTAGTCCGCCTATTTCCAGGGTTCCGGTTCCAGGAGCGAAAGCCGGGTCGAGGCTGTCGATGTCAAAACTAACATAGACTGGCCCGCTGCCGAGCTGACCGCGTACCTCCAGCATCAGTGGGGCTAGGGACTTGTGCCAGCATTCTTCCACTTGTACAACGCGAAACCCTGCCTTGCGCGACCAATCAAAATCAGAGGCAGTATAGCCCGTACCACGAAGACCAATTTGCACGACGCGCTGTGGATCAAGCAAACCTTCCTCCATTGCGCGGCGAAATGGAGTCCCGTGAGCAATCTTTTCGCCTGACATAGTATCGTTGATATCGGAATGTGCGTCCACCTGAACTACGCCAACAGGACCGTGTTTTTTCTTCATGGCCCGTAAGATCGGTAGAACGATCGTATGGTCACCACCGAGTGTCAATGGTTTGCAGTCATACGCGAGGATCTGATCATAGGCAGCTTCAATTATCTGTATCGATTTCTCTAAGCTGTATGGATTGATTGGCACATCCCCGATGTCCGCAACCGACAATGAATCAAAAGGCGCCGCGTGAGTCGCCATGTTATAGGGCCGGATCGGGGGCGATTCCATGCGGATCTGGCGGGGTGCAAAACGCGCCCCCACCCGATTAGAGGTACCAAGATCAAACGGTACCCCAACAAAGCATGCGTCCAAGCTTTCAGCGTTCGGACGCGCGGGCAATCTCATAAACGTGGTAGGGCCTCCAAATTTTGGCATCTCGTTAGCGCCGAGAGGTTGATAATACTTTTTGGTCATAACAATCTCCTTCCCTTAATAGGTCTTTTTATTAGCTTTGTACAAAAGAGGGCAGGCCATTTGAAAGATATAGACGATGCCTATTTGAAATTGTCAAGTGGTGCGAGAATCGATCCCCGATGACAGAATCTCGTGCAAATAGAAAAAAGCGCTCAGACCTCTCGATCTAAGCGCTTGATTTTCTTGGAGCGGGCAACGGGACTCGAACCCGCGACCCTCAGCTTGGGAAGCCGTTTTGAGCATTAGTAATTTCAATAACTTCAGGTACTTAGCTTATCAAATCGTATCAAATCTCGGTGAATTATGACGGAGAAATGCACCCTATATGTACCCACTGATCAGAAAACGAAAGGTCTATGGTGAGGGCGTGGAAGATGTGAGGGTTATCCTTCAGCCTTTCGATTTGCGATTGAAATATTGCATAACTGGGGTTAGCCCTATTCTGCGTATTTCATCTACTATGTACACATAGAGTCAAGGGGTAAAATGAATCCCAAACCAGTCTACTATTCGTGGTTTTCATCTGTGATGAAACCACATGCAATCTATCCGAGGTATTTGATTGGGGGCTGACAGTCTTGAAAACGGGGTTGCTAGATACCTAGCACACTCAGATGAAACTAACGCCATACCCCGGACCTTGGTTCTTTTCGATTTCGGATTCTCTCATCTACCCTGCGAGTTCCAGGACATAAGGCCGGCCATCGAGTAGCATCCGTCTTAGTCTCAAAAGCAGCATCCGCGAAATGGCCACAATGGCTCGCTTCCCTCCGGCCCGTGCTTTGATTCGATCATATTTCTGTCTCATGGCCCGATCTTTGGTGATCAGTTTCCACGAGGCCTCAACGAGGGTCCCTCGGAGTCCGCTCTTCCCAGCTCGGGTAATCCGACCCATTCGGATCTTTTGGGCACTGGAGTACTGGGATGGGGTCAGGCCCACATAGGCCGAAAGCTCCTCTGCCCGCCTGAAACGAGACACATCCTGAAGCTCGACCAAAACCTCCATGGCCGCAATCAACCCAATCCCAGGAACACTCCGAAGGATCTTGACCCGCTCTCGATAAAGCGGCGTCTGAGAAAGCGCTCTTAAAAG
>CAYFYO010000138.1:0-7767 GCA_964347335.1 uncultured Thermodesulfobacteriota bacterium
TCTTACCCTGGCAGGACTAACCCCTGCTGAGGATGCCAGCCTTCGCTGGACACACATGCAAATAAACACCTGACTCCCGATCTTTCCTCTCACCCCCCGACCCGGTCCGTTAGCTCTTTCTGAGTGAAAATCTACTTCTCATGTCAAATCCCTTCTGGACACCTAAATGGGAACTCAAGAAAGGCATGAGAGAACTCATGATCGCAGGAGACGAAGCATTTCCTGGATTTCTGGGGAGTCGTGTTCTTGATCGGTTGACGTCGCTCGTTCTTCCATGTTCGAATTGGAGAAACCAGCCGGTTTCCGGTCCGTTGGAATTCTAGTGATAAAGGTCTTGAACCCCCTCTGTTCGAGTTCCTTGGCAAAAACCTGCCCTTGCTTTAAGGTAGAAAAACTTCCAATGGAAACTCGATGCCATCTGCCCTTCTGAGGGACCTCTACTTCCCATTCAAAGGCTTCAAGCCCCTGTTTTTTTAGATCCTCCACATAGCGATCTGCCCTCGTCTTTTGCCGAAATGAGGCCAGGTTGACCACATATCCTCCTCCAGTGACCGAGGATCTTATGATAGGTTCTGCCCCACCCTTTAGGTTGGCCACTTTTTCTTTTGTCTTTTCTATCTGTGGTCCTTCAGACTCCGATACTTCAGCAATGGAAGCTACAACTAAGGTTTCCTCTCCTTCGGACACTTCAACAGCCGAGGATTCCACCAGCACTTCCTGCTTTTCTGGTCCAAGAGTAGGAGAGGGGATCGCCGACGTCTCCTCCAATTGTGACACAATTCCTGCCGGTTGGCTCTCAACCGTCTCACCGGCCGCTCTAGCTCGGACGGAAACAATCTTATGAATCTCTCCCTCATCCCCTGTCCGTTCGACCTTCTGCCTCCAGTTTCTCACGACAAGAACCAGGACAAGTAAGACCACGAGGACTATTAGGAAGGCCCCAAAGGGCCTGATCCTTTGCTTTTTCATTTGGGCGAGGGTGGAACCTGCCTCCCTTTGGGTGAGTTCGAACTCCTCGGGCCTCTTCGGGGCTTCCGAGTATGATTCTCTCGATCCTTGTGGATCCCCTGTCTCCTCTTTTTCATAAGAAACCGTTCTTTCCCAAGGCTCCTGTTCTTCTTGTATTGGTTCCTTGTATTTGCTCATGATTCCGATCGACATGACCTCTCTGGCGAGGCTGAGGTAGTCCCGACTGCCTGGACAATATCGATCATGTTCAAAAACGGGGATACCCTTTCGCGTGGCCTCGTTCAGTTTCGTGTTCTTACGAATTACCGTTCTAAGGAGATACTGTCCGACAGTGCTCTCAAGCTCACGCTCTTGTAATTGCACTTCCTTAGATTGTTTTTCAAAGAATGTGATCAGGAAGTAGACCCTGGGGTCAGAGGGAAAGGCCTCCTTGAGGGCATCTACTACCTCTGTGACCCTTGAGAGGCCGTGAATGGAGAAAAAGGAAGGAATAATGGGGACAATCACGATCTGACCGGCCAACAGGGCATTGATGGTCAGAATCCTCAAAGAAGGAGAGCAGTCAATGACAACATACTCATAGCGGTCTCGAAGTTCATCGATCAGCTCCTTCAGTCGTGCCTCTTTGTTGTGAAGCCTTGCCATTTCCAGCTCGGCTGCCGCCAGATCGATGTTGGACGGAAGGATTTCCAGATTCGGCCGGAGCCGAACAATAGCTCTCCCTATCGGACACTCGCCTTTCACCAACACGTCATAGACCGAACTTTCTAGAGACTCTATGTCCAAGCCCAACCCCAGCCCGCTCTGACCCTGAGGGTCGAGATCGATCAGTAGGGTGCGCCGGCCATGGGCCGCCAGCATCGCTGACAGGTTAATGGCTGTGACCGTCTTTCCCACACCGCCTTTCTGGTTGAAGACCGCGATGGTTTGACAGGCATGTTTTCCCTTGGCCTTCTCGATGGTTCTCAACCATCGCTTCAAGACTTCAGTATTGTCAATGTCACTACTTCTTAGAGGTAGCATCTCCCGGTGTTCCATACCGTGGCATCCAAGGCTACAATAACCATGATCGAGCCCGGCGCTTTGAGCTTATCTTGGGCTCAACCATTGTTTCAAAGAAAGTACAACCTTGTGGGCCTTATCGTTCCTCACTCCGATCGCAGGGCCTTTTTCTCACCCGCTATTACTTCATATGAGGCCGCCTCTTGTCAAGCTCCTTTTTTTTAGAGATCCAAGTGGTGGCCCAACAGGAAGAGGCGTTTTGCGTGGAGGAGTTCAACTGTAACAACGAGACCGATCGTTATGTCTGCCCAGCGGGCAGATACCTCAAGCTCAAAGCAAAAAGAGTTAAAAACACTGGCAATCTCTACCGCCAATACGCTGCCGATCAGTAGGTTTTTCGACAGTCTCAACTGGAGATTTCATTTTTGACACCCCTACAGGCGAACAGATCTTTCCTGACTAGCCTCAATATCTGCTCCTGGAACAAATCAAGACCCTGCTATTATTCTAGAGAGATACCCTCCATTCCTGGATAGAGCACACAGAACTTCTAAAGCCCCCCTCAGAAAATGCCGATAAAACGGTAAGACGAATATGGCAACAACCAGAGTTCCTCTTGTGTCTTAAACGCAAGAGAAGGTTTCGTACACACTTTGTATATTTTCGAATTTGACGAGGCGAATCAATTTCGGAGATTACCAAAGGGGGCAGGATGCGGAAGGAACTGCGTGTTGTGCTAAGGTCAACGGACTCAAGCGAATCTTTCCAAACGGTCTCTCAAGTTTATGATCAGAAGGCGCCAGAGGTTGAGATTTTGGTGGTTGATGGGCAGGAGAATGGCACAAGCTTCCAAGTGATGGTGGCTTATGAAGGGGGCGAAGCTTTCTCGATCCGCTCACCAGTCGGATCCAGAATCATGATCCGTGGCGGGAAAGTGAATAATATTTTCATCCCTTAGGGATCCATCTTTTCTGATCAGGGTCAACTTCTTCTTGATCTTCTGAATAGTTTTGTCGCCGGAGGATATATCCTTGAGGTTTTGCATAGGATCGTGGCTCACACCCTCTCTGTAAGGATGGGAAACCATGACAGGACCTTACGGACAAGATGTAGATTGGAAGGATGGGAAAAAAACAGCAATCCGAAAGAACCAAGACTCGGCTCAGCTCGTACCAAAAGACCTAGATTCATCTGATGAAAGGGTCCATGAGATAAAGCACACGGTGACCTCAATAGGAAGAAGCCCCGGCAATGACATAGTCTTGAACGACCGTACTGTTTCACGTCACAGTGCAACGATTCGTTTTGAAGATGATGGTTACTACATCTACGATTCCGCTAGTACAATTGGAACAAGAGTGAATGGCCAAAGGGTTCACAGAAAGAAAATCTTCGACGGAGATCTCATTCAGTTAGGGCAGTCCACCCATATCTTCATGGTAAACGGGGGCTACATCATTTCTTCACCAGAATAAGCTCCCACGCTATCGTCGATCATCGGGCTGAGGGTGGTCACAAATTCTTGGTCGCATGAACACAGTTCCTACGCAAATCAACGCCCTCGGGTAATGGAAAGGGCGTTTGATACGGTCTCCAGATCTCCGGGCCATTCAATATGCTGTTAAAGGGAAGTGGATTTGGTGACGATAACAGAAACAACGTTCTATGAGAAGAGTTCTTTGTTGCTACGGTCTCATCAGTACTGCTTCCAGGAAGTCAAAGAGAACGGGAGGCTTTTTTAATGCGGAGTGAGCCAGACCAGTTGCTTGAGGATCTTGAGTACATCCGCAGCAATGCGGGAAGTGTGGCCCCTGATCATCCCAAAGCCAAAAAATGGGTCGCTGAAGTGATGAGCTACCTTGGTCGTGAGGGGAATGCGAGTGGACTCAAGAAATTTGAACGACTGGAATTCGTCAGGCATGGTGCCGAGGTGTGTAGCCGACACAATGTTACTCAGGGAAGTATCCGAAAGTACAAGGCTGATCTGGATAAGGTAGAGGTCATCCTTGAGAAAATGAGGCCTTTGGATAAATCATCTGCCGATGAGAAAATGAGGGAGCTCTTTTTGAATCCTGACGAGGAAAGCAGGGAGGCAGAGACTCCTGAAGAGGCTGGGGTGGAGACTGTCCTAGAGAAGACTTTAGTGGAGAACAAAGGTGTACGGGAGAAAGAGCCCGTGCTATCAGAAAAAGCGATGGAGGAGAAGATCGAATCCAACTTTGAGGCTATCACAAAGCGACATTTGTCTGGGGCAGCCAGGGAGAAGGTTATTGACGGGCTGATGGGCGAGCTGAGTGCACACATGAAGAGTCCTGACCCTGATTGGGAAAAGATTCAAGGAGTCATGGGTGGCCTGCTGGGGCTGAAAAAGACCGGAGAGCTTCTCGAAAGGCTAAAGGCCGAGGTCAAAAACCCTGGGGCCAAATGGGAGACTGTTCGGCAGATCATGTCGCAGCTGTGGTCAATCAAAAAGGAAATCATCATCGAATTGCTGCCGAGGCTTCTGAAATCATGAGCTGAGGATCCGGCGACAAGTGTTAGTGATCTCCCGAAGTTGGGCAAAGAGATGATTCTTATCGTGCAGCTTAAATGCTTGGAGTTAATTCTTGACTTCTTCAACAACCTCTACCTGGATTGACCTACGAGATTCGGCCTCTTTTCGGGCAGGTGTAGGAAGGGGTTCTGTCTTGGTATTTTCTTCAGGAACAAGGAACACTCGCTGACTCTCCAGCCCTTTATCTAACTGCCTGGTCAACAGATCAATCTTTCGATCGGTCTTCACTAGCTCTGGAAGGATTACTGTCAGATCGACCTTCTCGGGTTTATCGATGGGATAAAGCGAGAGGCGATTTTCGACTATTTTGAGCTTGTTATGGAACCATGGGAAGACCAGAATCTGAATCATCATTGAAAAAATCAGGAAAGCCAGGATGATTGTCTTGAAAATCCTGTCCCGGGAAGCGGTTTCAAGAATAGGATTCCCCCCTGATGTACTCGTGGAGGACGAGGTTTCTGAGTGTTTCAGAATTTCGAATACTTCTAGCATTTTTTGTCATTAGCCTCGCGCCGGAATGACATTTGTTAAGCGAGGCGTAGAGGTTATCGGCAAAATCTCGAAAAAACTTGAGTAGGAGGTAGATGTCCGCCACTTGGTAAGGTTCATTCAGGGAACTAGCTCAGAGGGTTTCTCAGTAATCTGATTGTCTGAACCGAGGAAAGTCACCTGGATGGATTTTGGCCTTGATCTGCTCGAGCTGCCTGCGCAGCATATCGATTTGTTCTTGCGTCAGGTTATCGAGCTGCAGGGCCTGAACGATAAAGCCCGCAGCATTGTGAAAGAGTCCTTTCTTGCAATAGCATCTTGCCAGCATTGAGAGACTGTCAACTAGTTTTATTCCTTGAGTATGTGCCCTTGCAAATTCTCTGATCGCTTTGTCGATTAGATTCATCTCGTAGTAGTCTATCCCAAGGTTATAGGGAAGATCGGGGTCCTCCTGACGAAAGGGTTCCGGCATCGTCTCCGTAGTATTGGGCCGAGATGACTCCTCGCGAGGAAGGGACTCTTGAAGGGCAGACGGGATAGTCGAAAGATCCTCATGACCCAGATCCCAAGAAGTATCTGGAGGTAGAGAATCACCCGTAGACGTCTCCCCTTCATACTCGGACAAGATGATCTCAAGGTCGTCGTCCATCTGAACGTCCTTGAGATCGATTTGTAGATCTTCCGTTGGATAAGAGGAATCGGCCGGCGGGGTGATTTCAAGTTTGTGAAAAGGGCCTTGAAGGTCGTTTTCTTCCACGGCCTTGTCCGGAAGTCCGGCAGATCCCTGGTCTCCGCCAACTCGATATGACTCCCTTAAGGCACCAGACTGTGAAGTGCCTGATGAAGAGTCTTCCTGATTTGGCGATTGTTCCTCAGCCCTTTCAGATGACCCTATTTTGGGCACCACATGGGCCTGGGATGGATCCCGAAGTATCTCAATGGGAGCCGGTTCGGAATCGTCCTCTCTCTCGTGGTCGTCGCGGTCATGGGATTCGGCCTCCTTGGAGCCCACTTGAAGAATTCCCTCGTAGATTCCTTTGGCTTTTGCGAGGAGTTCTTCGGCCTGCTGCAGCGAAGCCGAAGACTCTGGGGTTAGCGGAACTGCATCTAGGCTGAGTATCTTTCTGTAGATTGCGATCGGCTCCAAATCTAAACCTTCAGCGCTAAGTTGGTTAGCTGCCGTATGATACTCCATAACGGCCGTTTTTTGATCACCGCTTTCTAGACAAAGATTCGCAACCATCAGCCTGCTCTTCGTATCCCCTGGATTCTCTTCGAGGAGGCTTAGGAACCGGTTGATCTCATCGGCTGTTTTCTTTCTCTTTTTGAAACCAAACATCATGATGATCCATTGAAGAAGAATACCGGCGAAGGCGTTCGTCCATAAAAACTTGCATGCACGGGATGTGCCAAACTTTAGTTGATTAGAAGTCAAAGTACAGAGTCCCTCTTTTCCAGAAAAAGTAGTCATTTTGTCTCGTCCTTTCTAGGACTAGGTGTTCAAAGATGCATTCGTAGGTCGGGTGTGAGACAAAATCTTACGATTTCCGATTGAATGACTCGCCATGAGGCATATCCGTCCATCGAATGGCTTCTGAATCAGTTACCTTTCCCAAGTAGAGCTGCGTTGTCTTGAGATTCTGGTGACGAAGCAGAACCTTGGAGATAATCTCCAGGGGAACCCCATTGCGACTTGCGAACGTAGCTGAATGTCTTCTTAGATCGTGGGGATTAAGTTCGAGCCCCAGCTTCTGTCCCATCCTCTTGATCATGGTCCGAACTGAGGTATAGGAGAGCTTAAATAGCCTATCTTCCTCCCCCAAGCCCTTCTCTCTGATATAGGCTTTGAGACGATTAGCCACTTGCTTGAGCATGAAAATGACCTCGTTTTCTCTTCCGCTCTTTGGGTTCTTAACAATGATCCTTCGGCCTTCGATGTCATTGACTCGGATACCGAGAACCTCTCCGATACGGGCTCCACATCGTGACTGCAATTCAAGGATGAGTCTGTCCCTGAGGTTTTGACAGTTGAAGATCAGCTCGTCGATGATCTCTTTGGAGATCATTCGCTTGGATCTCGTCTTAGCCTTACGGAACGACTTTCTCATGAGCGGGGTGTCCAAAGGGTTCTTGTGATCTATGAGATAATTCGTGATGATGAAATTGAAGAAGGCTTTCAGTGTGTGTCCAGCGAAGGCTGGTATCTTCAGTAGGGGTTAGACCTGCCAGGGGAAGAGCCAGGGGCCCTGTAGCTTGAATGGCAGATTGGAGGGAGACCGAGGATCTGAAGCCCATTGACAAAGCCAACTTCGGGTTGGTGAGCGAGTCGCCGGGCCGTAACGGAAGTGAACCCACAGGTGGCCTCGAGAACTCGTAGTTCCGGAGGCCGAGCCCACACTGAAAGGGTGAAGGCATGATGGGTCGTCGCAGGCTGGCTGGTGAGGCGACTTTACTCCGGCGGGGTGATAGGGGCGGCACGGTGGCAAGGGGATGCCAGTAACTGGAGAAGCCCTCCTCGTCCCAGGGAGAAATCCCTGGAGCAAGGTAGGCCGTATAACCACAAAAGGGAAATCGGTCGAAGGCGAGAGGGTGGCGGAGGGGCTCATATGAGCGATGAGGTCCCGGAGACGGGATGGAGCAAAGGAGCCTTACTGTTTCGTAATTCCTCTGTCAATAGGTGAGGCAAGGGCGAGATGACAAAGGCGTCCATTGGTTTGCAGGATCTGAGACGGAGGATATACGTCAAGGCGAAG
>CAYFYO010000139.1:0-7691 GCA_964347335.1 uncultured Thermodesulfobacteriota bacterium
ATCCCTTGGAGAGTTTCCCTGCTTTCGTGACGTGTTTCATATCGAACTGCCTCCTGAACGCAAAAGGCGGATTGTGTTCTTGGAATCGATCAAGCCCCCTCGGGGCCATGGATCCCATGTTTGGCTGGTGGATTAAATGCCAGAACTGTGCCAGGTTCTCAGGAAACCAATTCTAATTAAATTCCAATAGGTTACGCTATATATGCCCTGCGAGAATTGGCCTCAGGTATGAAAAAAATTCAGAGTGATTGGAAAAACTATTGGGTCACCACCATGGCCTGGAAATCCATGAGGGAAGGGAGGAAGGGCCTTTCTATCGGCGAGGTGAGCGATTCACTGGCTGGGATCGGTCTCTGGGGGAGGGCCGATCGTCTTTGGGTCTCTTCAACTGATTTTCTCAAGGAGAATCTTGCGGGCGGAACTGAGGTCCAACTCGTCCTGAGTTTTGGTTCTCATATCCCGCAGCAGAGCGGTTCCCCGCTCGAGCTCTTCTTCTCCAATGATCAGAACGTACTGGCACTCCAGCCTATCGGCCCGTCTCATCTGGGATTTCAGACTCTTTTTTTCATATCCCAGCTCGACGCTGAGACCGTCTCGGCGAAGGGCCTTGGCGAGTTTGAAGGCCTCAATCCGCGGTTTTTCGCCGATCGTGGCGACAAAGAGGTGAGGGTTTTTTCGTCTTCCGGCGCTAGGCGGGAGAAGAGAGATCAGCCGCTCCATGCCGATGGCAAACCCGATCCCGGGAATCTCGGGCCCCCCGAGATCGGCAATGAGGCCATCGTAACGCCCGCCACCGGCCACGGCATTCTGCGCTCCGAGATCACTGGAGATCATTTCAAAGGCGGTTCTCACGTAGTAGTCGAGACCCCGAACCATTTTCGGGTTGATCCCATAGGGGGTTTCCAGCGATTTGAGGTAGGATGTGACCGCATGGAAGTGGTCGCGGCACTCCGGTCCGAGAAAATCGACGATCAGCGGGGCACGGGTCATGACCTTCCCACAAGATTCCTCTTTGCAGTCGAAGACTCTCAGGGGATTCGTGTGGATTCGCCGTTTGCAGTCGGTGCAGAAGCGCCCTTTGTTCTCCACAAGGAATGCTTTGAGCCGCTTCTGATAAGTGGGGCGGCAAGCCTTGCATCCGAGGCTATTCAGCTGGAGCTCGAGTTTCTGGAGGCCGATTTCCCGGAGAAAGTGGATCAACATCACCATGATTTCAACGTCGACCAAGGGGTCTTCAAGGCCAAAGACCTCCACGTTGATCTGATTGAATTGTCGAAACCTGCCTTTCTGAGGTCTCTCGTAGCGGAACATGGGCCCGATGACATAGAGCTTTGCCACAGGATTCTTTACGTGCATACTCTTTTCGATATAGGCCCGGACAATGGAGGCCGTCGCCTCAGGACGGAGGGTCACCGAGGTTCCGCTCCGATCCGTGAAGGTGTACATCTCCTTTTGGACGATGTCCGTGGTCTCGCCGATGCCGCGGGCAAAAAGCTCGGTCCTCTCCAGGAGGGGAATCCTGATCTCTGAAAACCCGTAGGTTTCAAAAATCCGCCTGGCCGTGGCCTCGACAAACTGCCATTTTCCAACCTCTTCTGGAAGAATGTCCTTGAACCCTCGGACTGATGCGACCTCCACTGATCGATCCTTTCAAATCTCAGGGGCATTCAAGCGTGCCCCCGAAGGCCCCCCCGAGAGATTAGACTTGAAATCTAGGGGATATCTAAAGTAACGGCCTTTCCTTCAGATACGCGGCGACTGCGTGTTTGAATTCTTGGAAATCATCGAGGTTTTTCTTCAAATAGCCGTGCAGTTTATCATCTTCTATTTTCCAATAGAGATGTACCAGCATATTTCTAAACTTGACCATCTCGACCAATCGATTCACCAAGTCTCCCCCGAATATTTTGTTTTGGCCCATGAGTTTGATGACCTCAGAGTAGTCCTGAGGGTAACCGAGTTTTCTTATGGCGATGATTCGATTGCAGATGTCGATCACGGCTTCAATGGCCACGATGAAATTGTATTTCGTCGCGTCGATCTTTTCAGCCTGACCTAAGAATTCCTTCCTGGAGAGTCTGGAAAAACCCTGCAGTTTTCGGAGGGATTCATCGATTTCACCGAACAGACGGTTGAGAATATGATTTTCCAAATTGCTCATTCAGGTTCTCCCAGAACAACGCTTCGATAGTAGAATTTCAGATGCGGCAGGAAATCGAAATAGAGGGTCCGAGTTCGTGCCTCAAAATCGACCCGCCTCTCTTCGTCTTTTGTGAGAAGAAGACGCCCCTCTGTCACAACGGTGAACCTGAATGGAAGAGGGGCCAAATTCAAAGGCCGAATATCGACGGTCGCACCGGAAAGGGACATGTCGAGCGCGGCTCCCAGCGCAAGCCCGTAGGCAAACATTTCATCAGAGCCATTGAAAGGGTGTGGGTCCAGATAAACCGCAACATCGATGTCTCTGAAAGGTCCATCTTTTATGAATGATCCGTGCAAATAGGCAAACAGAATCCGCTCCTGTTTCAAAAGCGAAGTCTTGATCTCCGAGATCACGAGATCCTTAGATTCCCTGCCCATCTCTCTCGGCGCTGCAAGCCTCATAGGGATTACACTAGCACAAAAAGCCTGGGCCATCAAACCCAAGATGAGGGACGTTGTTGAATTTGTTGAATAACTATGATAGTCATGACGCCACATGAGGAAACCAGGTTCGGAGGACTTCTATGCCACGACAGGCAAGGCTTGATGCTCCCGGAACCTTACATCACGTTATCATCCGGGGGATAGAAAAGCGGCGTATTGTTGATCGTGACGAAGATCGACAAGATTTCGTGTCTCGCATGGGCAACACTGCCTCTGAGACCGGGACGGTCATCTATGCCTGGTCTCTGATGCCAAATCATGCCCACATTCTTCTACACAGCGGGACATACGGTTTGTCGAAGTACATGCGACGATTGCTTACCGGCTATGCTGTTGCGTATAACCGCCGTCATTCCCGACACGGCCATCTGTTTCAGAATCGTTACAAATCCATAGTCTGTGAAGAAGATTCCTATTTTCAGGAGTTGGTTCGCTACATTCACCTGAATCCTTTGCGAGCAAAGGTACTCAGAAACATGTCCGACCTTGACAGATACCCTTGGTGCGGTCACGGGGTATTGATGGGTCGGTTCAAAAATGAATGGCAGGATCGGGACTATGTATTGCGTTGGTTTGGCAAGAAAGAAGGCGAGGCCAAAAGGGCCTATCATCAATTTGTTCAAGAGGGGATAGGACAGGGGAGACGTCCCGAGTTAGTCGGCGGGGGGTTGATTCGTTCTCGGGGCGGGTGGTCCCAGGTGATAGCCTTGCGTAGGCACGGAGGTCGTGAGTTATCTGATGAGCGGATATTGGGAAGTGGAGATTTTGTAAAACGGGTCATAAAGGAAGCGGATAAGAGTTTAACATATCAGTTTCCAGAAAATGAACGGAGTCAAAAGGTGGAACAGTTCATTGAAGAGGTATGCAAAAAAGAGAGGATCAGTGTTGAAGAGTTGAGGGCTGGAAGCCGTCGAAGGCGCATCTCTCAGGCGAGGTCCCAGATAGCGCGCAAGCTCGTGGAGATCTATGGGCTTTCATTAGCAGAGGTAGCCCGCCAAACGGGGGTTTCTACATCTGCCATCTCCAAAATGGTAGAGAGCGAAATGAAAGAATAATTCAACAAATTCAACAACGTCCCCCTTTTTGATGGACAAATTTCGGCCAATTGATCTGTAGTTCTTTCATACAGGATAGAAGGGCGCAAATGCATGGCTGGTGTAACTCATCGAACTTGCATATGAAAAATTTGTGTCTGATTTGGCATAGAATTGGCATCGATGGGAATTTGCGGACAACCTGGGCGCGAGTCGAACCGAAGACACTTGAGAGGTGGAAAAGGCGGTGGGAATCGTAGAGGCCTCAGCAACTGAGGATATTCTACAGAGAAAAGTGCTCATCGTCGACGATGAGGCGATCTTTCGAGGAATTCTCCGGAGTTTTGTTGAATCGCTTGGGTACTTGTGTGTGGAAGCAGAATCTGCCCGTGGCGCATTAGAGCTACTCAAGAAGACACACTTTCCGATCATCATCTGCGATATCGTTATGCCGGAAATGGACGGTCTTGAACTGCTTCGTGTGATCAAGAAGAAGTACTCTGACGTGGATGTTTTGATTATTACGGGATTTGACAATGACTATTCGCCCATGAGAATTGTCCAGGCCGGGGCGAGTGACTTTCTCGCCAAGCCCTTTAACCTGGATCAACTGGGGGCCCGGATTCATAAAATCGAAATGGAGAAAGTCCTCCGAAACAAACTCTATTTCAAGGCCATCACCGATGAGCTAACCGACCTCTACAATCGAAGGTATTTCTATCAAAAGGTCAAGCGGGAGATAGAACGGGCAAAGCGGCAGGGTTACCCCCTTTCCATTATTATGTTGGATGTGGATCGATTCAAAAGGTTCAATGACCAGTATGGTCACCTCGAAGGGGACGCCCTCTTGCGGACGGCTGCGAGGGTGCTTCAATTCTCGGTGAGACAGCACGTTGACAGTGTCTTCCGATACGGTGGAGACGAGTTCGTCGTCATTCTTCCGGAGGCCGATGAAAGCACGGCCCGGGTGATTGGAAGTCGGATAAGGAAAAAATTCAAGGATACGGCTCCAGTTGGTCTCAGTCTCAGCATGGGCGTCGCTGAATTTCAGGACAAACTCGACGCTGAGAGCCTCATCCATCTCGCAGACCAGCGGATGTATGCGGGAAAGCTAAAATCGAAAGATCCTGGAGACGACTCGCTCGAACTGGGTCTTGACCAGGAAGCTCACACGATTCGTTGTCTGAATTGTGGTCACCTGGTTCACTGGACCTCAACGACGTGCGACAAATGCCTGGCTGATCCATTGAGAAAGAAGGACGCAGAGAAAAGTCAAGAAATCGCCAGATCTTTCCTCAGAGAAGCGGATATTTCCTACGAAGACCGGAGAAAAGCTCCACGAATCCGGGTCCGAAAGACCGTCATGTACGATAGCCTGGAGGCAACTCTCCATAATATCAGTTGGGGGGGAGTTCAGATCAAAACAGATGCATCGTTGTCTGTCGGGAGCAGGCTGAGTATCGCCGTACCCCTGGAGGGTGAGGATGCCAGGTTAGGTGGCGTTGTTGTATATGTCCAACCCCTACCCGAGGGTGGGTCCCTGGCGGGCATCAAGTTTTCTGAGATTTCGAAAGAGGAGTCGCGGCTACTGAATCTCTTCCTCGATCACCATTCCCTGAAGACCTTGTAAACTAAAGGCAAATGTTTTTTCTTACTTAAAATAATCCCGCCCGTCTGAATTCTCGAAGCACTGTTCGATACACGTTATTAAACTCTGGGAGCGTTTTCATTTGAGAGGAAAGACGGATGTTCCAGAGTTTTCCTAAGCGTGCTTCCTTTCGGAGAAATTGTTCCCTCAGATTAGCTAATTCCTTACCCCGGAATTTCCATTTCTGTTCGATGGCTTCGACCACATCAACAAGATTCACATAACCACCGGAAATCAGATATGCCAAATCATAAAGATCACGGGGCTCATTCCGTGCCCGATCTAAGAGAGCCACTACCTTTTCAACGGCTATCTCTTTAAGAGAATAGACAAGAATATTCGCATCCTCCGGCAAATCCTCATATTCATCGTACCCTCTCATTACCGCTCTTTCTTCAATTGGGTAGAAGACCTTTTCCCGTATCTACGGGAGGATTTTTCATTCATGTGAAGGATCTTCTCTACCTCCTTGAGTCCAAACAACATGGGTCTATTCCGCTCATAGAGTGTTGTGATCAAATGAGCAGCTTGAGGCCCCAGAGTATTTGATTTATTAGTTTTAGAATGCATTTAGGGTTTCATGGGGACACAATTTGCGTCTGAAATATAACAAACCATGGTTGCCCCCTCAATTCAGGCAGTTTTGCACCTTCAATAGTGGTCACCCTGATCCAGGGTCTTCTCGGGAAACATCCGAGGCGCTATTTAAGGGAGGGGCCTATCTGAGAAGAGGACGACTTTGATTCGGCTTTCATCTGCTGGTAGGCAACCACCGAGCGGTAATACTCGTTTGTCCTCAACAGGGACTGATGCGTCCCGACAGCGACCAGGTTACCTTCATTCAATAGGAGGACCCGATCCGAAGCCATGATGGTCGAAAGTCGGTGAGCCACCACAAAGAGAGTCTTATCTTTCACGAGAGAGGGGAGGGATTGAAAGATTGACTTCTCCGTCATGCTGTCCAAGGCAGCGGTCGGCTCATCGAGCACCAGGATGTCCGGATCCTTGACCAATGCCCGGGCAAGGGCCAGTCGCTGTTTCTGTCCCTCTGACAGGTTGATCCCCCGTTCGCCGATCTCTGTCTGATAACCCGCCGGAAGGCTCGTGATGAACCCGTGGACATCGGCCACCTGAGCCGCCCGAACGACCTCGTCCTCGCTCGCCTCGGGATTGCCATAGCGGAGGTTTTCCATGATCGTTCCGGACAAGAGGAGATCCCTCTGGGAGACATACCCGATCCGCCGACGGAGTGAGCCGACTTCATAGTCCGATGCCGGGCGTCCATCGAAGTCGATCTCCCCGGCAGTGGGCCGATAAAAAAGGAGGATAAGACTCAACAGGGTCGTCTTACCGACACCGCTGGGTCCGACAATAGCGACGCTTTCCCCGGGCTTGGTGCTGAAAGAGACATCCCGGAGCACGGGGTCAAGGCCATCGTAAGAGAAGGAGACGTTTTTGAACTCGATTTTTCCCTTGAGCTTTTCGACCGGACTGCCCGTCCCCACGTTCTCTTCTGGAAGGACGTCGAAGATGGTCGAGGCCCGTTCCAACGAGGCTCGGGCGCTCTGGAGATGCAGGTTCGCCGAGGCCAGAAACTGAGCCGGGCCGAATACGTACCCCAGATAGGCCTGAAAGGCGAGCAAGGAACCCAGGGTCCATTGACCCTCGATGACCCAGTAGGCTCCGAGGGCGAGTGTACTGACCCGGGCGATGCCGGGCATTGAGGTGATCGTCAGATTGGCAACGGAGCTCACGGTGGATTCTTCGAGCCCAATGCGAAAGGCGGCCTTTAGCTCTGAGATCAGACGGGCGACCGTCCGGGTTTCCGAGGAGAAGGCCTTAATCAAAGAGACCGAGGAAAACGACTCCTGGAGACGGCTCGACACTTTGGCGTCTTGTTCCATGCTGTGGTGGCTCAGGACATGGATCTTGCCTGAGAAGTACCGAATGCAGAGGATGAGTCCGGGGAGGAGGATCAGAACCCCTAGGGCCAACTGCCACTGGAGATAGAAAAGGAGGCCGACACCACCCGCAAAGCGAGCGCAGTTGCTGATGATATAGACCACGGTGCTCGAGAAGAACCAGCGGAGCCCCTGGACGTCGGAGGAAAGGCGCGACATGAGGTAACCCGTCTGGTTGCCGTCGAAAAATGACTTGGGAAAACGCAGGGTGCGGTCGAGTAAATCCTGTTGGATGTCGAGGGTCACCTCCTGCTCAAAGCGGGTAAAGTAGAACCTCTGGAGCAACCCCCCCAGCTTTTCCGCCAGGGCGAATCCGGCTAGAAGAATGATGGCGCCTGCCAGCAGGGCCAGTTGACGGCTGAGGATGACCTCGTCAACGAGGTAGCGCATAATGAGGGGTTG
>CAYFYO010000140.1:0-7466 GCA_964347335.1 uncultured Thermodesulfobacteriota bacterium
AATGCCTATATCCGGATCACGGTAAAGATAGCCGTATTCCAGCATCATGCTCTCATTCTGTTTGAGAAACGCAAGCCACGGGATCCGATCTGCATACCAGGCAATCCGTTTCGGCGTATTTACCAGGCTCGCTCCCAACAGCACGAGCGCAACCATAGCCAGGCGGCATAGAAAGCGGAGATCCGTCCGGCCCGGCCAACCGGAAATGATGGGGGGGTTTAAGCCCTTTGCGATTCCAACCTGAACGAGGGAGCCCGCAAAGAAGTTCAGCCATATATCCTCAAGCCCCCAAAACCGCCTCGGGATCGCCCACTGGACCCATTCATCGACGATGCCCACGATCCCGCAGATCATGGCGGCGGCAAAGTAGATGCCGACGTTGTTGAGGTGGTGGGTAAGGGCGCGGTAGGTCAGAACCCCAAGCAAGCCATACTGGATAAAGTGAATCGCCTCTTCGGGACTCCCTGCGAGTTCAATCGTGTAACCCATAAACACCGCGGCGACAGCCAGCAGCCAGAGGTAGCCGCCTCGAGAGACGACCCGGTAGCGGCGGAGGTAGAGGGCCGAGGCCACGAAGGCGGTCACGATCGCCCCAATGACTCCATAGGTGAATGCCTCGCGGCCCCATTGCACTCTCACAAATTCCTGAAATGCTCGGACAAAGGGGATCGTCACCAGAATGACCAGTGACCAGACCACGACGTAGAGCCAGGAAACCCATCGTTTTTCTCGGGGTGGGCTTTCAAGCATCTCCGGCCTCTCTCGTTTCCAAATGCAGACCCGTTGCCCGGTCCTCCGGGATTTGAACAGAAAAAACCGAAGAAGTCAATATGAGGCGTAGAAAGGGGGACGGGGTTGAATTCGTGCAAGCGCATGGAGTCCATTTCTATCTCTCGCAGCGCACACTGAGATCTCTGAGTTTCGACCTGAATCGCTGAGCGGGCGATTCAGGTCAAAAGCGTCAACCCTCGTATGAATCGATTGATTTGGGACCCCCACGCGATTCGTCGTGAAATCTGTATCCCATGGCACCGAAGGGGCTGAGTGGTCACGCTCAAAACGCCCTGACGCACCTTGGACTCGAAAAAACAGCGCCAAAGGGGCCCTGCCGACGATTCACCTCCTCGGGTGGTTTTTCTAAGAGCATGGTTCTGAATCCCAGACGGAAAGAGAATTCCGAAAGATTTTGCCCCAAAACAAAAGGCAGGGCCCGAAGACCCTGCCCTCCACCATGCGTTACGTGCCCGCCCGTTATTACTGCTTGGTTGGTCTGAGCACACCATTTTCATCACGCCGCAGCGGGTGGGGCTGCTTTGGCAACGGCGCGCCCAATGCTTCAATGATGGATTTACCGTATTTCCAGTCTGACGGGCAAATGGCAATATAGCGAGCATACCCACCTGAGCCACCTTCTGGTTTCGCAAACCCGATGGCAATCAAAGCACCAGCTTCAGGAACTTGATCGAGATTGGCAACGCCCTCTGCCTGGCAATAATGATTGTGTAGCAACCAGTACTCTCCCTCGAGGCTCGGAGTGGTGTCAGTGTCCAAGGGCTCATGGCCATGAAAGAGTATTTTCCGCTCGAGATGGAGGAACTTCAGGGCATCAAGAGACACACCCGGGAATGGTTTCTTGTTGAAACGTTCGACATCTGCCCATCTCTTGTGCCAGTCTGAGCGCACCATCACCACGGCGCCCTCTGGAATTCTCCCGTGTTTGGCTTCCCATGCCTTGACGTCATCCACAGAACAGTGATAACCCAGGTCCTTTGCCACCTTTTCATGAATGTCGATGACGACTAATGGCCGAATCGCATAGGTTGCCGGAAGGTCGCTGATGGTTGCGCCATACTCATCCCAATGGGCTGGCGGGTCGAGTTGCGTCCCATACTGGTCTGTCGGAATTTCATAAGCTGTCGCGATGAAACCATGTTTTTCATAAGTGAACTCCTGGCCTTTGTCGATATAGCCAGGCATATCCGCACCAGCACGGGTCGGTTTGAATTTGGCATTTCCAAAACCAGGCCACACAGCGATGGTGGGGTTGAAGGCATGCGTTAGATCGACGTACTTGCACCCTTTGAAAACCGTTTCATAAAGCGACCACAAATCTGTCTTTTCCTGCGGATGAACAGGGGCGACGGCAAAAATCAGAATCGCCAAAACCAGGGTTAGACCGATAAGACGTTTCATTCCACACCTTCTTTTTTGCGACCACTGGGCCAATGAAAGATAAGGGGTTCTTGTATCTCACCTCCCTTCCACGCTCAACTTCTCTCAGGGGAAAACAAATCACGCTCCTTCTCAACCTTCTCCAATCTTCCGGTCATGCTCCACAATTCGGTTTTGTCACCACTTCGAATTCTAGCAAGCTACGAATCCATGTCAGCAAAAAAACGGAGAAGATCCTTCCCCGTTTTTCGGCGGAAATAGTGGGTGTGACGAGGCCTTTTGGAGGGTTGGATTCTCATTCCGCGGAAGGGGGGGAAGCGGTTCAAGCCGCTGGCTCTGCTGGAGATTCCTATCTGAGATAGTATCGGCCCCGATTGGGCCTTTTCAGCAAGAGACCCACAATAAACCCGGCAACAAGCGCGAGAAAGCCCGTACCATAGAGTATCTTCCGGTTTTTCCACCTGTATTTCTCCTCAGCCATTTCGAGGCCCTCTTCCTGAAGAGCGATTTGGCGCTTGAGCTCCTCGATCTCTCTTGTGATGGCAACTCTCTCGGCCCCCTGTTTCTCCAGTTCCGCGATCTTTCCTTTTAGAGAGGCATTCTCGCCCTGAAGCCTTTCCAAGATAAGGTCTTGTTCCTGAACCTGCGTCTTCAAATCTTCGTTAATGAGCGAACTGTGCAATTCCTTGACGAGGAATTTCCTCTGAACCCACCCGGTTTTCCCGTCCTCAAGCATGATCTCGGCCCATGCGCCCTCGGTTTCCAGTAACTCGACCTGAGTCGCCGACTTCAGAACCCTCAACGAAGGTCGTGTTGGGTCTGGAGCATCCCGGAGGCTGAGATAAAGGAGATCGGTCACATACATGGTTTCCGCCAGTCCATCTCCCTGACCGTAGAAGAAGAGAAGCGCCAAAAAGATCACAACCCATCTCGCCCTTTTCATCGGTATACCCCTTGTTTTCCCAAAGAGAGGCACGCCGAACGCTCAAGAGAAACAGAAATCGCAGGTCCACCCTCAACGCGTTCAAGCGAATTCAGACACCATGACAGCCCATATTATCCCAATTCAGATCAAAAGTCTAAACCCAATCCCCTCGGCCTGGGACAAAAACCTTGGCAAAGATCTGAAATGCGTTCGTGAACGTGTGGTGGCACTCTTTTTGCTTGCCCGGGGAAATAGATGACAAGGATACAAGGGGGTTGCCATGAGCGTGAAGAGATTATTGCTCCCCTGCATGATATTTCTCTTACTTACCCTCTCTTTTTCTGCCCATTCCCAGGAGCTCCACAGATGGGTCGACAGAGATGGCAATATTCACTACGCAACGAGGTTGGAATCGGTCCCGGAACAGTATCGCGATCAAGTCCTGAGGCCGCTCGCACCAAAAAACATGAAACGAACCCCACTCGCCAAAAAGAAACCGAAAGAGATCGAGAAGCTTCCTCCCGCAAAGGAAGCTGAGAAGAAAAAAGAGATCCCTGCACCGGTTTCAGTCAAGAAGATGGAGGCTCCGGCCCAGCCAACACCAAAGCCCCAAAAGAAGAGCAACTTTATCCTAAAGAGCTCGGCCTTCGCGAATAAACGAAAGATCCCCTCAAAATACTCCCGTCGGAAAGGAAACGTTTCTCCCCCCCTGGCCTGGAAGAACCCCCCTGAAGGGACGAAGTCTTATGTGCTCACGTTTACCGAGCCCGAAGCTCCGGGCGGGCCCTTTACCCATTGGGTCGTCTACAACATCTCCGGGGACCAAGCTCATCTGCCCGAAGGCCTCCCCCCAAAGGTGTCTGTTAACGGAGCTCAACAAACGAGAAACGACTTTAACGGCGTCGGCTACGGCGGGCCTGAGTCCACAGGCGAGGTTCGCCGATACCTGTTCAGACTTGTGGCGCTCGATGTGGAAAAGATCGAGAAACCACGGGAGGAGACCCTCCAGGAACACGCCTTGGGTGAGGCGACCCTCATCGCATTCTACCCCTGAGTTTAAAGAGGACCTGCCCCAGAGACAAGAAGCCTCCCACGATTCGAGAGGATCCTCCCCTTCTGTGTTCCCCTTTCTTTCGAAAGAGAACCGACTGACCCATCAAAAGAAGGCCAGGGCCTGAAACAAGGAGTCCTGGCTCTTTCGATTGAAAGACCTCTCGCGTTGATCTGCGAATCAGAACTCAGCGTGGAAGAAACGTGCGAGTGCGGTTGGATGGTCGATTTCTTTTGGTTTCAAGCCTGACTTGGTTCTCTGCTGTCGGCGTGACAAAGGGCGTGAAGAGGGGCTTCTCCTGCGTCCCCTTTTTCTGGAAAACTGCCTCGGAGTCGTCATGCACCAGGGCCCTCTCGAGGACCTCATCCATGTGGGCAACCGGGATGAGTTTCACGGCCTTGAGAATCCTTTGGGGGATCTCTTCAACGTTCTTCTCATTCTCTTTAGGCATGAGAACACTGGTGATCCCGACCCGATGGGCAGCAAGAACCTTCTCCTTCAGGCCTCCCACAGGAAGGACTCGGCCCCTTAGCGTGATCTCACCCGTCATGGCCAGGTTGCTTCGGGCGGGGACCCGCATGAGGGCGGAAGCGATCGCCGTGGCAATGGTAATGCCGGCCGAAGGCCCATCCTTTGGGATCGATCCTTCCGGAATGTGTACGTGGAGATCGACCTTTTGGTAGAAGTTCCTCTCCAATCCGAGATCCTCCGCACGAGACCGGACATAGCTCATCGCCGCCTGGGCCGACTCTTTCATGACATCTCCCAGTTTTCCTGTGATGATAAGATTCCCTTTCCCAGGCATGACAGTCGCCTCAGTCACCAATAGCTCCCCACCTGCCTCGGTCCAGGCCAGGCCATTGACCATACCGATCTGATCCGTCTTTTCTCCCTTCCCATATCGGAATAGTGGAATCCCAAGATAATTCTCGATGCCTCTCGTCGTCACCCGGACCTGAGCTTTTCGTCCCCGCCGAATCACCCGCTTCGCCACTTTCCGACAGATGGACGCGATTTGGCGTTCCAGATTTCTGACACCTGCCTCCCGAGTGTAGAGCTGGACGATTCTTCGAATCGCTCCATCAGAAAAACGGAGGTTCTCCTCTGAGAGTCCATGGGCCTTACGCTGTTTTAGAATCAAAAACCTGTTGGCGATGTTGATCTTTTCGGGCTCCGTATACCCCGCAATCCGGATGACTTCCATCCGATCCCGGAGAGGCGGGGGGATGGCTTCAAGGGTGTTGGCGGTTGTAATGAACATGACCCTGGAGAGATCATAATCGACCCCCAGGTAATGATCATTGAAGCTATGGTTCTGTTCCGGATCGAGAACCTCGAGAAGCGCCGCAGCTGGGTCTCCACGGAAGTCCGCGCTCATCTTGTCCACCTCATCGAGAAGGAAGACGGGATTGTTGGAGCCAGCCTTCTTTATGGATTGGATAATCTTGCCAGGGAGCGATCCCACGTAGGTCCGTCGATGTCCTCTAATCTCGGCCTCGTCTCGAACTCCTCCGAGAGAGAGACGGACAAAGTTCCTTACCGTCGCTCGGGCGATGGATTTCGCAAGCGATGTCTTCCCAACCCCAGGAGGGCCAACGAAGCACAGAATCGGACCCTTGATTTTGTCGACAAGCTTCTGGACAGCCAGATATTCGAGGATCCTTTCTTTGACATCCTGGAGTCCATAATGGTCTGCTTCAAGAACTCGCTCTGCCTTCCCGATGTCCATCTTCTCCTTGGTGCAGTGATCCCACGGCAAGGAGAGCAACCAATCCACATAGTTGCGCACCACTGCGGCCTCGGCGGAGCTTGGCGACATGAGTTTCAGTTTTCTGAATTCCCTCTCCACTTTCAGAGAAGCCTCTTTGGGCAACCGCTTTTTCCTGATCCGTTCCTCGAGTTCTTTCAGTTCACAACCAAATTCGTCTCGTTCCCCGAGCTCTCTCCGGATGGCCCTCATCTGTTCATTGAGATAGTACTCTTTCTGGGTTTTTCCCACCTGCCTTTTAACCCGAGACCTGATCTTCTTCTCGACTCGAAGAATCTCGGTCTCTCCCTCCATGAACCCCAGAAGGCTTTCCAACCGCTCTGATGGACTCAAAGTCTCCAGCAGTTTCTGCCGGTCTGAGAGTCTCAGATTGAGGTGTGCAACCAGGTGATCGGCCAGTATGCCAGGATCCCGAATCTGCGAGACCGTCTCCAGAACCCCGCTGGGGACTCTCGGATTCAGACGGAGATAATTCTCGAAAACTGTCAGGACAGAGCGAATGAGAGCCTCCCCTTCGATCGTAAACGACTCAAGATTCTCCAAAGGCCGAGTCGCTGCCCGAAGGAAATCCGATCCCGGAAATAACCGACATATCTCAACTCTCTCTCGCCCCTCCATCAACACCTTCAAGGTCCCATCTGGGAGTTTGAGCAATTGGACGATATCGGCGATGACACCCACTCGGTAGATATCATCCACTGAAGGCTCAGGCACCCTCGGATCCTTCTGAGCGACGAGAACGACCGCTTGTTCTCGGTCCAAAGCAAATTCCAAGGCGCATATCGACCGGTCCCTTCCGACAAACAGAGGAACGACCATTCGAGGGAAAACAACAATATCCCGCAGGGGAAGGAGTGGAAAGAGGCTATCAGGATTGGAAGCGAGACTGGATTTTCTCGAACGACGCTGACCCATCAGGTGCATATCCTCCGGCGTTGAGTCTCACCTTACATATCGGATCGAAGGGCCGGAAGATTGAGAAAAATTTAGGCGACCTCAGCCTCGCTCTCATAGAGGATGATTGGATTTTCGTTGTTCTGAATGACCTCCTCGCTGATAATGCATTCCCGAATATTTCGCTGGGATGGAATATCGTACATGATATCGAGCATGACATTCTCAAGGATGGCTCGGAGTCCACGTGCCCCAGATTTCCTTCTCACCGCTTCCTTTGCGACGGCTTTCAATGCGCCATCCGTGAACTTCAGGGTGACACTTTCAAGTTCGAAAAGCTTCTGATACTGTTTGACCAATGCATTTCGAGGGTGAACCAAAATATCCACCAAAGCATCGATACTCAGTTCTTGGAGCGTTGCAATGACCGGCAGACGACCGATGAACTCAGGAATCAGTCCGAATTTCAGGAGATCTTCCGGTTGGACCTCCGCCAAAATGGATAAGCCTTCCTGCTCCAAGTTCCCTCTGACATCCGCACCAAATCCCATGGTCTTCCCGCCCACTCTCTGCTCAACAATCTTGTCCAGACCGACAAATGCGCCTCCGCAGACAAACAGGATGTTCGTCGTATCGATCTGGAGAAACTCCTGCTG
>CAYFYO010000141.1:0-7368 GCA_964347335.1 uncultured Thermodesulfobacteriota bacterium
CTCTCTGATATGGGTACTTATTGGAGCCGCGCTCCACTCGCTTTGGGATGCGTGGGGAAAAAGAAGAGCCCACACTGAAAAGGTGAGGCTTTCCTAGAGAAGCCTGTGAAACTTAGGTGCCCAAGCGGTGCAGCATCCGCTCCCAGGAGCCTCGTATCTTCTTTTTACGTTTCGAACTGTTGAGAACAACAGGAGCCATACGCCGCACGGCGATGTTATTCACTTGAGGCAATAGATGGACCTAACCAATCAGGAGATAAGCATTCGAGGGATTCTTGTTCCGGTGGAATGGGACCAGAAGGGGAATGTGACCAGGGTCGGACTGATGACTGAAGATGAGGAAGAATACCTCCTCGATGAAGACAGGAACAGCGTGGGATTATTCAGTTTAGTTCGGCGTCAAGTGCAGGTGCGAGGTCGCTCACGACAAGAGGGCGGTCGCAAAATAATCTTGGTTGAGACCTGTGCCCAAATCAGATGAGTTCTCCTCGGACTCCGGAAGATATAAGACATGGAGTAAAAGGCGGGGTTGCTTCCATGCACACGGATGAGGAAAAGAAATACGAAAAGCGAACCATTGAGGCAAATCTGAGGCAAGGCATGATATCGCACCAGGAGATGGAAGAATACCTCGCGAAGCTTCCCGATGTTCGACACAAGGCCCTCTGCTGGGAACAGAAGGTCCAAGGATCTCTCAAGATGAACAACGAAAAGCTGGAAACGTTCACAAGGCGTCGATTAGCATGATTTCAGCCGCACGGCGAGCCAAGACTGCTGGTCGAGTAGTGTTGGAGGTATTTGATGGCAGGAGAGAAAGCTTTGGATATCATTGACGACACGATTTTACGCATCCTTTCCCTCTATGACCGTCTAACCCCATTACAAGTCTGGTATGAACTCGGCGAGGATGATGTTGTCGGAGAAAAACCGACGGAGGCGGAGGTGCTGGACAGGTTGGAGGCACTCAAGGAGAAAGGGTTTTTGGAGATAGTAACAAAAGCAAAGGTCGGCGGGCGCCCTGATTATCGAAGTTATCGTGTAGCGGGCGTCACCGCGAGCGGATGAACACAATAACGAAAAAGGAGAAGCAGAATGGCGAAAAAACCATCTATCAAGAAGAGAACGCAGACGAAGAGAGTCCAATTCGATTTCCATGCACCGGAAGCAAAAAAGGTATCCTTGGCCGGTGATTTCAATGGTTGGGATGTGGCAGCGGTCATGATGAAGAAAAAGAATGGAGAGACTTGGACTGCCGATATCAGTCTCGAACCCGGTAGGTATGAGTATCGTTTCTATTCAGACGGTGCATGGTGCGATGATTCCAACGCGTCGGATAGGGTGGAAAATCCATTTGGAACCCACAACTGCGTGAGAGTCGTCGGCTAAAAAGGGTAGCCCTGAAGCCGCTTTGGAAGCGTCAAAATTTAGAACCAATTTCAGAGATTCACCGAATCTGCAGGTCTGAAGCTGGCTATGCTGGTGCTTGCCATGGCCCTTTTGATCCTTCGGAGGGCGGGAGGTGCGCCGAGGGAAGGGAATCGAGGATATAAGATCTGCGGCGGGTGTCAGTGAGTCGGCGGCCTTTTTTGCGAGGGCGGTCGGTTGGAGGAGGATATTGCAGCCAGCGCCTTCGGAAAATGGCACAGGCTAGAGTGAGGGTCTTGAGAATTGCCGGTAACTCAGGAGGTTTCCTGCATAAGATATACCGTGAGGATCGAGGACCTCCCGACAAAGAGGAAGTGTGATGTCTACGTCTCCACAGACTGGGATCTTGAGTCTCTCTTGTTTTTTCTTAAATCGGTCCGGGGCCTGGAGTGCGACGTGAAGGACCTGAAGATAGAAAAACCTGATCCTTGAGACCTTTTCTCCAACATCTCTCTTCTCTGCATTGCGGCCCTTTCCCCTCCGCTTGCTTTCTCAGGGCATCGATACAGGATAAGTTCGAAGCATATAGGATAAGGTCCGAGTCTCTCGTACTGGGGCCTGAGGAATCTGTTTTTTTCACCCCGATTTGTCGCAGCACACGAGATCGACTGTAAGGATTTCTTGTTTCGCTTGGCATGGTATACTGTCACCTGGTAAAGGCGGGATGATTCGCGATGATGTGATGAAAGGATGAGAGACGATGCCCGGGAAATTCTCCTGGATTGTGACCTTCGTTCTTATGACTTCGATGGGTGTGATTGTGGAAAAGAGTGGTTCCGCTGATGAGAAGAGGATCATTGGGTGGCTGGAAAATGTGTACCTGCCTCAATATGACTTCGTGCTAAGGGCAAAGATCGATACAGGTGCGAAGAGTTCCTCTATTCATGCTCTTGAAATGAAATACGTCCAACGAGAGGATAGGCCGGCTGACTCCAGGATCCGTTTCCGAACAACGGATATCAATGGACGGCATCGCATTGTTGAGACTAACATATTGAGACAGGTCCGAATCAGGAGATCGGGCGCTGAGACTGTGACAAGACCAGAAATCGAACTGGAGATATGTCTGGCGGGAATTACAAAAAGGATCCGGGTGAACTTAGCCGACCGTGGAGAAATGAACTACCGGATGATCCTCGGCCGAACGGCCTTGGAAGGAGATTATGTCATCGACGTGAGCAAGAAATACACCTCAAAAAAAACCTGTGGGGCAGAATAGCCTTCAAAATTCCTTTATTCACGCATAAAACTGAGGATGGAAGAAGCGATCAAATCGAGGAAGAAAACCCTCCTTATTGCCTATGCTTTTATCGCACTCTTTACCGGGCTCTTGCTCTATAAGATTCTCTTTCTCAGATATCCCCTTGTTTCGAAGCCGGTAGAGAATCTCTGGACCCTTGAGCTGAAGATTGAGGGTCAGAGTGTTGAGGGAGAGGCAGTGATTCGCCATTTCCTCCCTCGCAGCGATCGAGGCCAAGTGGTCTTGAGAGAGGACTTTGTATCAAACGAATTCTATTTTGTCATCGGAACGGAGAATAGCAACGCTTTTATCGAATGGCGGGGGAGACAACTGAAAGATGCGTTGCCACTATTCTATCGGGCGACAGTCCAGACAACACCCAGGATATATAACTTGGATGGCAGGGCGCTTGAAGGAAAATACCCGCCTGACGTGCTTCAGTACCTGTATACCGAAACCGAAATGGAATCCATCGGTGTCGAAATCAAGGGGTTCCTGAAGGAATTAATCGGGGAGAAGAAAACCGGCCTGGAGAAGATAAAGACAATTTATCGTTTTTTGACGGAAGCTGTGGCAACGGTCCCTCTTTCGAGAGAGCCTGCCTTGGTCGGGCCGATCAAGACCAGGAAGGGCACGATTGCTCAAAAAAGGGAACTCTTTATCCACTTGTCCCGAATGGCAGGTATTCCTGCGCGATCAGTCCACGGGATAGTCCTGGAAGAGAATTTCCGGAAGAAGAAGATCCACAGCTGGGTGTCAGTGTTTCTCGGTGGCAAATGGATTCCCGTGGATATCGAAAACCGCTTGTTTGCTCGATTGCCAGAGAATATGTTGATACTCTTCAGCGGGGAGAGACCCTTCATCACATCGTCTGGGGTGGAAGAACTCGACTACAGCTATTCCATGAGAAAAGAGACCCAACGGACTTTCGGTCTTTTCTATGAGACGGCCACGAAAGCAGGTGCAAGAGCGTATGAATGGTCACTCTTTTCGCTTCCTTTGGAAATCCAACAGGTCTTCCGAATCATTCTATTGATTCCCCTAGGTGCGTTGGTTGTTTCCATCTTCAGAAACATCATTGGCATCAATACCTTTGGGACCTTCATGCCCGTCCTTATCGCGCTTGCCTTCAGAAACACAAAACTGGGATGGGGACTCGTCCTGTTCTCGATCGTCATTTCCCTCGGCCTTGCCTCAAGATGGTTTATGGATAGACTCAAGCTTTTGGTGGTCCCGCGGCTCGCGGTGATTGTAACCGTTCTCGTCATCATTCTGGCCTCTACCTCCCTCATTGGCCATCATATAGGGATATATAGGGTCTTAGCCGTGGCCTTATTTCCCATGGTGATCATGACGATGACGATCGAGAGGCTTTCTATTATTCTCATGGAAAGGGGCGGGAAGGAAGCGGTCAAGGTGTCCCTGGGGACACTTCTGGTCTCTACATCTGGGTATTTCGTGATGTCGGTTCGGTCGAGTCAGGAATTCTTCTTTGCTTTTCCGGAGATCCTCTTTGCCCTCATTGGCATTCAGATTCTCCTGGGCCGTTACACGGGTTATCGTTTAACAGAGTATTTTCGCTTTCACAGCTTTATCACAGGCGAAGATTAAAGCTGGCGTGGTTGGATGAGTCGCTATGTGGTTCAACGTTCTGGATAGACGGGGCGTACTGGGAATCAACCAGAGGAACGCAAACTACACGCTCGTTGTCAACCCGAGGAAGTATTACCCTCTTGTTGATGACAAATTGCTCACGAAAAAACTGGCCCTAGAGAAAGGGATAAATGTTCCCGAACTCTATGGCGTCATTCACTATCACCATCAAATTCGAGAAGTCCTTGAAACGGCGACTCGGCACGATCAGTTCGTCGTGAAACCTTCCATGGGAAGTGGGGGCGAGGGCATACTCGTTATTGCGGGACATGACGGGGAGGTCTTCGAGAAAGCCAGTGGTGAGACGATATCTCGCGAAGATTTGATGCATTATATTTCAGGGATTCTGTCCGGCCTCTATTCCCTGGGGGGACAGGACGACAAAGCCCTAATGGAATATAAGGTTGAAGTTGCTCCTGTTTTTGAGATGGTTGCATTTCAAGGTATACCCGATATACGGGTTATCGTTTACAGAGGCGTTCCCATTATGTCCATGGTTCGACTCCCGACACGAGAATCGGATGGGAAGGCGAACCTCCATCAAGGGGCCGTGGGCGTCGGTGTCGACTTGGGAGAGGGTATTACCCTTTTGGGAGTTCACCATGATCGAGTCATCGGTCGTCACCCAGACACAAATCAGCCGATCGAGGGGATCAACATTCCGTTTTGGGGAGAAATATTGAAGATTTCGGCATCGGCCTACGAGATGACGGGACTCGGCTACATAGGGGTCGATGTCGTGCTCGATAGGGGAAAGGGCCCCATGATATTGGAATTCAATGCGAGACCCGGACTGAGCATCCAGATTGCCAATCAAATGGGGCTTCTTCCGAGGTTACGTGCGGTCGACTTAGAGAGGACAGATCGGCTAACCCTTGAAGAAAGGATCCATTTCGGTCAAGAGATTGCTCGAAAGCAGAAAAGAGTTCCAAAGGGCTGATGGTTACCCACTTTTTTTGCGGTAACGGCATCCTATGTTCGCAGTTTTTTCGAATGCAGTCTTTCTTTGAAACAACCGACTCATGTGGAGAGAGGCAGTTCAAGGAGGGAATGTAACTACCGATGGAAAAGCCAGAAGATTTGAAAACACAAAAGAAGCACCCGGATTTTGAGATCCGTCAAATGGAGATCGACGACCTCGCTGCTGTTTTTCATCTGGGTGAGAGGCTTTTTAGGGCTGAGAAGGTTCCCAACCTCTATCGGACCTGGGATGCATTTGAGATCATTTCCGCTTACCAGGGAGATCCAGAGTTCTGTTTGGTGGCTGAGTTAGATGGGCAGATCATCGGATTCGTTCTAGGAACGACAATTATCAAGAACCATTCGGCCTGGAAATATGGTCACCTGGTGTGGCTTGGAGTGGATCCAGATTTTCAAGGAAAAAACATTGCAAAAAGGCTCTTCAATCGCTTTCGAGATCTCATGGAGAAAAGTGGTGTTCGCATGCTCCTCGTCGACACGGAGGCTGACAATCTGCCGGCCCTCCGGTTTTTCCAAAAGATGGGATTTGGTGACCCACAGAAGCATGTCTACCTGAAGCTCAATCTGGCGACACACCGGCGGATATTGTCGGGAAAGAGGAAGGGTGGACATGGCCAGGCCCAGTTTTCTCAGGAGAATCATGGATAATTCAACTCCCGTCATCCAGCCCCAGCGCCTGAAGCAGTTGCTGCGGCGACTCATCAATATCTATAGCCCCTCCGGAAAGGAGCGGGAGATTCTCGATTTTCTCCATGGTTATCTGAAAAAGCATGGACTGCGACCTATCCGGCAGGTCGTAGATGGCCACCGTTACAATATCGTGGTTGTGCCGCCAGACACCCAGGTTCCGCTGGCGTTCGTGGGCCATCTGGATACGATAAGCGCCTATGACTTGGACCACTATGAATACGAGGAGAAGGGTGATGTGGTCATGGGCCTGGGTGCCTCTGACATGAAAAGCGGATGCGCTGCCATGGTAGAAGCCTACCTGGCTCATTGTGAATCCGATGGTTCTCGGTCACCGGCTGCTTTGGCATTGGTAGTCGGAGAGGAGGAAGAGGGGGATGGAGCGGGGCAGTTGGTTAAAGACTTTCATTTCCCTTGGGCGATCATCGGTGAGCCGACGGATCTCAAGCCTTGTCTCAGCAATTATGGGTACCTGGAGATCCAGATCTGCGCGTCCGGAAGGGGCATACACGCCTCTCTCGCAGATACCCAAAAAAACCCGATCGAAGCCGTGCTGCATCTCATCTTGGAGATAAAAAACCATATGGAGCGGGAAGAGCCACAAGCCGTATGTAATATTCGGGATCTTTTCAGTTCCCAGGCTGGTTTCGCTGTACCGGACCGATGTGAAGCATGGCTCGATGTGCATCTGCCACCCACGGCTCCTGTCGGCGAGATCGTTCTTGAAATGGAAGATATCTTTGGCAGGGAGCGAAAAAGAGGTTCTGGCCTCAACGCCAATATCCAATTTGTCACGATCGACGGCGGGTACGAGCTGCCGGAAAAGGGTGCCGTGGTGGAGGCTCTGAGAACGATTTACACGAAGCGATCCCTTCCTTGGGAGCCTCAGCCATTCAGGAGTCATTCTGATGCCAATCAGCTGTGGGAAGCAGGGGTCTTACCCGTGCTGCTGGGGCCGGGCAGGTTAGAGAAGGCCCATGTGCCTGATGAGTCAGTTTCTTTTGAACAGGTATGCCTTGCTGCTGATCTATACCTGGATCTGCTGACTTGCTTGAACCCTTGAGGGCTTTGACCGTCTAAGAAAGGCCTGGTGACGGCCAGTGGATGTGCGGGAAAAGAATCGGAATCATTTATGTTGCGTATTTTCCATTGCCAGCTCCCCACTGATCCGGAGAAGCGGCCGTGGTGATCTGAAGATAAGGCCTGAAGGAGTACTTTCAGCTTTTTGATGGTGTCTGAAGCGCTTATGAAGAGACTTTTTTCGGTATTGATTTTCCTAATTTCAGCCCAAGGATTGGCCGGACTCACGAGCCTCACAGCTTCGGCTTCATCCGATCAACTTCGTGAAATGCTGCGGAACCGGATGGAGGTCGCAGGCATTC